>DASRWB010000032.1:0-122254 GCA_035654775.1 Flavobacteriaceae bacterium | reverse complement strand
ATATGCGAACAATCAAAAGAAGTTTGACCGGCAGAAAGTGAAGCAATACCACAAGCATCGTTAGAACCACCATCAATATCAGCAGCTACAATACTAGCTTGTCCGTTAGCATCCAATTGTACGGTAATATCTTGACAAATGGCTTGAGGTGCATCGTCATAATAACTAAAACTAGCAGCATAATTTGCACCACCATTATTAGCATAATGTGTTCCAGAATTTGGATTAGAGGTATAATCGGCAGAAGTATAAATTTCCAAGATATAGTTTCCTGGAGTCAGGTTGTTTAATAAATCAACACTGTATGAGACGGTTTCCCAAGTTTGGTTTTGGCAACCGGCAGGAGCTCCAGAATCATTACTAGACCAGTTTAAATTTAGTTCAACAAAGCTACCCGGTGTTGAAGAACTCTCATATACGCGATAGAATAGTTTACCATTAAGAACATCACCAGTATCACATTTAAAAATTTTATTTTGAGCTCCGTTTAAAGTTAAATTGTCACCACAGGTAAAGCTAGAAAGGTTGAAGCCATTAAAATCCGGATTTCCGGTGTCAGCCAGTAAGTCGTAATAATTGTTATTTACAACTACATAGCTTTCAAAAATTCCAGAGTTAACATCCAAGGTATCGGGATTACAATCGTCATCTATGCCATTAAAATTGATTTCAGTATTTCCGGGATTTATTGCTGCATTGGTATCGTCGCAGTCTGTGCTATCCGACACATATCCAGATGGTAGATTACATGCTAAAATACTATCATTTGGGTTTCCATAACCATCACCATCCACATCTGCGTACCAAGTATCTTGTCCTGTAACTGCCGGATCAGCATCATCTATTAATCCATCACAGTTGTTATCAATACCGTCACAAATTTCTTCTGCGCCGGGGTAAATAGCGGCATTGTTGTCGTCACAATCTACATCTGCTGTGTATCCATCACCATCGTTGTCTGTTACCGGTTCTGCACAGTATTGTAGACTGTTGAAGAAAGCATCATAATTGCTTCCGCTTCCGGCAAAGGCATTAAATAATCGGATTTCTCTGATTAATTGACCTCCGATAGGATTTTTAAGTGATTTGGAGAAATTGTGTGTGGTTCCATTTGAAAGTTCGGTAATTATAATATCTACGGTTGTTTGTGTACTGAGTGTAAAATCTATTTGTAGGCCTTCATCTGTAAAACTGATACCGGTTCCTGTTTCGTTATCTAATGCATTAATTTTGTAGTCACTTTCTCCGCCTCTGAAATAGAATTCAATCAAATCTTCACCAGCACCATTTTTCAACCCTAAACCTACTGTGCCTCCGTTTTCAATCCATCCGTTGTCCATTTGTAGGCTTAAAGTGCTGTTAGGACCTAATAAATTGCTTAATTCTATGTTTTGGTTGGCAGTTTGGCCACCATTGGCATAAAGTCCCCAAGATTGGCTGCCGGTATTAATATCTCCATCGGCTGTATTATCGCCGTCACCATTTAATGTAGCATCACCAAGAAAATTTCCGGAATTACTGGATCCTGAAGTATGGTTAAAACTCCAGGCTTGAAATCCGCTTGTAGCTGCATATCCGTTTAAAGCTGAGATAAAACTACAATCAGATATTCTTAATGTGTAATCTTCTATTTGTCCTTCGCTTATGGTGGTACCACAAGGATCAGAAGGTAGCGGGTTTAAACTACTAATTACACGCATGCCTGTAATTCCTGGCAGTGCATTTGTTGGGGCTATAATGTTAGTAGATGTTTGTTGTCCGTCAATTCCGGTAGAATTTGTTATGGTACCGGCATAATAACCTTCCCCGATATCAGAAAAATCACCGTTTTGATTCCAATCTATAAACACACTATAATTAAAAGTGTTATTTCCGTTGGTAAATCCTTCAGTTGTGAAAACGTATGAATCACCCGGAACCACATTACCTTCAATGGCAGTATAGTCTTCATAAGAAGCACTACCTGTAGAAGGAGAACTGGAATTGTCTATATTAGAAAATAGTACTCTTGTAATTGATCGTACTTCGGTTATGTTTACATCGCAATAGTCACTACTACATGGACTTGAAGCGGTTGTAAAACTGCTCGTAATATTACCGGTTGCTTCACCACAGTCATTTTTTGGTACAACACTCCAGTAATAAGTTGTGTTTGCTAATAGGGCTCCTACAGGATAAAAGTTGCTAGATGTATTTCCAATAAATGCAGGAGAACCCGATGTTCCAAAATACACATCATAGGAATTAGCAGAAGCTATATTTTCCCATGAAATATTGGTAAGTATTCCACCACCGTCATAACACACATCAGATGCACCGTTAGGATTTGGATTGGCAACGGCTAGGGGAATAGTTACTCCACTTCCGGAAAGAGGTACATTTACAGAGGAAGCTCCGCCACCACCTATTAGAACACTGCCATTGTAGCTACTTGCCGTATTTGGATTGAATTTTACATAAACTTCCTGAGAATAAGAACCGCCGGTTTGTGGCAGTGTTAAAGCAGCGGTATAGGTTCCTCCGGCTGTGGTAGAAAAACTAAAACCGGAAAGCGCACTTATTGTTACATCATCTGCGGTAAGGTTTTCACCTGTAATAGTAAAACTGTTTGGTCCGGCTTCTGTATTTAAGCATACATTGCCAAAAGAAGGTACAGAACCCGGAGATAATACCGGAGTAGCAGCTACAATTGGAGTTCCTGTTATTTCAATATCATCAAGAAATATTGTAATATTTTTATCTCTGGAATAATTTAATCTAAGTTTTATTTGTGAACGATCATCAAAGTTACTGTCTAATGCAAACGAATTTGTTGAGCAACTACCTGAGGCTGCGTTAGCGGCTAGTTGTTGGTCAAAACTTCCGTTATTATCGTAATCTGCCAATAATTCCCAAAAATCATTTCCTGCACCGTTGTTGCTTTTTTGATTTTGAAATGAAACAGAAATGGACTGAAAGCCCATTGTGCTTACTGCTATTTCTAAGTATGTTGCATCCTGATTTGTGGAAAGGCTATGACTTCCTTCACAATTTGTTGTGGAGTAGGAAAGCCCATTAACAGTAGCTGTTGGTGTACCAAAAGCATTTACATTGTCCGGATCTAAATTGTTGTTTAGTCCAAAATGCGCCAGCGTGGTTTGTGAATAAGAAAACGAAGCCAGAAAAAGCAACGTTAAGAAGAAGTATAATTTTTTCATAATTGGTTGATTTAATGATAAAAATTGCACCACAACTTATTGGGGTTGTAGTAGTTTTGGGTTTAGCTATAAATCAAAAAAGTTAATTGACCTGCCGTTGTGTAGTTAGTTCACCGGACAGGCCGCGCAAGTCTAAAGTCTCCATTCAAAAACATTAATAAATTAATGCTTGTAGAGCTGTTCTTTGGAATATTTGCATCAACATTGTTGATTAATAGCAGTGTAAAATTGTTTTTTTTTTTTGGATTTTACAATTAAGTTGAGGGTAAATTTTGTCTTGATAGCCATATTTTAGACAAACCGTAAAAAAAAAGAGATAAAAGGATTATTAAAGATTAGAATTCTTAAATTCAGTAACTTATAATTATTTTTTTTGCGCGAGGTGAAGTGCCAAATGGTTTGATGTTCACAATATAGGTGCCTTCAGAAACAGGTTTTAAAGGAAGTTTTAAGGTATTTTCATTTCTGTTAAATTGTGAGCTTTCCCATGTAAATATTTTTTGCCCCAGGAGGTTTATTAATTCTACTTGGTTTACCTTAAAATGATTGGGAAGTTTAATTAAAATTTCCTGGGTTTGAGATAAGTAGTTAATAAAAATATTTTCTGAATTTTCATCTGCAACAGAAAGTTGGTGATTCGGTAAAAAAGTAATAAAAAATCGGTTTGAGTAGTCGCCGCTATTAAGAAAGATTTGAAAAGGGTCATCGTTTATTCTAAACGATGTATTTAAAACTGCATCATAAATATAAACGTCAATTTCTTCATCAAAATTTTCTAAGGTTGTAAGTTCAACTTGAATATTTCCAGCAGTAGTGAGTTTCACAAATAGCGGATACATTTTTGTAGTATCAAAATTGCCTACGCCTTGAATAACATAGTTGTTGTTTTCAATGCTCCAAGACATGTCATCAGGCAGATTTTCTGTGTTTAGTGCATCATATCCGTAATTGTAAGCATCATCAGCTGCATTTTCCGGAACAAATCCCAACAATAAATGTCTGTTGGCTCCTTGCGGAGTAGTGAACTTTAACCGAAGGCGTTTAATAATATCTGATGTAGTATTATACGAAGGTTGATTAGAACGCATAAAAACAGAACCATTATTGGCTGTTCCGGTTACGGTTTCTTTGACAAAAATACGCTGATCGTTTTCAAAGGTGATTTGGCCACCAATGGTATTGGCAATTATCGTAAACCCTTGTGCTACCGGAATGTAGCGTTCCGGAATTTTTGAAGGCGCACCCAAGCCGCTAATTTCCGGAGGCGATACAGCGGCGTTTCCGCCGGTTAGATTATAGGTTGCATAACCGCCTTGATAATCTGCCAATACGTGAGTGTTGTTGCTGGCATAATGTTCCCAAAAGTATAATGTTCCTAAAATACTGCTACTGTTATCCATTATGAATTCGTTTGCATCTATTGCTGATGGATAGGGATTGCCAACTAGAGCTTCATTGTTTGCCGTAATAGGTGAAGTTATGGTTCCGTTATTGGGTTTGCCTATAAAGGTGTAGTTTTGCTCGGCGTTGGTAGTGCCACTTCCTTTCATTAAAAAACCCAGACCAACATTGACGCTGCTATTTTCATTAATTGCAAGCCAATCGGCATAGGAATTTACCGGGTAGTTTTCATAAAGATAGAGCCATCTGCTGCTCATTGTTATAGGTGATGTGTTTGGATTGGCATTGTATGCCGTTGTCCACAAAACCGGTTGTGTGCCTTCATGCAAAATACTTCCTACGGTAAAGGTAGTTCCGTTTGCACTTACCGGTGAACCCCAATAATTGTAATTATATAGATTTGAAGTGCCTTGCTGGTCGCGATGAATAACACCTGTTCCTGTATAATCTACGATACTATTGGAATCTTGAATAAGTTGGGATTCACCCATTAACTTTAATGTGCTGTCAATTTTTAGGTAGTCGGTTACTCTTATGCTTTGTCCATCTATCGGGTTGCTGTTTTCAATGGTTAGTATATTGTTGGAAACATTTAGTCCCAAAAGCACAATATTGTTATTTCCGGAAGAAATATTATGCTGGGTTTTAACAATATTCCAGTTTACAGGAGTTACTCCATCTATTCCGATACTGTTGGGAATAGCCTGAACGTTACCATGAAGCCATGTATTGACATTTGTCCAAGTGCCATGATTAGTACTTAAATAGGGTAGTGGAGCAGTTTCAGCTTGTAGTGTAGTCATGTAGCGTAATAAACCGGATACCGGATTTCCATTACTAGAAAGCAAATATCCGCCGTTTAAATCTGAACTTTGGTTCATTTTATAATATGCATTCAAATCGTTCCAGGACAACCCTTCAATAGCAATAGGAATTACTTTACCATATACATTTCCGGAGTTGTTTTCTATTTCTTGATTCATCATTTTTCGTATTTGTGAAGCCGTTAGTGCCACATTCCAAATACGCAATTCGTCTATGCCACCATCAAAATAATGAATCGGTCTAAACGGAGGCACCGCTGTTTGAAACATTCCGCCTACAATGCATCCATAGGTGTTGGCTATTGGAGTCGTACCGGTTGTACTATTTATTTCAATGCCATCTATATATAACTTGAAAACTCCGGCTTTCAAAGTTACCGCAATATGATGCCATTGATTAGTGTTGATTTGATAGGGTGCCGAAGAAAGAGTTTCGCCATTGTTCCAATTGAAAGAGATATAATTATTTACTACACGCAAGTCGTAACCGTTGATTAAATGGTTAGCTGCTCTTTTTGAAATAATGGTTTGAATGGTATTGTTTTGGGTTTCAGATTTCATCCATAGTTCCAGTGAAAATTCAGAATTTAAATTGAAATTATTTCTGAAGGTTATGTTATCGTCAACGCCGTCAAAGTCCAACGCACTACAATTAATAAAAGTAACGTTTATACTATCGCTTACATCCGGACACGGTTCGGGATTGTCTATTGTCCAGGTAAGGGTATAGGTTTCGCCAATATCTCCGGTGAATGTTGAGTTTGGGTCTGAAGGATTAGAAAAACTATATCCAGATGTTTGCCCTGAAGTTACTGTCCAAAGACCGCTAGTTGCTGTTCCTATAACAGGATTTCCTGCTAGTGAAATAGTGGTGTCAGTACATACAGTATTGGTGAAATCGTCGCCGGCACTAGCCGAATCGTTACTTAATAACACTTGTACATCTCGAGTTACAGTTTGTGAGCAATTTCCTGTAGCGTCACATACGCTGTAGCTTACCTGATAAACACCTTCTACTGTAGTGTTAAGATTGGAAGCATCTATTATAATAGAACTACTGTAGTCTATTCCTGAGCAGGTATCAATAGCTGTAGCACCTAATTCAGTGTATGGCGTACAAGCGCTTACCATTTGTGGATTATCTCCTAAAAGCATTAAATCTGGTGGTGTAGTGTCTACTACTTCAATAGTTCTTGTTGCTTCAATAGCTGAATTTCCAAAAGCATCAGTAACATTATAGGTTACTTGATATGTACCAACTTCTGCTATATTCAATTCGGAGGTGTCTATAAGTAAATCTGCTGAATAATCTGTACCAAAACAAGGGTCAATGGCAGTAGCACCTAGTTCGGTGTAAGTATCACAAGCTTCCAGTATTAGTGGATTATCACCCAAAAGTACTATTTCCGGAGGTGTATTGTCAATAACATTTACGGTTCTTGTAATTGAACCTCCTGAATTTCCGCTGTTATCCACAACGGTATAAGTTACGGTATAAGATCCCAGTGTGCTTGTGTCTACAGTTGAATTTGTAATGGTAACATTTTCGGATATATCGCCAAAGCACGGGTCAATCACAGTAGCTCCCAATTCGGTGTAGGTAGAGCAGTTACCAATGGTTAACGTGCTTGGGCCTATTAAATTTAGTGACGGAGGTGTTGTGTCTACAACAGTTACGGTTCTGGTTACGGGTGCTGAAGAAATTCCTGCCGCATTTACTACAGAATATTCTATTGTGTATGTACCGGTTTGATTGCTTATAAAATTACTGGTAT
Organism: Flavobacteriaceae bacterium; assembly: GCA_035654775.1. Taxonomy (GTDB): domain Bacteria; phylum Bacteroidota; class Bacteroidia; order Flavobacteriales; family Flavobacteriaceae; genus HKST-UBA85. The sequence continues at coordinate 115,057 of DASRWB010000032.1, read as the reverse complement.
CAATAAAAATATCTGAAGAAATATCTCCTAAACAACTATCAAAAGCAGTAGCACCTAGTTCCGTATAAGTATCACAGGCTTCAATAGTTACATTGTTTGGCCCTGTTAAGGTTACTGTAGGACTATCTGCATTTATCACGTTTACATTCACATTGCAAGTAGAAGTTAGTCCAACGCTGTCGGTTATTGTAAATGTAACTATGGTGGTACCTATAGGATAAGTTCCGCTGGCATCTAATCCACCGGTAGTATAATCATTACTAACAATGCTTACCGAACAATTGTCGGTTCCATTTACGGTTAAATTTACATAAGCATCACACGCGCCGGTGTTGGTTGTTACATTTATTTCTGTGGGGCAAGTAATGCTTGGGGGTTCAGTATCAATTATAGTTACCGTCTGATTGGCTGTTGCAGAATTACCGGAATAATCTGTCACAACCCAGGTTATAGTTGTAGAACCGACCGGAAATACATATCCTGAAGGGATACCAGTAGGAATTACCGATAGAATACCACATTGGTCAAAAACCACAGGATAGCTTAATTGTGCAGGTGTAAGCGTGGCACTGCAATACCCGATATCATTACCCAAAGTTACATCAGCCGGTGGAATAATCATTGGGTCTTCAGTGTCATTTGGGCATTGTGCATAGCCATACAGTACTGTTAAAAACAGTAGCAAGAGTACCATATGTTTTTTTTCTATGCGCAATGGAACCTAATAGGAATTATTTTTAATACTATGCATTTACCAAATCGTAGACTAAAGTAGCATTCACAAAAGTTGTACTCAAAATAATTCGACAAAATACCATTTTAGCTTTGTAAATTACTCACTTAGTTTGTGTTAAACAGGACTGTTACTTTTTTTCAGAAACAATATCTTGAAATTAAATAGTTGGCCAAAATTGAACCAAGCTATTTAAACATACTGTCCAGAATAGTAGAAATTCCTTTAAAAGCAAAATAAATGGCAAAACCCATAACTAAAACAGATACAATTAAAAGTGGGTAATAAAATGATTTTTCCTGATTGCCAAAAGCAATGTATATGCCTGTAGGTCCTAAAAACATACAAATCAGCGACAAGAACATTGTTTTAATACCTGAGACCAGTAATTTTTTATCGGTGTGTTTTGTTTCCATGGTAGTTTGTTATTGCTTCTCTTACGTTTTTGTATTTGGTTAATAATTCAGTGGCTTCCGTGAGGTTAATATTTAATTCTTTCGCAATCATTTTTACGCCTCTGTCAACCAGCTTGTGGTTACTTAACTGCATGTCTATCATCTTGTTTCCCTTTACGTGTCCTAGTTTAATCATAACTGTAGTAGAAATCATATTCAGAATCAATTTTTGTGCAGTACCGGCTTTCATTCGGGAGCTTCCGGTAACAAACTCCGGACCAACAACAACTTCAACTGGAAATTGGGCAACCTTTGCTAACGGACTGTTTTTATTGCAAGTAATGCAACCTGTGATAATGCCTTGCCGGTTACAGGATTCTAAACCACCAATTACATAAGGTGTCGTGCCTGAAGCGGCAATTCCTATTACAATATCTTTTTTTGATATTTTATGAGCCTGCAGGTCTTCCCAAGCCTGTGTAGTGGAATCTTCGGCAAATTCTACAGCTTTTCGTATGGCGGCATCTCCACCGGCGATGAGTCCAATGACTACATCATCTGAAACTCCAAAAGTCGGCGGACATTCGCTAGCATCTACTATGCCTAATCTTCCACTTGTACCTGCGCCGATATAATACAACCTTCCTCCGGATTTAAGTTTTTCGATTACAATTTCAACCAGCTTTTCTATTTGAGGGATTGCCTTTTCTACAGCATAGGCAACAGTTTTATCTTCTTTGTTAATGTTATTGAGCAGTGTAGAAACACTCATTTTTTCCAAATGATTGTAATTCGAATCTTGCTCAGTAGTTTTTATAAAACTCATACTTCAAAAATACAGATTTTAAAGCAGATTTTATTTAGATGATAGATTTATTATTTAGGCTTATTCAACAGTATAATCAACTTGGTCAACTTCTGAAAGTCTAAAGTATCCAAAAGGAAAATGATTTGGATTCGTTTGGTTTACACAATTTCCTCTAAGGGTTGCAGGTTGTGTTTCAAAGGGACCACCACCTTCTTCACTGTTTTGCTGTAAAAGTAAAAACATAAACTCATAAAATTGCCTTGAAATCCCGTGAATTTTAATAGTTATTTGGTCTCCGGTTTCTATATCTTCATTGCTATAATATCCGAAAATTTGATTTCCGTTGGTGAATTCATCGCTGTATACTTCTAAAGAAGGAATAACACTAATCGGGCTAATGAATTCGAAGAAATAATACTGATTTTCTGTTTCCGGATCGGTGTAGTAGGCTTTCAGCTCAATGTCTTCACCTGAAAAACCACCGTTGTTATTTTGCTCAATAAAATCTATAGGAACAACAGGCTGTAAAGTTTCAGTAGCGGTATAGATTTCTTCATTGTATACAATGTGTAAGGTATAGGTTTGATTTAAAACCGGTATGAATGTAGTATTTTTATAAATACCTGATTGTCCTTCTTCAATAAAGGTGAATGTATTATTGTTACTGTCTATTATTTCAACTGTTGCGTTTGTGGCTGGCAGAATTTCGGAACTAAAATAAGGAGTAGAAAGTGTAAGCTTTATTTCTTGTTCATTTCCGGGTGTATTTTTAAGCCAGTTTATGGAAGCGTCTATCACCAATCTTGGTGGCGCATTTTCTAAATCAACATTTATGTTGTCTTCGCAAGAAAAGACTAGAAAACTAAGCAGGATAAAATAAATGCGTTTCATTACCTTAAAATTTAAAATTATAGGATATTGACGGTACAATACCAAAAATGGCTAACCTTATGGCTTCGTTGGCTCCGGTAGTGGCATCTTGCCTGAAAGTTATAGAAGTAGCATTTTTTCTATTGTATAAATTGTAAACACCAAATACCCAGCTGGATTGTCTTTTTTTAGTAGTTTTCGGGGTGTAATTAACCGAAACGTCCAATCTGTGATAGGTAGGTAACCGGTTTGTATTTCGCAGTCCAAAACTGGGAACAGTTATCCCGTTGTATTCGTATTGTCCGTTAGGAAATGTTGTGGGTTGTCCTGTTTGTAGTAAAAAGTTACTGCTAATACTCCACCTATTGTTAAAAATATAATTTGAAGTTATTGAAAGATCATGGGTTTTATCATAAGGTGTGTTATACCATACGCCATTATTGATTCCGCTTTCTGATGTGTTTCGGCCTTTGGTTTGCTGTTCTGATTTTGAAAGGGTATACGCTATCCATCCTTGGAAATCGCCTTGATTTTTACGAAACAACAACTCTACTCCATAGGCTCTTGCTTTTCCGTTTAATATCACTTGTTCTATGGCATTATTTGCAATAAGATTGGCTCCATCTATGTAATCTATCCGGTTTTTTATGATTTTGTAAAAACTTTCAACTTCAATAGTATAATTGTTGTTGAAGTCTTTAAAATAACCAATAGCAACTTGATCAAGAAGTTGAGGTTTAATATATTTTCCACTTGGTGTCCATACATCGAGCGGAGTTGGCGAACTGGTATTGGAAAGCAAATGCAGGTATTGACTCATCCTGTTGTAGCTGGCTTTTACCGAACTGTTTTGGTTAAGTTGATAGGCAATAGCCAGTCTGGGTTCCAGGTTAAAAAAGTCTTTCACTACACGCCCGCGACTATGACCTAGGGTATCTATGGGAGTCGCTTTTTCGTAAATTTGTAGGTCTTCATTAAAAATTACAGGACTATCATTGGCGTAGACGAACAATTCTTTTTGTCCTAATCGAAGGAAGGAGCTTGCTCTTATACCGTAGGCCACACTTAATTTTGATGTAAGTTTGTGTTCGGCATCTATATATACGGCATTTTCAAAGGCATATTTGTCGGTGAGCTTAAAAGGATTTATACCTGAAGATTCTGTAGTGGGTTCAATTTTGCCGGGATTGAATTTGTAGTAGATACTATGGATTCCGTAATCTAATTTAAAGGTATCATTCAGGTAATGCTTCAGGTCATACTTTACATTGAAATTTCTAATTCCTGAGGTCCAGTCAAATTCAACGAAATTTAATTTTAGGTCGTAGTTGTAATCAGAATAAATCAACGAAAAATTGGAAAATAATTTGTCTGAAAACAGGTGATTCCATCTGAAGTTTATGACTGCATTTCCGTAACTATTTTCAAAATTTTGAGCTATTTTAAAAACATCCCGACCAAAGTAACCCGATAAATAAATGCTGTTATTTTGATTTAATTTATAGCTCAATTTCGTGTTTAAATCATAAAAATAGGCAACATTGTCAATATCAAAAAGAGGAAGAAACAAATGTGCATAACTGCTTCTTCCTCCAAGAAGAAACGAACCTTCTTCTTTTTTTAAAGGGCCTTCAGCTAAAAGTCTGCTGGAAACTAAACCAATACCGCCATTAACGTTAAAAGTATTGCTGTTTCCTTCTTTTTGATAGATATCTAAAACAGAAGCTACGCGTCCGCCATATTTTGCGGGAATACCACCTTTGTAGAGTTTAAGGTCTTTAATGGCATCAGGATTAAAGACAGAAAATAATCCAAACAAATGCGAGGAGTTAAAAATAGTGGCTTCGTCTAGTAATATTAAATTTTGATCTACAGCGCCACCACGAACATTAAACCCTGAAGCGTTTTCACCTGCATTGGTAACGCCGGGTAAAAGGGTAATAGACTTGATGATATCAACTTCACCTAATACAACAGGTATTTGTTTAATGGTACTAATAGCCAGTGAATTTACGCTCATTTGGGGTTTTCTGATATTGAGTTTTTCAACATCGGTTTCTATTATAACCTCATCTAGAGTTTCTGTATTTTCAACGAGTTTAAAATTAAGCACTTGGTTTTGGTCCAGTACGATATTTTGTTCAATGGTAGAAAAGCCTACATAACGTATTTGAACTTTGTATGTTCCCGGAAGCAAAGAAATAGAGTAGAAGCCGTATTCGTTGGTAGTAGTGCCTGTTTGTAATTCAGGAAAAATAACAGTAACACCTATTAAAGTTTCATTACTTTTCTCTTCTGTAATAACTCCGCTGAGGGTTACGCGCTCTTGTGCTTTTACAGAAACGCAAAGTAGATATAAAAAACAGATGAGAGTGTATAAACGCATAAACAACCTAAGAAAAAACTCCTGATTCAGGAGTTTAAAATGAATGACTTATTTTAAGTGTGCCAAAATAGAATTGAATAATTCATTTGGACGCATAGCCTGAGAAACCAGTTTTTCTTCGGGATAGTAATATCCACCGATATATACGGGTTTCCCTTGTATGGTATTTAGTGCATTTATAATTTCATTTTCATTTTGTTTCAATTGATTTGCAATTGGAGAAAACAAGGTTTTTAAGGTTTCATCCTTAGTTTGTTTTGCCAGAGCTTCAGCCCAATACAAGGCCAAGTAAAAGTGACTTCCTCTATTATCAAGTTCTCCTACTTTTCTGGAAGGTCCTTTTTTGTTTTCCAAAAGCTTTTCGGTAGCTTCATCAAGAGTTTCACCTAAAATACGCGCTTTTTCGTTGTGGTTTACTTCTGCATAATGGTCTAACGAAACGGCCAAGGCTAAAAACTCTCCCAGCGAATCCCAACGTAAATGGTTTTCTTCCATAAATTGTTCAACATGTTTTGGAGCTGAACCTCCGGCACCGGTTTCAAATAATCCACCACCATTCATTAATGGTACAATGGATAACATTTTTGCAGAAGTTCCCAGTTCCAGTATAGGAAAAAGATCGGTTAAATAATCGCGGAGCACATTTCCGGTAACCGAAATAGTATCTAGTCCGGCCTTAACTCTTTCTAAGGTAAATTGTGTGGCTTCAATCGGAGACAGAATGTGGATTTCTAAACCAGAGGTATTGTGGGTAGGCAGATAGGTGTTTACTTTTTTAATAAGTTCGGCATCATGTGCTCTGTTTTTATCCAGCCAAAATACTGCAGGAGTATTTGAAGCTTTGGCACGTGCAACGGCTAGTTTAATCCAATCCTGTATAGGTGCATCTTTAGTTTGGCACATACGCCAAATGTCTCCGGTTTCTACTTCATGTTCAAGTAAAATGTTTCCTTGTTGATCAACTACTTGCATTTTGCCATTTGCTGTCATTTCAAAAGTCTTATCGTGCGACCCGTATTCTTCCGCCTTTTGTGCCATAAGTCCAACATTGGGTACTGTTCCCATTGTAGTAGGGTCAAAAGCGCCATGTTTCTTACAAAAATCTATGGTGGCCGTATAAATACCTGCATAACTGCTGTCGGGTATTACAGCTTTGGTATCTTGTGGTTTTCCTTCTTTGTTCCACATTTGCCCTGAATTTCTAATCATTGCCGGCATGGATGCATCAATAATTACATCACTGGGTACATGTAAATTGGTAATGCCTTTGTCACTGTTTACCATAGCCAGATCCGGACCGCTTTCAAGGGCTTTTAAAAGATCTACTTGAATTTCTTGTCGTTTTTCTACCGGCAGTTCTTGGAGGCTGCTCAAAAGGTTTCCCAGTCCATTGTTCACATCTACACCTATCTTATCAAGTGTTTCTCCATGCTTATCAAAAACAGTTCTAAAGTATGTTTTTACGGCATGTCCAAAGATAATAGGGTCGCTTACTTTCATCATAGTAGCTTTCATATGCAATGAAAAAAGTACATTTTTTTCTTTGGCATCTGCAATTTGTTGGGTTAAAAAAGTAAGTAAAGCTTTTTTGCTCATTACTGTAGCATCAATAACTTCACCTTCAAGCAGGGTTAGACTGTTCTTTAATATCGTTTTGTTACCGTTTTTGTCAACATGCTGAATAGAAACCGTTGTTGCTTTGGGTAAGGTTACTGACTTTTCGTTATGAGCAAAATCTCCTGATGACATGGTGGCTACATGCGATTTGGAATTAGGCGACCAAGCACCCATACTGTGCGGGTTTTTTCGTGCGTAATTTTTTACTGCTTTTGGTGCACGTCTGTCACTGTTTCCTTCTCGCAATACCGGGTTTACGGCACTTCCTTTAATTTTATCGTAGCGTTGTTTTATTGTTTTTTCTACTTCGGTTTGAGGTTCATCAGGATAATTTGGTATGGTGTAACCTTTAGTTTGTAATTCTTTTATGGCTTCTTTTAACTGAGGAATTGAAGCGCTTATATTGGGTAGTTTAATAATGTTGGCTTCCGGTTTTTTTGCAAGTTCTCCCAACTCTGTCAGGGCATCTTCAACTTTTTGTTCTGCTGTGAGGTAATCAGAAAAATTTGCCAAAATACGACCTGCTAGCGAGATATCCTTCGTTTGTACATGTATTCCAGAAGGCTCTAAAAAGGCTTTAACAATGGGTAAAAAAGAATAGGTAGCCAAAGCAGGAGCTTCATCGGTTTTTGTATAGATAATTGTTGACATTAGTTTTCTGGATTTTATGAGTTGATGTTTGCAATTGAATTTTTAGAATTTCGGAATGCGAATATACAAAAATGATATGGTTTTGTAAGGTTTTGAGCTAAACAGAAGCGAAGTTTTAGGCAGGTTTTTTACATTTAATTAAAAGTTTAAAAAGAGTTGAAGTTTTGGGATTATTAACTACTTAAAAAACAAAAGCCATATCACTATAGATTAACTCTACTTTGACATGGCTTTCTCTGAAATAGTTTCCGTGTGACCTAAGTATTGCTACTTTGCATAACAGTTTCCTGTTATTTTAGGGTTCAAACATCATCTATTTCAAAAGAGATTTTTAACAAGTAACTTTCAAAATGTATTGACACGTTACTACAAACCTCCGTTTACCTGTTTTTCTTGATGCTTTTTTCAGTACTTTTCAATTTTCATGACAAGTCCCTTACTAAAAGCATTGCTTCGTAGCTCAATGCTTGCTTTCGCGCACAATGCATTCTGAAACTTTCCACTTAAGCAGTTACTACCTGTACAAGTACATCCAGCACTTACTTATGCTTCCGACTTACAAAATCTCCAATGCGTACACATGGCGTCTGTAAATCTCGAAAAACAAATATGTATAAAGAACGTTACTTTAAAACAACCAATACATAAATTTAATTTCTTAAAACCAACTCGCAGGAATTGTTGTTTGACTGTTATGCTAAAGTAGTACAATAAATGAAAAAAACAAATTTTTCAAACAATTAGATATCAACTAGTTATGAACCATAGTTATTAACAAAAGTTAATAAAAAAAGCCCTGTTTTTACAGGGCTTTTCAAGCTTATTAACAGGTTATTAACGCATTTGCTCTTTGATTCGCGCTTTTTTACCGGTAAGTCCTCTAAAGTAAAAAATACGAGCGCGACGTACTTTTCCACGTTTATTAACTTCAATTTTTTGTAGTGCCGGCATATTTATTGGAAAAATTCTTTCCACTCCTATGGTTCCGGACATTTTTCTAATAGTAAATGTTTCTGTAAGTCCTGTGCCTCTTTTTTGAATTACAACACCTCTAAAAAACTGGGTTCTTACTTTATCACCTTCTCTAATTTCATAATAAACGGTGATTGTATCTCCTGCAGAAAACTGCGGAAATTCTTTTTTGGTTACAAATTCGTCTTGTACAAATTTTACTAAAGATTCCATCTTTACAATTCTTTTTAATGTTTTTTCAAAACCAACATTCACGATTTTCGCCAGAGGTTAATCAGAAATTGGGTGCAAAGATAATTATAAATTGATAATGGACAATGAATTGTTTATATTTTTAAACCCTATTCTTCAAGTAAATCGGGTCTTCTTTTTTGGGTTCTTTGGTAGGCTTGTTCCTGTCGCCACTTTTCAATTTCGGGAAAATTACCGCTAAAGAGTATTTCGGGCACTTCCCAACCGTTGTAGTTTCGCGGTCTGGTATAGATTGGTGGTGCCAGTAAGTTGTCTTGAAACGAATCGGTTAGGGCTGAGGTTTCATTGCCTAATACTCCGGGAATAAGTCGTATTATAGCATCACATAGTACGGCTGCACCAAGTTCGCCGCCGGAAAGTACATAATCACCTATGGAAATTTCTTGGGTGATGAAATGGTCGCGTACGCGTTGGTCTACTCCTTTGTAATGTCCGCATAAAATGATCATGTTTTTTTTAAGAGATAATTGGTTGGCGATGCTTTGATTGAGGCTTTCACCGTCGGGAGTCATATAAATTATCTCGTCATAGACTCTTTCAGATTTTAACTGAGTTATACATTTTGCTATAGGCTCAATCATCATTACCATTCCTGCACCGCCGCCAAATTGGTAGTCGTCTACAGATTTATAACGATTTGTGGCGTAGTCTCTTAGGTTGTGCAAGTGAACTTCAACTAGGTTTGCCTCAATGGCACGCTTTAGAATAGAGGCTTCAAACGGACTTTTAAGCAATTCAGGCAATACGGTAATAATATCTATTCTCATGGTTTGGAAGTCCAAAACCGATTTTTATAAATCGTTTTTTTGCTTGTTTATTTCGTCCTGTAGTTGTCGTCTTACTTTTTGTTCTCTTTCCAAAGCCACTTTTCGGTGTTCTTCAAATTCTTCTTCGGTTTCGGCTAATGCTCTTTTTGCTTCTTTGGTTATGGCATTGCTGTTTTTAAATTTAAAAATGAAGAAAATTAACAAGGCTAGTAATCCGGCAATAATGGTCCAGAGTAGCATACTGTAACTGGTCTTTGTGAGCTGCATACCAAATAAAGTCATGCTGTCTTTTTCCTTGTTTGTATTGTCTAAAGTAGTTTGTGTTGTTACTAAGTTTCTTTTTAGGGCCGTAATCTCTTCGGCTTGAGCATTTACGGTAGCTTGCGTGCTTTTCAATGTTTCTTGGATAGCTTTTAGCGAATCCATAGTGTGTGCCTTAAGCGCATACAGCCATGTTTTTTTGATTACCTTATATTCTTGATAATTGTTGGATTTTTGAATGACATATTCAAATTGGTTGTCCAAGGTTCCTTCGTTAAGTGATAATTTGTCTTCCGGGTTTTCTTGAGCCAAAGAAATATAAGAAACGGCTAACAATAAAACATAAAATAAGGTGGTTTTAGTAAATTTCATTAGGGTTGATTTTTGGTGTAAAAGAGAAATTTTTAACAAGATACTAAAATCTTTAAAAGATTAAACAAATTTAAAAAATTAGCCTCACTTTGTGAGGCCTTTTTTATATACGGTTGAAAATTATTTTTGGATTATTTTTACTATTTATGCAATTAAACGAAAAATAATATTAAAATTTGGATTATTAACTGTTCAGTTTTTAGGGAAGGCTACAATATGACTTATAAAGCAGGCTTAACTTTAATTAAGTATGTTTTAATTTTTGTTGGAATTGGTTTTTATATTGCAAAGCGAAAAGTTGAAATATCCAAAAAGTAAAAAAAAAACAAGGTAAAGTATGATACTTTACCTTGTTTTTTTGTTTTAATAATACGTATAACGTCTTACTTTAGCTATATATTTTGCTAGGCGTACTACCTGATGGCTATAGCCATATTCGTTATCATACCAAATGTAAAGGACTACATTTTTACCGTTGGGTCTTACTATAGTTGCTTTACTGTCATAAATTGCCGGTGCCGAGCTTCCTATGATATCGCTGGATACCAGTTCGTCGTTAAGTTCATATTTTATTTGTTCTACCAAATCTCCTTCTAAAGCGTATTTTTTCATGGTCGCATTAATGGCTTCAACGGTGGTTTCTTTTTCAAGTTCCAAATTTAATATTGCTAAAGAACCGTTGGGCACAGGAACTCTTATGGCGTTAGAGGTTAATTTGCCTTCAAGCTGTGGTAAAGCTTTTGAAACGGCTGCTCCGGCACCGGTTTCGGTAATTACCATATTCAGTGCTGCTGCACGACCGCGACGGTATTTTTTATGAAAATTATCCACTAAATTTTGATCGTTTGTGTAGGCGTGAATAGTTTCCAGATGTCCTGTTTTCACACCATAAGTATCTTCTACGGCTTTCAAAATAGGAGTAATGGCATTGGTAGTGCAGGATGCTGCAGAGAAAATAGAGATTTTATCGGGGTTGTTTTCCAGGTGGTTTACTCCGTGAACTATGTTGGGAACGCCTTTTCCGGGTGCAGTAAGTAATACTTTGTCTACTCCTTTGGAAACCAAATGACGACTTAAAGCGTCTTTATCTCTAAAGGCTCCGGTGTTGTCTATCACCAAAGCATTATTAATACCGTATTTTGTGTAGTCTATTTCCTCAGGATTATTAGCTGAAATGATATTTACTGTGGTGCCATTTATAATAAGCGCATTGTTTTCTAAATCGGCTGTTACGGTTCCATGGAAATCACCATGAACAGAATCATTCCGTAATAAAGATGCTCTTTTTTCAAGTGTAGTTTTGTCTAAATTGCCTCTTGTAACAATAGCTCTTAACCTTAATTGTGATCCTTTTCCTGTTTTTGCCATTAATTCTCTAGCTACCAAGCGTCCTATTCTACCAAAACCGTACAGAACAACATCTTTGGGTTTTATGGATTCATAAGTTGCAGCGTCTTTAAGTTTATCAGCAACAAAAGCTGTGGCGTTGTTGTATTTGTTGTCTTCAAGGTGGTATTCGTAAGTGAGTTTTCCAATATCCAGTTTTGCCGGAGGAATATCCAGGGTTTTTATAGCCTGAGCAATTTCTACCGAGTCAAAAATTGAAATGGGTTTTTGAACAAAAGCACCGGCATATTCGTGCAAGTTTAAAATTTCACTTACCGTGCAATCGATTAATCGGTTTCTGAACAATACCAGTTCAATAGATTTATCGTACCAAAGGTCACTCACGGTTTTTATAAATTCTACGCTGGCTCGTCTTCTGTCTGCTTGGAAGGCTAATTCTTTTTCGTAAGTTTCGTTAAGAATCATGGTGATGGATTTAATTAAGGTTTTTAAATTTTTTGCAAAAGTATTACATTTCAAACGTTTTCGTGAATTTTTTTGAAAAAAATAAAGCCTTTTAAAATCACTTTTAAAAGGCTTTACCAAACGGTCGAATGCTATCAAAAATAGAGCTCTATGCGCTGTCCGTTTTGATTGATGATGCTCATTTTTTCAATATTATCTTCAAGATTGCCGTATTTTCTTTTGAGTTTATTTATGTCTTCTACTGAATGTAATTTTATGCCATTAATTTCAGTTATTATGTATCCGGCATTGAGTCCTACTTTTCGGTAGAGTTTGTAGTTATTGTTTTTAACTACCAGTAATCCGTTATCTATATTGTATTTTTCTTTAACTGAACTTGGGAGGTTGCGCAATTCCATTTCCATAAATTCTACTTTCATGATTTCCACTTTTGAAAGTTTTACTGGAATTACTTTTTCATTATTTGCTCTTAGTACAGTAAGATTTACAACATCGCCTGGTCTTTTTGTATTTAAGTAACCGGTAAGGTCGGCAAATTTAGAAATTTTAACTTGATCTATTTTGGTAATTACATCACCTTTGATTATTCCTGCTTTTTTTGCTCCGGAAGCATCTTCGACATTGTCTACATAAAACCCTTCAGTCAGGTTTAATTCCAAGTCGTTTGCAGTAGTTCCATTAAGAATAGTACCGGAAACGCCTAAAATACCATTTTGAACATTTCCAAATTCCATAATATCTGCAACTACTTTTCGGGCAATATTACTGGGAACAGCAAAGGAATAGCCTATATACGATCCGGTTTGTGAAGTTATGGCAGTATTGATTCCAATTAATTCACCATTGACATTCACTAAAGCACCACCTGAATTTCCCGGATTTACGGCGGCATCGGTTTGAATAAACGACTGATAGTTTTCTCCGGATAAATCACGTGATTTGGCGCTGATTATTCCTGCGGTTACAGTAGAATTTAAATTAAACGGATTGCCAACGGCTAAAACCCATTCGCCTATTCGGGCTTGATCAGAATCGGCAAAAGTAGTATAAGGCAATTCTTCTTCTGCATCAATTTTTAGCAAAGCAATATCTGTTTTAGAGTCTGTACCAATAAGTTCTGCTTCATAAGTACGATTGTCATTAAGGGTTATAGCAATGTCTCTAGCTCCGGCAATAACATGATTGTTGGTGATAATATAGCCGTCCGGAGAAATAATGACGCCGCTTCCGGTACCTACTTGTGCGCGTTGCGACTGTCTTCCAAAGAAAAAGTCTTCAATGGTTAAAGGACTGGAAACGATGGCTGTATTTTTTACATGAACCACACTGTGTACTGCTTTTTCTGCAGCAACTGTTAAATCCGGCGCATTTACAGGATTTATGTTGTTTGTACTTGTTGTATTTGAAGTTTGTAGAAATGATGCAGTGTTGGTGGAATTTTCTGAAACCAGTACAGGTTGCTCTTCTATTACTAACTTATAGGATGTTAATGTAATAATTCCACCCAATATCGATGCAAATACTAAGGTTAGAATCTTTTTCATAATAAATAAGTTTTAAAATAGTTTATTAAACGATTAAAAGTAATTGTTTATTGAATTGAATGTTCAGTTTTAACTGATTTTAACGTACATATTAACGCGTGTTTAACACTGTAAATATACCGGTGAATAATTACTATATTTGCCGGACAATTATGGCACTTAATTTTTATAAATATCAAGGAACCGGTAACGATTTTATAGTGATAGACAATCGTTTGCAGATATTCAGCAAAAATAATACCAATTACATTGCTAAACTTTGTGACAGACGTTTTGGCATTGGAGCCGATGGGTTACTTTTGTTGGAAAATCATGAAACGGCAGATTTTAAAATGGTTTATTATAATGCCGATGGTAAAGAAGGCACCATGTGTGGAAACGGTGGACGATGTATTACGGCTTTTGCAAAACAATTGGGAATTATAAATAAAAGTGCTGTATTTGAGGCTGTTGACGGGTTACACGAAAGTATACTTGAAGGAGAAATCGTAAAACTTAAAATGCAAAATGTTACTCACATACAAAACCACGAAACTTATCAGTTTTTAAATACAGGTTCGCCACATCATGTGCAGCTAACCCAAGACATTGAAAATAGTAATGTTTTAAAAAAAGGAGCAGAAATACGATACAATAAAACATACAACGAAAAAGGAGTAAATGTAAATTTTGTAGAAAAAGTTTCCGAAACCGTTTTTAAGGTACGCACCTACGAACGTGGTGTAGAAGCAGAAACGTTATCCTGTGGAACCGGAGTTACAGCTGTGGCTCTGGCCATGCATTTTATTAAACAAACACGGTCAAATAAAATAAAACTAGTAACACCCGGCGGAAATCTGATGGTTTCTTTTAAAACAAAAAACAATGAATACCATGATATTTGGCTTCAAGGAAACGCAACACTTGTCTTTAAAGGAAAAATAACATGATTACATTAAGAGGTGAAAAAATATACCTAAGAGCCGTTGAGCCAGAAGATGCTGCCTTTATTTTTGATGTAGAAAATGATGAAACCCTTTGGGAATTAAGCCATACGCAAACCCCATTTTCTAAGCATACCATTCAGCAATATGTACAAAATGCACATAAAGATATCTTTGAAGTGAAGCAGTTGCGCTTAATTATAGAAGCAGAAAAGAACAAGCCTCTGGGAATGATAGATTTATTTGATTTTGATTTTAAAAACAAACGCGCAGGTGTTGGAATTTTAATAAAAAACAACAAAAACAGACAACAAGGTTTTGGAACAGAAGCATTACACTTATTAATACAGTACAGTTTTAACAAGCTGGATTTACATCAATTGTACTGCAACATAGCCGAAGACAACGAACAAAGCCTAAAATTGTTTCAAAATGCCGGTTTCCAAAAAGTGGGTCTAAAAAAAGACTGGAATTACAGCAACGGAACATTTACAAACGAATATTTATTACAACTCGTAAAAAACAAATGTATATAAAAAAAATAGCCGTAGGAATATTATTAGTAGGATTGGTTTTTTTTGGATTTTTTGCCTACTATGTGTATAGCGCCATGTTTAAAGTAAATACGGCATTCAACACGTCTATAGAATATGTTTATATTCCTACAAATGCCAACTATATTGATGTAAGAGAACAACTAAAACCCTTACTTAAAAACATAGAATCCTTCGATGCACTTGCTCGTCAAAAAAAATATACAACTCATATTAAAGCCGGCAAATTTGAAATAAAAAAAGGAATGAATAATAATGAAATTATTAATTCCATAAGAAGTAAAAATATTCCCATTAGGCTAGCGTTCAATAATCAGGAAACCTTAGAAAAACTGGCTGGAAGGGTTTCTGCACAAATAGAGGCAGACAGTATTTCCTTACTGGAAGCTATGTATGATGAAAACTTTTTAAAAGAAAATCAATTTAATGCAGAAACAGCTTTAGGAATGTATATTCCAAACAGTTATGAATTCTTCTGGAATACTGATGCTGCAGCTTTTAGAGACAGAATGCTAAAAGAATATCATCGTTTCTGGAACAATTCCAGAAAAGAAAAAGCAGCTTCTTTAGGGCTTACCCTTCATCAAGTTACCACACTGGCTTCTATAGTTCATGAAGAATCAAAGCAACCCGAAGAACAACCTACAATAGCCGGTGTTTATATAAATCGCTTAAAAATTGGGATGCCTTTACAAGCAGATCCAACGCTCAAATTTGCCGCTTACCAATTGCCAAAATATAAAAATACCATTATCAAAAGAGTATTAAATGTACACAAAGAAATCAACTCTCCTTATAATACTTATAAGTATAATGGTTTGCCGCCGGGACTTATTTCCATGCCGGACATAACGGCAATAGATGCAGTACTAAACTATGAAAAACACCAATACTATTATTTTGCGGCAGACGCTACACGATTAGGATACCATAAATTTGCCAAAACATTGGCTCAACATAATATTAATGCCAGAGCCTATCAGCACTATTTATCTACTCAGGGAATTAACAGGTAATTTTGCAATTTCTTAAAATATATACAGGTATTTTTTTGCTTTTGGCGTTCAGTGCCGTATCGCAGTCAACGCTCAATTCCTTTTTAAAACCTGCCGACACACTTAGCTTACAAAGACGAAATACAGTTGTCATTACAGAAAGTGCTTTGGCAGGAACATCACTGTTAGCGTTAAATCAACTTTGGTATCAATCGTATGAACAATCTTCATTTCATACCACAAATGATTCCGGAGAGTGGTTGCAAATGGACAAGTTGGGACATGTATACTCGGCGTATCAGCTAGGTAGAATTGGGGCAGAAGTATTACAATGGAGCGGTGTAAGCAAAAAAAGTCAGTTGTGGTATGGTGCAACTTTGGGATTTTCCTACCTGACAGTAATTGAAATTTTTGATGGTTTTTCAAAAGAATGGGGTTTTTCATGGACCGATATGTTAGCCAATGCAACAGGTGCGTCCTTATATATAGGACAAGAATTGCTTTGGAAAGAACAACGTGTTGTGTTGAAATATTCATTTCATCAAACCGCTTATGCAAGTCAAAACCCTGAAAAACTTGGAAATGGTTTTCTAGAAGAAATGCTAAAAGATTACAACGGACAAACCTACTGGCTGAGTGCAAACGTACACTCTTTTTTTAAAAGCTGTAAGTTTCCAAAATGGCTGAATGTTGCATTGGGCTATAGCGGAAAAGGGATGTTAACCGGTTCAAAAACGGAAGCTGTTGATAATTTTATAATAACTCCGCATAGGAAGCGACAATTGTTTTTAAGTTTAGATGTAGATTTGACCAAAATTGAAACAAACTCACATGTTTTAAAGACCATTTTTAGTGTTTTTAATGTCATAAAAGTGCCATTTCCGGCTGTGGAGTTCACCGATAAAAATGACATTAAGCTTCACGGAATCTATTTTTAAAACCTTTAATCGAGTAATTTTCACATTTTAAGAAATAGTTATACCTTTGCACGCTGAAATTTTCAAGATTAAAATCACCTATAATTTTGATTTTGAAGAAATTAAAAATTATGATAAAAAATATTGGAAGTTACTTTGCCCTATCGCTTACAATATCAGTTTTATTGTACATTTCATTGAGTGCAAAAACTACGTCAGAGACATTTACTTCTTTTTCAGCAAATGTTTCGAATTTTAACCACACTGTACATCATTCAGTTGGTTTTGACCCTGCTATTGAGTTAAATAGTTTAGCCAAGCCTTTTACACCCCATTTAGGAAAATCGTTTATAGGCTTTAAAGAGGCATTAGGTTTTAAAGAATCCGGTGGTAATTATTTTTCTGTAAATACCTACGGATATCTTGGAAAATACCAATTTGGAAAAGAAACCCTAAAACTAATAGGTGTTTACAATCCGGCTCAATTTTTAAAAACTCCTGAGCTGCAAGAGAAAGCCTTTTTGGCAAATGCAGAGCGAAACAAGTGGATTTTGAGAAGAGAAATACAAAATTTTTCCGGAAAAAAGATAAACGATATATTAATTACGGAGTCTGGAATTTTGGCTGCAGCCCATTTAGCCGGACCCGGAAATGTAAAAAAATACTTGCATACGGCCGGACAACTGGATTTTGCTGATGGTTATGGTACTACTGTTGCTTATTACATGAAGAAGTTTTCAGGATACGATACTTCATTTGTAAAACCTAACCGAAAGGCTAAAGTAAAGACCGAAAGAAGTTAGATTTTTTTAAAATTTTTGAATAATAAATAGTGTAGGTTTTTTATGAAGATCTACACTATTTTTTTTCCAGTAGCTTACGGGTTTTGTTTTAATGAACTCAGAAGGAAGTGTTAAGTCGCAAGCGACGCACACGGAAGTGCTGTCGTGCAATGAAGCACATATATCTTCCATTAACTGATTGTTTCTGTAAGGGGTTTCAATAAATAATTGCGCTTGATTGAATTGAAAGGAAAGTTTTTCTAAACGTTTTAATTCTTTCTTTTTGTTCACCCTATCTATAGGCAAGTACCCGTTAAAAGCAAAATTTTGACCGTTTAGCCCGGAACTCATCAGGGCTAAAATAATTGAAGACGGACCTACAAGCGGAACTACCTTTATATCTTTTTCGTGAGCGAGTTTTACTATTGATGCTCCGGGATCAGCTACAGCCGGACAACCTGCTTCTGAAAGCAACCCTATATCTTCTCCGGAAAGACAAGGGTTTAAAAATTTGTTCTTTTCTTCAGCTTGTGTGTATTTGTTTAAAACACTGAATTGTAAAGTAGCTTGCTTTGTTTCAGGGCTTATTTTTTTGATAAATCGCCTTGCTGTTTTTTCATTCTCGGCAATATAAAACCTAAGGTGTTCAATATGTTTTTTTACTAAAACGGGGAGTACGTCTTCAGGATTGCTTTCTCCTAAGGTAGTAGGAATAAGATAGAGAACGCCATTTTTACGCATCTTTACTTAACAATAAGTTTTTTTACAAACGTGGCCTCAGTAGTTGTACATTTTAGGTAATATAAACCTTGATTTAAATCTGAAATATCTATAGTGTAAGCTTTGTTTTTGGTTTCAAAAGTATTTATTTTTTTTCCGGAAATGTCATACAGTTCGTAAGTTTTATGTTGATAACTTGCGGTTGAAATTGTAACTTGATTTTTAGCAGGATTAGGAAACAGCTTGACCGTTTGTTCAGAAAAATCGGTTGTACTTAAGTTGTTGTCTACCAGTTTGTATACTTGCCCTGAACTTATGCCTGCTATATATAATTCACCATTTACATCTTCGCCAAAAGTTGTCCATCCGTTGGAGGTAAAAGGACCTTGAAGTGTCATTTCCCAGGTTCCGTTAATGTTTTCCAGATAACCTATTTCATCACTACAATAATCTGCAAAAAAATAAAGCCCCATAAAATTGGGATATTGGGTTCCACTGTATTTATAGCCACCGGTAATAGAACATTTAAAAAATTCGCCGGGCGTGCTGTGCGCATAATCGGCTACGGGGAAAATCATTGTATTTGCCGGTGGACAACCTGAAGTGTTATAGGCATAATTTGCTTCATAGCATCGCCATCCGTAATTTAGTCCGCCAACACTTATAGGTACTCGATTAATTTCTTCGTATTCATTTTGACCTACATCGGCAATCCACAAATCTTCGTTAGCACTGTCAATAGAAAAGCGCCAAGGGTTTCGTAATCCGTAAGCCCAAATTTCAGGAAGTGTATTCGGGTTGCCATCATTTAGAAAAGGATTGTCGCTGGGTATGCCGTAAGGTTCGCCGTTATCAACATCTATTCGCAGTAGTTTTCCCAGTAAAGTGTTTAACGACTGCGCTCTGTTTCCAGGATCTCCGCCGCTTCCGCCATCGCCTAATGCGATATATAAATATCCGTTTGTTCCAAAGGCCAAATCGCCACCGTTGTGGTTAGAATAGGGTTGAGCTATATTTAAAAGTGTATACTCTGAATCTGTATCGGCCAGATTACCATTTTCTGAATTTCTACTAAATCTTGAAATTACAGTATTTCCGGCGTTGTCTATATAGTTTACGTAAAAATACCCATTTGTGCTGTAATTAGGATGAAAAGCAAGACCCAATAAACCGCGTTCGCTTCCGGTATTAATCACTCTGTCGTCTATATCAAGAAATGGAGTAGCATTAACGGTTCCATCATCATTTAAAATTTGTATTCTACCACTTTTTTCTACTATAAACAAGCGACTGTCTCCGGCATTTTTTATGGTAATGGGACTGTTAAAAGTCGGGCCAAAACTTTGTAGGGATATACTGGGTTGTGCCCAAAGATAACAGCTAAATAAAAGCGCTGTAAATTTCAGAAAATAGGTTCTCATTGTGTATGGATTATGTTTTTTGATAAAGATATAAAAAATATGACATTAGCTTAACTTAGAGGCAATTGCCTCACAGGCTTCATCAAGCATTTTATACATGGCGTCAAACTGATGAAGATTGCCGTGATAAGGGTCAGGAACATTATAGTTTTGATTGGGATATATCTCGTCTAAAATAAATTTAACTTTTCGTATGTCGGTGTCACTGCGAGATAGTTTTACTACATGTTGGTAGTTGGATTCATCCATGACATAAATAATATCAAATGTATCAAAATCTGCGACAGTAAATTGTCTTCCTCTCAAATGTGAAATATCTATACCATATTTTTCACCAATTTTTATAGATCGGGGATCCGGCGGATCGCCTATATGGTAGTTTCCTGTTCCGGCTGAGTCTACTATTATTTTTTCTGATGCAACTTTGGCCCGTAAAATTCCTTCTGCCATTGGTGAACGGCAAATGTTACCAAGACAAACCATCAATATTTTTGTCATACTAAACGGAATTTATCCTGAAAATTTTTTGGTTAAATCTTCTACATACTTTCTGAATTGCTTATCTGTTGACGTTAAGTTGTCAACCGTTTTACAAGCGTGAAGTACGGTAGCATGATCTCTTTTTCCAATTTGTGAACCTATACTGGCCAGAGAAGCTTTGGTGAATTTTTTTGCAAAAAACATAGCGAGTTGTCTGGCTTGTACAATATGTCGTTTTCGGGTTTTAGATTGCAAGGTGTTGATATCCATTTGAAAATAATCTGAAACTACTTTTTGGATATAGTCTATAGATACTTCCCGTTTGGTGTTTTTTACAAATTTTTCAACTACTTGCTTGGCTAAATCAATAGTTACTTCTTTTTTATTAAAAGAAGATTGTGCGATAAGCGAAATTATTGCGCCTTCAAGTTCTCTGATGTTTGTTTTGATATGCTTTGCTACATACTCAATAATATCATTTGGCATTTCTACGCCATCGCGGTACAATTTGTTTTTAAGTATGGAAATACGGGTTTCAAAATCGGGAGTTTGCAACTCTGCGGATAATCCCCATTTGAATCTTGAGAGTAATCGCTGTTCAATGTCTTGCATATCTACAGGTGCTTTGTCACTGGTTAAAATAACTTGCTTTCCGTTTTGATGCAGGTGGTTGAAAATATGGAAAAAGACATCTTGTGTTCCGGATTTTCCGGACAGAAATTGTACGTCATCTATGATTAACACATCTATAATTTGGTAGAAGTGAATAAAGTCGTTTCGGTTGTTTTTCTTGACAGAATCGATGTATTGTTGAGTGAATTTTTCTGCTGAAATATACAGCACTGTTTTTTCGGGATATTTGTCTTTAATGTCAACACCAATAGCGTGTGCCAAGTGAGTTTTACCTAGTCCAACACCACCAAAAATTAAAAGTGGGTTGAATGAAGTGCCTCCGGGTTTTGAGGCTACGGCTAAACCGGCATTTCTGGCCAAACGGTTGGATTCACCTTCAAGAAAATTCTCAAAACTGTAGTTTGGGTTAAGCTGAGATTCAATTTTAACATTTCTAATTCCGGGAATTACAAAAGGGTTTCTTAGTTCGGGACTTTTATTTTGCAAAGGAATATCAACGTCTTGTGATTTTAATCCTGTTCTGTTGGTGCTGGGAATTTTTTCAGTGAAGGGTTCTTTATTGCCGTAGGTGTTTTCCATTTTAATAATGTAAACCAATTTGGCTTTTTCACCTAATTCTTTGGTTAAGGCTACTTTTAAAATTTTCACATAGTGTTCTTCGAGCCACTCGTAAAAAAACTTGCTG
The DNA here is from genome assembly GCA_035654775.1 of Flavobacteriaceae bacterium. Taxonomy (GTDB): domain Bacteria; phylum Bacteroidota; class Bacteroidia; order Flavobacteriales; family Flavobacteriaceae; genus HKST-UBA85. Next base: position 93,507 of record DASRWB010000032.1, on the reverse strand, counting down.
GGTACTTGGATACTTAAAGCGTTGTCAGTTAATTTAACTGCTACAATGGGTTCAAACCATGTTTTGTATGCTTGAGGTTGGATATTATCTTTTATGAATTTCAGACAGTTATTCCATACCGATTGCGCAGTTTCACTCATTAGAATTTTAAAAGGTTTTTTAGTTAGTTATTGGTGAAAGAGAAGCGGATTCTCTTTTCTTATACAGTTGGACAAATATGTGAACAAAATTCTAAAAAAAAAAATCAAAAGCTATTGAATTTTTAGAATTTTTTTCTCATGTTTAGCACTTCCCGAAACTACAAAAAAATATTTAATAATCCTTGTGAAATATAATGAAATCTTAATACGGGTTCGATATGGTGAAACAGACCAAATGGGTGTTGTACATCATGGAAATTATGCGCTGTATCTTGAAATGGGTAGAACGGAATGGCTGCGTGAATTAGGCATTTCTTACAAAGAAATGGAAGAAAGCGGCGTGATGCTTCCGGTCACTTCAATGCAGCTAAATTATAAAAAATCAGCACGGTATGATGAGGTTGTTAAAGTGAAAACGCAATTAAAAAAACCACCCACAGCCAGAATTGAGTTTGAATATGTTATTACTAATGCACACGATGAAGTTTTGGTAGAAGCTACTACTGTGTTGGCTTTTATTGACATGAAAACCATGAAGCCTATTCGGGCACCACAATATATTCTGGATGCTGTTTTATGAAGTTACTTTAGCGGCAACGCCATATATGGCTGAAAATCGGTTTTTGAGTTTTTGTAAGTCTTTTTTTCGAACAGTAAGAACTAGCTTACAGGTTAGTTGCATTTCTTGACTTACTATCGAGAGGTTTTCTTCTTTTACTATTCGCATAACCGTATTTAATAATGGATAATCAAAGGCGAGCTCAATATTGAAATTGATTGTTCGGCTTACGATTTCAGCTTGCTCTAAAGCCATTTGGGCTGAGGTTTTATAGGCAGAGATTAAACCGCCAACGCCTAATTTTACTCCGCCAAAATACCGTATAACTACAACGAGAACATTTGTAACTTGGAAAGACTGTATTTGGCCGTAAATGGGCATTCCGGCACTGTTGTTGGGTTCTCCGTCGTCATTTACTCTGTATATCATGTTAGGTTCTTCTGTCCCTATTTGATAGGCATAACAAAAGTGTCTCGCTGCATGATGTTGCTTTTTTAGATGCCTCAACTGTTTTTTTATTTCATTCTCAGTAGTAACCGGAAATGCATAACCAAAAAACTTACTGTTTTTTTCCTTGTATAAAATTTCGGGTGAAGGTTTTTTAAGGGTTTTATAGACATCAGTAGGATTCAAAACAGCTCTTGTTTTAGGGTGAAAAGTTCAGTTACGTCTTCCTTTTTTGGGTTTATATTCCAAATGTTAATTCCTAATTTTGAGGCCGCTATGGTGTTTTCTTTTGTGTCATCAATAAACAGACATTCTTTAGCGTTAAGATTATTTTCAGTAAGGACATACTGAAAAATTTCGTTATCAGGTTTTCTCAAACCCATTTCATAGGACAGGTAAAATGCATCGAAACAGGATTTGAATGTGTCGTAAAAACTTACATTTTCTTTAATATAATTTATATGAAGCTCGTTGGTATTGCTTAATAAAATGGTTTTGAATGGAGTAGTATTTGCTATGTTTTCAATAAATTTTAAACGGTGCAGCGGAAAATCTTTAATTAAACTATTCCATAGAAAAATAATGTCAGATTCATTGATGTTATGGACTAAACCTTTGTAAAAGGTAAGGAATTGCTGCGTGGAAATTTTTCCTTTTTCGTAAGCATCATTAATTTTAAACAGATCTTGGTTGTTGCTACGCTTTGCTTCAGTTATAATATCCTTGCCTAATAATTGTATACTTTTTTGAATAGTTCCTTCTTTATCCAAGTTTATAAAAACATCTCCAAAATCAAAAATCAAAGTTTTAATCATTGTAATAGTAGCTTAAAGTATCGGTAGCCAGCGTTGTTTTTTTAGATGGACAGGCATTGAATTCCGGTGCTTTAACACCGTTGCTAAACATCACAGTTTCACTTTTAAATACGCGTGCTTCATCCCAAAGGTTTTCGTTAATAAATGCTTGTAAGGTTTTGCGTCCGCCTTCAATAATTACAGATTGAATATGTTCCAGATAAAGCAAGTCCATAAGTTGCTTTACAGGATTTTTGCTAAAATCAATCTCGCCAGCAGAATATACTAACGTTTTAGCTTCGTTGTTAAAGATCAAGTTGCTTTTAGGCAAAGTTCCATAACTATCCAGTACAATTCGGATAGGATTTTGTCCTTTCCACGTTCTGGCAGTTAATTCCGGATTGTCAGAAAGTACGGTTTGGGCACCTACTAAAATAGCATGTTCTTCTGTTCGCCATTTGTGCACCAGTTGTCGGGATATTTGCGAACTTATCCATACGGGCATTTTTGAACGTTTGGATTCTGGAGCTATAAATCCGTTGTTTGTTTCTGCCCATTTCAAAATTATGTATGGTCGTTTTTTATTATGAAAAGTTAAAAAACGCTTGTGATGAATTTTACATTCAGTCTCTAAAATACCAACGGTAACTGTGCAACCGGCATTTTTTAAAGCCTCAATGCCTTTTCCATTTACAATATGATTACTATCGCTTGTGCCAATTACCACATGAGGAATTTCATGTTGGATAATTAATTGCGTACAAGGTGGCGTTTTCCCATGATGATTACAAGGCTCTAAAGTAACATACAGTGTGGATGTTTTTAAAAGAGTTTTATCACTAACAGATTGTATCGCATTTACTTCGGCGTGATTGCCTCCATAGGCGCTGGTAAAACCCTCACCGATAATGCGGTTGTTGTTAATGATAACACAACCTACCATAGGATTTGGTCGTGTAGTGCCCAATCCATTTTTAGCAATTTCTATGCAGCGTTTTATGTATTTTTCGTGTATCTTCACGGGCACAAAAATAAGATAATATAATGAGTAACCCTTCGGTTTTGATTCGGAAGATTTTGCCTGAAGACAATACAGCTATAGAAACCATTATACGAAATGTTTTTCCGGAATTTAATTTGCCTTTGACAGGAACGGCTTATGCCGATGCAGAAACCCCTAAAATGTTTGAAAGTTATCAAGGAAAAAAAGAAGTTTATTTTGTGATTGAAATAGATGGTGTGGTTTGCGGTGGTGCAGGTATAAAACCATTAAACGGTTATGAAGCAAGCGTGTGCGAACTTCAAAAAATGTATTACAAACCGGAAATAAGAGGCAAAGGCTATGGGAAATTATTGTTTGATCAATGTTTATCTGCAGCTAAAACTATGGGGTACCAAAAGTGTTATTTGGAAACAGCTTCCCAACTAAAAGCGGCGATACAATTGTATGAAAAATTCGGATTTACTCACTTAGATAAACCACTGGGTAACACCGGTCATTTTTCTTGCGGGATTTGGATGATTAAAGAATTATGAGCTTACAGCAATTTTTAAATATACTTCATCAAGAGTTAGACTTGCTATATGGTAAAGAAGAAGTGGATAGTTTTTTCAATATTTTAATTGAATTTCATTTAAAATTAAAACGGACTTCCTATCTTCTGAATCCGGAATTAGAAATTTCTGAATCTGTTAAGCAACAGTTGTTAAATGCACTAAACCGGCTAAAGCAGAATGAGCCAATACAATATATACTGGGCGAAACCTATTTTTACGGTTTGAATTTTAAAGTAACCAAAGATACTTTAATTCCTCGTCCTGAAACTGAAGAACTTGTACATTGGCTACTTGAAACCCAAAAAACCATAAACAATGAGTCGCCTGTAATTTTAGACATGGGCACAGGTTCAGGTTGTATCGCCGTAAGTATAGCAAAACATTTGCCCAAAGCCCAAGTTTTTGCAATGGATATAAGTAAAGCTGCACTTGAAATAGCGGCAGAAAACGCAAAAAGAAATAAGGTAAATGTTCATTTTATTGAAGCCAATATTTTAAAACCAAAAACGTTAGAAACGAAAATTCCTAACACAACCTTTGATATACTGATTTCAAATCCGCCTTATGTAACCCTGCAGGAAAAAGATAAAATGAAACCCAATGTTTTAGATTTTGAGCCTCATCAGTCACTTTTTGTAACAAACCACAATCCATTACAATTTTACAACGCCATAACCAAGTTTGCCGTAAACAAATTAAAACCAAACGGTTTCCTTTTTTTTGAAATTAATCAATATCTTGGAAAGGAAACACAGCAACTTTTAAAGTCATTTAACTTTGAAGAAGTACAATTAAAAAAAGACCTTTTTGGGAACGACAGAATGCTAAAGGCTAGAAAAAAGCTATGAATATAAAACAACATATTGAAAACCTCAGAGAAGAATTAAGACAGCATAATTATAACTATTATGTATTGGATAATCCTACAATAAGCGATTATGAATTTGATAGTAAACTTAAAGAACTACAGGACTTAGAAGCCAAATATCCGGAGTTTTTTGATTCAAACTCTCCTACACAGCGTGTTGGTGGCGATATCACCAAAACTTTTGAAACTATTGTTCACGAAAACCGAATGTATTCTTTAGACAATTCGTATTCAAAAGAAGACTTAATAGACTGGGAAAACCGAATAAAAAAACAGGTCGACGGGAATATTGAGTACGTATGTGAACTTAAGTATGATGGGGCATCTATGAGTATGACCTATGAAAATGGTCGGTTGCTAAAAGCGGTAACACGCGGCGACGGTTTTCAAGGTGATAATGTAACCACTAATGTTAAAACCATACGTTCGGTACCCTTGCAATTGCAAGGCAATTATCCGGTAAAATTTGAAATACGCGGCGAAATCATATTGCCCATTGCAGGATTTATAAAAATGAATCAAGAACGATTGGAAATAGGAGAAGAACCTTACAGAAACCCCCGAAATACAGCTTCAGGAAGCTTAAAATTGCAAGACAGCAGCGAAGTGGCCAAAAGACCGTTAGATTTTCTGATGTACAGTATACAAGGTGACGATTTGGGCATTTCTACCCAATTTGAAAGTCTGCAAAAAGCTCGTGAACTGGGTTTCAAAGTTCCTAAAGAAGCCAAAGTGGTAAAATCTTTAACCGAAGTATTGGAATTTATAAATCATTGGGATGTACACAGACATCAGTTACCGTATGAAATTGATGGTGTGGTCATTAAAGTCAATAGTTTGTACCAGCAAGAAGAACTAGGCTACACGGCAAAATCACCGCGATGGGCAATAGCTTATAAGTTTAAGTCTCAGCAGGTTTCAACTAAACTAAACAGCATAACTTATCAGGTAGGTAGAACCGGAGCCATAACGCCGGTGGCAAATTTAGAACCTGTAGAACTGGCCGGAACAACCGTAAAGAGAGCTTCGTTGCACAACGCAGATCAAATAGAGAAACTGGACATTCGTATAGGAGATATGGTATTTGTTGAAAAAGGTGGTGAGATTATCCCAAAAATAATTGGAGTCAATTTTTCAAAACGCTCGGGCAATTCTAAACCTACACAATATATTACCCATTGTCCGGAATGCCAAACGCCTTTGGTTCGAACCGAAGGAGAAGCACAGCACTATTGTCCAAATACCGACGGTTGTGCTCCACAAATAATAGGAAGAATACAGCACTACATTTCCCGTAAAGCTATGGATATTGAAGGTTTGGGTGAAGAAACGGTAGCCTTGTTAGTCCGTTCCGGATTGATATTAAATTATTCTGATTTGTATGAATTAACTATCGAACAGGTTATTCCGCTTGAACGAATGGCTCAAAAAAGTGCTGAAAATTTAATACAAGGTATTGAAGCCTCTAAACAAATCCCTTTTGAACGTGTTCTATATGCTTTAGGAATTCGGTATGTAGGTGAAACGGTGGCTAAAAAACTGGCAAAACACTATAAGTCTATCGATTCTATAGCAACTGCAACTCTTGACGATTTAGTGAATGTAGATGAAATAGGAGTGAAGATTGCTGAAAGTGTGATTTCCTTTTTTGCATCAGAAGAAAACAAACGTATTATCAACCGTTTGAAAGCATTTGGGGTTCAATTAAAAATTTCAGAAGAAGAGTTGGCAAATCAAACGGATAAATTGAAAAACTTAACCTTTGTGGTTTCAGGTGTCTTCACTTCGGTTTCCAGAAATGAACTGAAACAATTAATAGAAAACAATGGCGGTAAAGTAGCTTCGTCTATTTCAGCAAAAACCAGTTTTGTAATAGCCGGTGAAAATATGGGACCAAGCAAAAAACAAAAAGCCGAAGCCTTGGCTATACCAATCATAAGTGAAGAAGAATTCTTACAAAAAATAGGTTAAAATTTAAAAAATATCGATAAAAAGCATTTTTTTTCCGATTAATTGAAAAATATTTTTATATTTGTCAAACCAAATCGAAATAAATGCCATGAAAAAATCTAAATTGTTAGTAGGTTTTGTATTGTTGTTGTGTGCCTTTTATGCAGTTTTTCAGCTTTTAAACTACGAGTCGGTAAGTACGATGGCTCGTGCATTAATTATTCCGGCAATTACCACAATGTACTTTATAAATGTAAAAGACAGACCTTTTTTCTTTACCGGGTTTTTGATCTTATATTCAACCTCTGAATTATTAATTTTTGTTTCGCCTTATTTGCCTGTACAGGTGAATTATTACATGGGGAATACATTATATATCTTGGCGTATGTATTTTTAATTTATGAGATTTTAAAGTCTATGAAATTAAAATTGGTGTTGAAAAACTTCTCTGTACACTTAATTGTTCTTGGTGCTTTAAGTGCTTATGTGGTATATGTACTGCTCAAGCTGGTATCTCCTTTGATTATGGGCTTTGAATTTGTAATAGAATTTATTTACAATCTAGTGACTTTACTGTTGCTTTCGGTGGCTTTTATCAATTACATTTACAGAGAAACCAAAAAATCATTATTGATGTTTTTTGGGGCTTTATGCATCGTTTTTTCTGAATTAATTCAGGTAGCCTATTATTACATTTCAGAGCGAAATATTTTAAACTTTTCATATACGGTACTTTTAGTCGTGTCCTTTTTCTTCTTTTACATGCAGTCTAAGATAGAGGCTAAAGACGTTTGTGTATATGTTAATTCTTAATTAAAAAAGAGCTCAATAGTGCTGCGGATAAAATATAAACAGCTACACAATTATAGTCGTTCCGTTTGATTTTTTGTTCTTATCGGTATCAAAATAAAAATCTACTCTGCCTAAAATCAAGCCATAACAACCTACTTGATTTACCAATACATTTTTGCCTTCAGCATTTTTAGTTACGGTTGGTTTAGGTAAAAAAGTATGTGTATGACCTCCAATTATCAAGTCTATATTTTTGGTCTGAGCAGCAAGCGTTAAATCGCTTATTTTGTCGGGTCGGTTTGGGTAATTGTAGCCTAAATGAGAAAGGCATATCACTAAATCACACTGTTCGTTTTCTTTTAAAATGCGACTCATATCTTGAACTATTTCAACCGGATTGAGGTATTTGGTTTCTTTATAGTGGTTTTTATCTACAAGTCCTTCAAGTTCTATTCCCAGTCCAAAAACGCCAATTTTTATACCACTTTTTTCAAATATTTTATACGGTTTAACATGCGTGTCAAGTATGGTATTTTTAAAATCATAGTTAGCCGATAAAAAGTCGAATTGAGCGTGAGGTAATTGCGCATAAAGACCATCGATACCGTTGTCAAAATCATGATTTCCTATGGTTGAAGCGTCGTATTTCAATTTGCTCATCAGTTTAAACTCAAGTTCGCCGCCATAATAATTAAAGTAAGGTGTGCCTTGAAATATATCGCCGGCATCGAACAATAGAGTGTTTGGGTTTTCTTTCCGTATTTGATCTATTATTGCAGCTCTTCGGGCAACACCGCCGCGGTTTGCATTTCTGCCGTCATCCGGCCCAAAAGGCTCTATGTGGCTGTGAACATCATTGGTGTGCAAAATGGTTATCTGTGTTGCTTTTGAGAAAGCTGTAAACGATTGTAAGCTCAAACTGCCCAAGGTAGCCAGAGCTGTTGCGGCTGTAGTATTTTTTAAAAATTCTCTTCGCTTCATGGGTTTAATTTTATAAATCGGGAATCAATTTTGGGGTTGATGGTGTCTTTTTTCAAAAAGTAATCCAGTAAGGCATTACGCACCTTGTAGTTTAACACATAAACAGTGTCGCTGGATTTAAAAAAATCCATATGGTCGCCTCCGTTATACAAGTAATCGTTAGTTGCTACATAGTACGTTTTTTCGGGTGCTATAGGATGGTTATTTATACTTGCTTTTTTAAGGTTGTATTGACTGTCCAGTACGATTTGCAATTTTGCGATAGGATGTGCACGCTTGGCACTTTGCAAGTATTTTACAGCTTCTAAAACATATTTTCCTTGTAAAGCTACAACGACCAGACTGTTTTCAAATGGCATAATTTCGTAGGCAGTTCTTTTGGTAATGTTTCCTTTAGAAATTATTGCCCGAATACCTCCGTGATTTAGAAGCACCATATCAATATTTTTTTGAGTCCGCGAATTAAATATAGGGTTTGCCTGTTCATAAACCGCATCGGCAAACAGATTACCAATAGCCGTATTTAATTCACCATCAGACTTTGAATAGGTGTCAACGGCATAACTGATTACACTATCCAAATCTTTATTAATATGCTCTTTGTAGGGTTTAATAAAGCTGGTTATTTCTAATTTTTCCGGTAAGGAATCGGAAATTTCAATTTTTTTACCTTCTATTTTATATAAGGCTGGTTTTTCTTTTTTGCAACTGTATAATAGGAGCAAAGCAAGAATGGGTAAAAAGTGTTTAAAACGCATAGTTAATTGTGTAAATTTCACCTGTAGTAAGACTAACTTTTTCTACCTTTGTAGAAAGCACTAAATATACATGTTTTTAAAAGGATTCAAGGAAAAATCTAATAAAAAAATCATTAATGCGTTGCTTAAATCCAGGCAGGTTTTTGTAACCAATACCAAGATTGAGCACCTTGGAGTTTTGTTGCATATTAATGAATTTCATGATTTTGAAGCGTTTCGAAAATTGGCTAATACCATGAATATTTTGCCTAATAAATTGAAAATAGTGGCTTTTACCAGCAACGAGAAAGAAACGCCTAATTTTTGGGAAGTTTGTTTTTCGGCTAAAGATTTTGGTTGGAAAGGAACGGTAAACAATATCGAATTACAAACTTTTATTGATACAAAATTTGATGCTTTAATAAGCTATTATAGCGAAGAATTAACTGAGCTGGAACTTATCACCGCAAAATCTAATGCACAATTCAAAATAGGAATTCTACAAACAGATGAACGACTGAACGACTTAATCATAAAAACAAAAATTAATGACTTTACTACGTTTCAAAACGAAGTATTAAAATACCTGAACATATTTAATAAACTAAAACATGCAAAGTAAATTTACAGGAACAGGAGTTGCACTTGTAACACCATTTAAAGAAGATTTAAGTGTAGATCACGAAGCACTAAAAAACATTGTAACCTATAATATAGAAAACGGTACAGACTATTTGGTAATAAGCGGAACAACCGGCGAGAGTGTAACTATAACTAAAGCCGAAAAAAAAGCCATAATCAATACCGTAAAAGAAACCAATCGCAGAAGGCTGCCTATGGTACTGGGCATTGGTGGAAATAACACCGCTGAAGTGATTAACGAAATTAAAAACACCGATTTAAGTGACTTTGATGCCATTTTATCGGTATCGCCTTATTACAGCAAACCCACACAAGAAGGTATTTATCAGCATTTTAAAGCCGTAGCCACAGCTTCACCCATACCCGTTATACTATACAACGTGCCCGGAAGAACCTCATCTAATATGCTGCCCGAAACCACCGTGCGAATTGCCGGTGATTTTCCAAATGTAATTGCAGTAAAAGAAGCCAGTGGTAATATTGCACAGTATTTAAAATTATTAAAACTAAAACCGGACAATTTTTTAGTGATTTCCGGTGATGATGATTTGGCTTTGGCTGCTGTTTTGGCAGGCGGATCAGGAGTAATTTCGGTAATTGGACAGGCTTATCCAAAATATTTTTCAGAAATGATACGTTTAGGTTTACAGGAAAAACCAAAAGAAGCCTATGCGTTACATTATAAATTAATGGAGGTAACGAGCGCTATTTTTGAAGAAAATAATCCGGCCGGAATAAAAGGATTACTCCATGTTTTAGGATACTGTAAGGATACAGTCAGGTTACCACTTGTGCCAGCATCAAATCAACTAAAAGAAAAACTAAAACAACAGGCAGCAGCCTTGAAAAGTTAAATATTACTTAATCCTTAATTCAACAAGAAAGTAGTCTATAAATTAGCCTGAAAATAATATTTTTTATTTCCCTAATAAAAACTTATTTTTGCCACTTGTTTAAAACCCTATGAAGAGAATCGTATTTACTTTTATAATAGCCACAGTATTAGTTTCTTGCAGTGAATATCAAAAAGCGCTGAAAAACGAAGATATCGCTACCAAGTATTCCATGGGAGAAACACTGTATAATGAAGGTAAATACGCCAAGGCCAACAGATTATTTGAGCAAATAGTACCCAGCTATCGCGGAAAACCCCAAGCTGAAAAGCTCATGTTTTTGAACGCAAATAGTTACTACCAAATGAATGACTACTATTTGGCCAATTATCATTTTGAACGTTTTGTGTCTTCTTACCCAAATAGTGAAAAAGCTGAAGAAGCTGCATATTTAGCTGCCAGAAGCATGTATATGTTATCTCCGGTTTATACCAAAGAGCAACACGAAACCATAGAAGCCATTGATAAACTGCAAACCTTTATTAATACCTATCCAAATTCATCATACCTGCCTGAGGCGAACAAAATGGTTCAGGAACTGGACTTTAAACTGGAACAAAAAGCCTATGCCATTGCCAAACAATACAATCATATTTCTGACTACCAGGCTGCAATAAAAGCATTTGACAATTTTATTTTAGATTTTCCAGGCTCCAGATTAAGAGAAGATGCCCTTTTTTACCGATTAGATTCTGCGTACAACTTGGCCATTAAAAGTGTGGAATGGAAGAAAAAAGAAAGACTGGAAACAGCCATGTCTTTATACAAATCATTTAAAAGAACATATGCAGCATCTAAATATATAGAAGAAGCAAATACCATATCAAAAATACTAGAAGAAGAATTAAAAAATTACACTATTAATAGTTAAACCATGGATTTAAAAAAAATAAATGCACCGGTAAATACCGTTACCTACAACAGAAATGAAATAGACGCTCCTACAGGCAATATCTATGAAGCCATTTCAGTTATTTCAAGACGAGCTGAACAAATCAATACAGAAATCAAAAAAGAACTTATTGATAAGCTGGAAGAATTTGCTACATACAACGACAGCCTTGAAGAAATCTTTGAAAACAAAGAACAAATCGAAGTTTCTAAGTTTTACGAAAAACTTCCAAAACCTCACGCGTTAGCTGTGCAAGAATGGTTAAACAATAAGATTTACCATAGAAACACAGCTCAAGACGCTACGGAGTAAACCCAATTTACATATGTCTGTACTAAGCGGTAAAAATATACTGATAGGCATAAGTGCCGGAATAGCCGCTTATAAAACCCCATTGCTGGTAAGACTATTAGTAAAAGCAGGCGCAAACGTACAAGTTGTAATGACGCCTGCTTCTAAAGATTTCGTAACACCGCTTACACTTTCTACAGTATCAAATAATCCTGTTCATAGCGAATTCACAAAAAGTGAAGACGAAAATGCCGTTTGGACCAATCATGTAGAATTAGGCCTGTGGGCAGACTTTATGCTTATAGCACCAGCCACTGCCAATACTTTGTCAAAAATGGCTAACGGAGCCTGTGACAACCTGCTTATCGCCACTTATTTATCTGCAAAATGCCCGGTATATATTGCTCCGGCTATGGATTTAGACATGTACAAGCACGGCAGTACAAAACAATCCCTTGACACTCTTGCAAAATATGGAAACATCATTATTCCTGCAACCGAAGGAGAATTAGCCAGCGGTTTAGTAGGGAAAGGCAGAATGGAAGAACCGGAAAATATAGTATCTTTTATAGAAAATGATATTCGCAACAAGCTTCCTTTAAAGCATAAAAAAGTTTTAATTACAGCAGGACCAACTTATGAAGCCATAGATCCGGTGCGTTTTATAGGAAATCACTCCAGCGGAAAAATGGGCTTTGAAATCGCAAAACAAGCCGCAGCATTTGGAGCTAACGTTGTTCTTATTACAGGTCCTACTCAGCAAACCCTTAACCATAAGTTGGTACAAGTAATTCCTGTAGTAAGTGCGCAACAAATGTTTACAGAAACCCATAAACATTTTGATACTTGCGATATTGCGATACTTTCTGCTGCCGTATCTGATTACATGCCAAAAAACAAAGCCCTTCAAAAAATAAAAAAGAAGGACCAAGCGTTAACCATAGAATTGGTTAAAACTCCTGATATTTTGGCTTCATTAGGAAAAATAAAAAAACATCAGCTATTGGTAGGTTTTGCGTTGGAAACAGAAAATGAAATAGAAAACGCAAAGCAAAAACTCAAATCCAAAAACTTAGATTTAATAGTACTCAACTCACTAAATGATCAAGGTGCCGGATTTGGAACCAATACAAATAAAGTTACCTTTATAGATAACCAAGATAATATTATTAACTTTGAGTTGAAATCTAAACAAGAAGTGGCATTAGATTTACTAACGAAGATTTTAAAACAAACCCATGCGTAATTTCTTTCTTCTTTTCTTTTTTTTCGTTAATATCAGCATTCAGGCACAAGAATTTAACTGTACAGTTGTAGTCAATGCGCAATTAACCGGAAATGAAAATCTTCAAATATTTAAAACTCTGGAAAAGCAACTTAATGAGTTTGTAAACAACACCAAATGGACCAACAAAAATTTTGAACCCCAGGAAAGAATAAACTGCAACATGGTGATAACCATAAACAAGAACACTGCAGGAAGCGACTTGTTTCAAGGAACCATACAGGTGCAAGCCTCACGACCTATTTACGGTTCTACCTATTCTACGCCTATCTACAATTTTAACGACAAAGACTTTAACTTTCAGTATGTAGAATTTCAGAATTTAATATTTAATCCAAACCAATTTGAATCAAACCTAATGTCCGTTTTAGCATATCATCTGTACATGATTTTAGGTCTGGATGCGGATAGTTATCAGGAAAATGGAGGCGATTCATATTACAGGCAAGTACAAACCATAGTCAACTATTCTCAACAAGAAAACTATTCCGGATGGAAACTTGAAGATGGACTTCAAAGCCGGTTTATACTTATAGATAATCTGCTTTCGCCAACTTTTAAAGAGTTTCGGTCGGCCATGTATTCTTACCATATAAAAGGACTGGATATTATGCACTCAAGCCCAAAAGACGGCAAACAAGCTGTGGCAGATGCAATACAGTCGCTAACTGTTATGAACAGCAGAAGACCCAATTCCTTTTTACTACGCACTTTTTTTGATGCCAAAGCAGATGAAATAGAACAGATTTTTTCTGGCGGACCAAATGTGAATATTTCAGAATTGGTAGGCGCACTCCAAAAAATGGCTCCTACACATGCAGCAAAATGGCGAAACATAAAATTTTAGTTTGATTTCAAATTAAAAGTAAACTATCTTTGAAAAAAAGATAACATTCGCACATTTGTTAACTTCACTTACCATAAAAAACTATGCCCTAATAGATGAATTAAAAGTTGATTTTAATTCAGGACTTACCATTATTACCGGAGAAACCGGAGCCGGAAAATCAATACTTTTAGGAGCATTAGCTTTAGTTTTGGGAAAACGTGCCGACTTGAGCAGTATTAAAAATACAACCGAAAAATGTATAGTTGAAGCTGTTTTTAATATAGCCGGATACCAATTAAAACCAATTTTTGAAACGCATGACCTGGATTATGAGCCACAAACCATAATAAGACGCGAAATTCTTCCCTCAGGAAAATCCCGGGCATTTGTAAATGATACACCAACCACTTTAGATAGTTTACAAGTAGTAAGCAACTATCTGGTTGATATACATTCACAGCATCAAACCTTACAAGTAACACGAGACTCTTTTCAGTTTCAAGTGATAGATGCACTGGCAAATGTATCTACTGAAAAATCCGGGTATAGCCAGAAGCTTAAGCAATATAAGCAAAATGCCCAATTACTTAAAGAATTAAACCAACAACAGGCAACAGCCGCTAAAGAACTAGACTACAACCAGTTTTTGCTCTCAGAACTTGAAGCTACAGAACTCGTTGAAGGTCAAATAGAGACTTTAGAAGAAGAATACAAATCACTAAATAATACAGAAGAAATTGGCGAAAGATTGCTGGAATCTCAACAGCTATTGGGAGAAGAACAAAGAGGTATACTAAGCCTGCTGGCACAAGTGAAAAACAACCTACAAAAACTCACATCCTACTCAAAAAACTTTACCGCTTTATGGGAGCGCACTGAAAGCACTCATATTGAACTCCGGGATATTTTTTCAGAAATAGAACAATCACAAGAACAACTGGAATCTAATCCGGCTCGATTAGAAGAAGTAAACCAAAAGCTTCAACAACTTCATTCTTTATTAAAAAAGCATTCTGCATCAACAATAGAAGAGCTAATTCAAATAAAAGAAAAACTAAAAACAGCTGTTTTTAATACGCAAAACCTAGAAGAAACCATAGCGGTCAAAACTGAAGAACAAAAAGTACTGAAAAAAGAACTAGACCATTTAGCACAGGAAATACATATAAAACGAAAACAAGCAATACCACATTTAATAGTACAATTGGAAGAAATATTGGCTACTTTAGGAATACCTAATGCTCAGTTTAAAATTGAAATAGCAAAAACCGAAAACTATTATTCCAACGGTTCAGACAATCTGAGTTTTTTGTTTACAGCAAACAAAGGCACAGCTTTAACCGATTTAAAAAAATCTGCATCAGGTGGAGAACTTTCCAGAATTATGCTGGCAATAAAATCAATATTGGCCAATTACATTAAATTGCCAACAGTGATTTTTGATGAAATAGATACGGGTATTTCCGGAGAAATTTCCAATAAAATGGCAGCCATAATGAAAGACATGAGCAAAAGCCTGCAAATTTTAACCATTACCCATTTACCACAAATTGCAGCAAAAGGCGATTGGCATTTCAAAGTTTTTAAAGAAGATAAAAATAACAATACCCATACAAACATGGTTAAACTCAATCAAGATAGCCGAATTGTTGAAATTGCCCAAATGTTAAGTGGAAAACAGGCCACTCAATCGGCCATAGAACATGCTAAACAATTACTGAATTAATCCGTATCTTTGAAAAGCAAAAAATCCTAAATAAACTACATAAATACTATACAACATGTCATACAATTTACTAAAAGGGAAAAAAGGAATCATTTTTGGGGCATTAGACGAAAACTCCATCGCCTGGAAAACTGCCGAACGCGTCCATGAAGAAGGTGGTCAATTTGTTTTAACCAATGCGCCAATTGCCATGAGAATGGGACAAATTAACCAGTTGGCCGAAAAAACAAACTCCATAATAATTCCTGCTGACGCTACCTCAATGGAAGACCTTAGCCAGCTTGTAGATGGAGCCATGGAACATTTAGGCGGTAAACTTGATTTCGTGCTGCATTCCATTGGCATGTCTGTAAACGTCAGAAAAGGAAGACCTTACACCAACTTAAACCATGAATGGATGGCAAAAGGATGGGATGTATCAGCAGTTTCTTTTCATAAAGTTATGCAAACGCTTTATCAAAAAGATGCTATGAATGCATGGGGAAGCATTGTAGCTTTAACTTATATGGCGGCACAACGTGTTTTTCCGGACTATAACGATATGGCTGATAACAAAGCCTATCTGGAAAGTATAGCACGTAGTTTTGGCTATTTCTTCGGAAAAGATAAAAACGTAAGAGTAAATACGATTTCCCAATCACCAACACCTACTACCGCAGGACAAGGCGTGAAAGGATTTGATGGATTTATTGCCTATGCCGATAAAATGTCACCACTAGGAAACGCCACAGCATTGGATTGTGCCAACTACACCGTTACACTATTCAGCGATTTAACAAAGCGAGTAACCCTCCAGAATTTATACAATGATGGAGGATTTAGTAATGTAGGTGTTAGTAATGAAGTTATGGAAGCATTTATGAAAGAGTAACTGTTTAAAACCTGTTGATAAGGCCTAGAAAATAAATACGATTATAATTTTGAATAGAACTTTAGATTTTTATTTTTAAGGCTTAGAGAAAAACAATTAATTAAAACTGTATTTGTAATGAAAAAAACTACTTTCGTATTACTATTTGCATGCATTTTTACCGCATGGCAAAGTAATGCACAATTTTCAGAAGGATTTGAGTCCGGAATTCCCGGAACTTGGACTGTAATTAATAATGGCGACCCAAATGGATGGGAACAAAATGATGCTCCATCCGGAGGCGCACAAGAAGGAACAAGCGTGGCAGGAATTGTCTACGATTCAGCTATTGCACACGACGATTATTTAATAACACCACAAATTGTCGTAACAGCAGGAGTTAATGACAGGTTATCATATTATATTAAATCGAGAAGTGCTTCATTTTTAGAACCTTTCGAAGTATTATTATCTACTACCGGGACGTCAGCAGGAGATTTTTCTGTTGTATTACAAGCATCTAGCGATGCACCTTCAACATGGACACAAAATATATTTGATTTATCAGCCTATGACGGCCAATCTGTATATGTGGCTATCCATGCAACGGGATTAGATGAATGGGAACTTTATGTAGATAATGTAGTAAACGATGCTTTCCCTACAGACACATTAGACTATTTTAATTTGCAATGGCCCGCTTCAGGTGCTATAGACGACGGTGATACATTCAATGTATACGCCCAATGTTATGAAGCCGGAGTAACTGATGCTACTGCCAGTCAAGTTCCTGGAATAGAATGCTGGATAGGTTATAGTACTTCTGACACGAGTCCCGACGGAGCAGAATGGACATGGATTCCGGCATCTTTTAATAATAATGCGGGTAATAATGATGAATACTTATTAGATCTTGGAACTACTATCGGTTCACCGGGAACCTATTACTATGCCAGTAGATGGAGCTTTAATGATGGACCTTATACGTACGGAGGAATTCAATCTGACGGATCTTATGGTGGTGAATGGGGAACAGATAATAATATTTCCGGTATGTTGACTATTAATGCCGCTCCGGGACAAGTATGTGAAACGGCTATTGTGATTGGAACTTTACCTTATAGTACTACAGATGATACGGCCAATTATGGTGATGAATATGAAAATGGGGATTCTCCTTGCAGTGATTATTACATGAATGGTGATGATGTAGTTTATTCTTTTACACCGACAACTACGGGAAGCTATAATATTGCACTTACAAATTTAGGAGATACTTACTCGGGTATCCATGTACTGGATGCTTGTCCTTCTGATACGCCTAACTGTGTTGGATTTGAAGGGAATTCTGGCTCAGATGACAGAATTTTTGATGTGGATTTAGATTCCGGTACAACCTATTATATTATTATATCTACTTGGGCTACACCACAAAGCACCAGCTATACATTAGATATAACTGAAAACACTTGTACAGATGCTACGGTATCTTATACTGTGATAGAAGATTGCGACAACAGCGGTGGTTTCCTAGTAGATGTTGAAATTACAGATATGGGAACAGCTACTGACATTACCTTGTCTGACGATCAAGGAAGTCCTACCCAGCCGGTTACAGCAACCGGAACCTACCAGTTTGGACCTTATACAATTGGAACTGACGTGGTTATTACGGTATCAGACGACAATGATGTTAACTGTGTTCAAAGTAGTTCAGCCTTAACTTTAGAAGCTTGTCCACCGGCCAACGATTTACTGGCAAATGCAATTGCCTTAGCCTGTGATGATGATGTTACAGGTACAACATTAGGGGCAACCCAAGACGAATCAGATGCTCCGGATGTAGCAACTGTTGAACCGGATACTTCTGCAGATAATGATTCTCCATGGGTGTGGTATTCCTATACCGGATCAGGTATTGAAGAAGAAATTACACTTTCTACTTGTGGTACTGACCTAACCGATTTTGATACTGAAATATTTGTTTATACCGGTACCTCAGGAAATTTAACATTAATTGATGACGGATATGATGAATGTGGAGGTTCTGCTGAAAATTATGCGGCAGAAACGACCTTTACTTCAGATGGAACCACAACGTACTACATTGCTGTTGGCGGGTATAATAGTGATAGCGTAGGTAACTTCCGATTGGCAGTAAGCTGTGTAACTCTGTCCGTTTCGGATAATCAACTTAACTCGTTTACTTATTACCCTAATCCTGTTAAAAACACTTTACATTTAAACTCACAACAAGTAATTGAGGATGTGACCGTTTTTAATATGTTGGGTCAAGAAGTATTGAAGACCAAGCCAGATACAAGTTTAAGCGAAGTAGATTTAAGTAGTTTAACGGCCGGTGCTTATTTTGTAAGCGTTACTGTTGATGGTATTTCAGAAACCATACGTATAGTAAAACAATAATCACACAAATTGAAAAATTAAAAGCCACCTTTTGGTGGCTTTTTTTGTGCCTTATAACTACTTTTGTAATCATGCAGTTACACTTTTCATTTATAATTCCTGTTTTTAACCGTCCTGAAGAAATTAAGGAACTGTTAGAAAGTTTTTTGCTGCAAACCTCAAAAACACCCTATGAAATTGTAATTATAGAAGATGGCTCCGGTATTTCTTCAAAATCCGTTGTAGAATCTTTTCAGGATAAATTGCATATTTCGTACTACTTCAAGAAGAATTCAGGTCCAGGCGATTCCAGAAATTTTGGTATGCAAAAAGCGAAAGGCAATTATTTTATCATCTTGGATTCAGACTGTTTACTGCCGGAAAATTATTTAGCAGAAGTTGAAAATAGCCTGAACAGCAAATTTGTTCACTGTTTTGGAGGTCCTGATGAAGCACACGAATCGTTCTCAAACCTACAAAAAGCCATAAATTTTGCCATGACCTCTTTTATATCTACAGGTGGTATTAGAGGAAATAAAAAAAGTGTTACAAAATTTCAACCTCGAAGTTTTAATATGGGGCTTTCTAAAGAAGCATTTTTAGCTACCGGTGGTTTTGGGTCAATTCATCCGGGAGAAGATCCGGATTTAAGCATTAGACTTTGGAAAAAAGGATATAAAACTGCATTAATGCCTGAAGCTAAAGTATTTCATAAACGACGCATTTCCTGGCCTAAATTTTACAACCAAGTATATAAATTTGGCCTGGTAAGACCTATTCTTAATAGCTGGCATCCTGAAACCAAAAAAATAGCCTATTGGTTTCCGGCAGTATTTTGCTTTGGTTTGGTATGTGCTATTACTTTATTCCTTTTTTTTAGTAGGAGTTTATTGCTGTTGATGTATTTGTTTTACTTTGTCAGTGCTTTTATTTTGGCGGTAATTAAAACAAAAAGCTTTTTTGTTGCATTTCAAGCCATTTTTGCCATTTTTGTACAAATGGTGGGTTATGGTTACGGATTCATAACATCTACGCTATTAATTGCGGGATTAAATATAAAACCTGAGAAGGCTTTTCCAGAACTTTTTTTTACTAAATAAATGGTTAAAAAAATAAAATCAACATTAGCAGCATCAGTAAAAAGTAAAAAACTTAATGTTTTTGTGTTGTTTTTGCTTGTAGCTGCCATAGTGTTATTACTTTCAAAACTGGCAGAAACCAAAACCAAAACCTTTGCTTTTTTTATTGAAGTAAATAATATGCCAAAAGAATACATTAACCGAAACAAAGATAGCATTCGGTTAAATATCACACTTAAGTCACAGGGATTCAAGCTTTTGAAATACTATCTAAATCCGCCAAAAGTAACTTTGGATTTCAACAAACAAACAAAAATAAACGACTCAAATTATTTTTGGGAAAGAAATAAAGGGTTTGAAAGTCTTTATGGTCAATTTCAACAAGGCGAAGAAATTTTATCAATCACTCCCGATACTTTGTTTTTTACTTATGACGTAAATGCAGTTAAAAAACTACCTGTAATTTTAAGAAGCGATATACGTTTTATGCAAGGGTTTGATTTAAGCGACCAATTAATTATCACGCCAGACTCTATTAAAGTTATTGGACCAAGTAAACGTCTTTCTGAATTAAAAGCTATATATACAGACACGCTTAGATTAGTCCAAGTAAATAAAAACATTTCTGAAAAAGTTTCGCTTGCTATTCCTTCGGTATTACAAAAAGAAAACATTTCTCACACAGAAATAAACGTAACCGCTAAGGTTGAAAAGTTTACCGAAGGAACAATGCAAGTACCCATTACAGTGAGTAATATTCCTGAAGGATTCCAAATTAAAACTTTCCCAAAAGAAGTTACCGTAACGTACTACACCAGTTTAAGTAATTTTAACTCAATACGCACTGAAGACTTTAAAGTGGTTTGTAATTTTGCAAAAGTCACAAAACAACAACCTTATTTGGTTCCGGAACTAACTGAAAAACCAAAGTTTGTAAAAAACGTTAAAATTAATTTGAACAGAGTAGAATTTATACAAAGCGAATGAAAGTAATTGGGTTGACCGGTGGAATTGGTAGTGGAAAAACCACTGTGGCGCATATGTTTAAAGCCTTAGGAATACCTATCTATATAGCTGATGAAGAGGCTAAACGGCTAATAGGTAAATCTAAAATCATCAGAAAAAAACTAATTGCACTTTTTGGTCAAGAAACCTACTTAAAAAACAACCAAATAAACAAAGCATTCATAGCGGAAAAAATTTTCAATAACCCTGAAAACCTCAAGAAAATGAATGCCATTGTGCATCCTAAAGTAGCTCAGCACTTTGGCAAATGGGTAAAGAAACAAACTGCTCCATACGTTTTAAAAGAAAGCGCCATTCTCTTTGAAACCGGAGCCAACACAGAATGCCATAAAGTAATTGTAGTAACAACTCCAGAAGAAACCCGAATTAAAAGAGTATTAAAAAGAGACGAAACCACAAGAGAGAAAATAGAAGCTGTGATAAAAAATCAACTTCCTGAAGAAGATAAAATAAAACAAGGAGACTTCGTTATACATAACAACACCATAGAAGAAACCCAAAACCAAGTAGAAAAAATACACAAGCAACTACTAAAAATGGATTTTTAACCTTAAAATTTAACATTTTTGTTAAGGTAAGGTTAAACTCTAAGAGAGCTAAATGTTAAAATGTTAAATTTGAATGATGAGCAAAAAGTTATTCATCATACTGATTCTTTTAATGAGTTTATCATTAATAGGAATCATTTTTGTACAGGCTTATTATATAAGCAATTCTATAAAGAATAAGGAAGAACAATTTGAATTTAATGTAAAAAAAGCATTAAGTCACGTTTCAAAAATTATAGAAAATAGAGAGTATGCACAGTACGTGTACAAATTGCAAGATTTAATGCGGCAAGACGTACCAATAGATACTACAGACATTCGTAATTTATGGGTAATACAAGAAGATAACTTTTCAAACGAAACCCTTATTTACAGAAACGGAATTTTAGAAGAAAACTATAAATTTAATTCGCCGCTCTTTGACATAGGTTTAGATAGTATTAGCATAAAGCGCGTTATCAATGAAAGAGAAACCAAAATCTTTAAAAATACCGATGCAGAAAAAAAACAAAGTACTTCGCCTGAAGCCCGAATGCTTGAACTGGGAACCATATCCAGAACAGACGAAATTTATTTTGAAAGTGCATATAACGATTTAGCAGACAGAGTCCCTTTACACAAAAGAGTCTCTAAAAACGAAATAAACGAACTGCTCAAAAACCGGCTAAAACTAGATAATATTGATATCGATTTTGAGTTTGCCATATACAGCAATGATTTAGCTACAAAAATTCAAACCGAGAATTTTGAACTAAAAAAAATATCAACCTACAGTGTTCCTATTTTTTACAACAATACCAGTTCTAAAAATTACAGGCTATTGGTAAACTTTCCGGAACACAATAAGTTTATTTTGTCTTCAGTGATAGGTATGACATTGCTGTCCATTATTTTTACCTCAATCATCATTATAGCCTACACCAGCGCCTTAATGCAGTTGATAAAACAAAAAAAGATTTCAGAAATAAAATCAGACTTTATCAACAACATGACTCATGAGTTTAAAACACCTATAGCAACCATAAACTTAGCTTTAGACTCCATAAAAAATCCAAAAATTATGGAAGACAAAGAAAAAGTAGCCAGGTATTTAAACATGATTAAAGAAGAAAATAAACGTATGCATGCTCAAGTAGAAAATGTATTGCGAATATCTAAACTGGAAAAACAAGACCTAAACATTAGTAAGGAACGCATAAAGCTACACGACATAATAGAAGATGCCATATCGCATGTAGAACTTATGGTAGAAGACAGAAACGGACACATAAACAAACATTTAAACGCCAATAAGTCGTCAGTATTAGCCAATGAATCACACTTTACTAATGTGATTGTAAACATTCTGGACAATGCAATTAAATATTCGCCAAAAAATCCTGAAATAGATGTTTACACAGAAAATATTGGAAATAACATAATAGTAAAAATAAAAGACCAAGGCAGCGGTATGGGAAAAGCTGCCCAAAAAAGGGTTTTCGAAAAATTTTATCGCGAACCCACAGGAAATTTACACAACGTAAAAGGACACGGTTTAGGTTTAGCCTATGTAAAACGTATCGTAGAAGACCATCAAGGGTATATAACAGTAGAAAGTGAAAAAGACAAAGGAAGCACATTTATAATCAAGCTTCCATTAATATCATAATGCTATGAGTGAACAACAACAAAAGAAAATTTTATTAGTAGAAGACGATCCAAACTTTGGAATTGTACTTAAAGACTACTTAACAATGAACGATTACAGCGTAACCCATGCCAAAAATGGAATGGAAGGCTTTGAAAAATTCAAAAAAGACGATTTTGATTTGTGTATTCTGGACGTCATGATGCCTTATAAAGACGGCTTTACTTTGGCTAAAGAAATACGCGAAAAAAATACCGAAGTACCCATCATTTTCTTAACCGCAAAAGCCATGAAAGAAGATGTACTTAAAGGATACAAAGTAGGTGCAGACGATTACCTTAATAAACCCTTTGACAGCGAAGTACTATTAATGAAAATAAAAGCAATTATCCAGCGAAAAGCAACCGAAACAATTGCAGACAGTAAACAGTTTGAATTCAAAATTGGCGATTTTGAATTGAACTCAAAACTACGTTTTTTAAAGTTCAAAGGGCAAGATCCAATCAAGTTGTCTCCCAAAGAAAACGAACTGCTTAGGCTATTGGCTCTTCATGAAAATGACTTAATGCCTCGCGAACTGGCCTTAACCAAAATATGGAGAGATGACAATTACTTTACCTCCCGAAGCATGGATGTATATATTGCTAAACTCAGAAAATACCTAAAACTTGATCCTAAAGTTGAAATTTTAAATATTCACGGTGAAGGGTTTAGGCTTGTAATAAATCAAGATGCATAAAAAAAGCCTATCCAGTTCCGGATAGGCTTTTTACTTTAAAAAAATATCGAATATTAGATAACTTTTACGTTTACCGCGTTCAATCCTTTTTTACCTTCTTGCAAATCAAACTCAACTTCATCGCCGTCTCTTATTTCATCGATGAGTCCTGAAATGTGCACAAAGTGTTCTTTGTTTGTTCCTTCTTCAGTGATAAATCCAAATCCTTTTGAATTGTTGAAGAATTTTACTGTACCTGTATTCATAATAAAAATTAAATAATTAAAGTACAAAGGTAGTGTTAATTAAGATACAAACTTACTTTTTTTAGGTTTTTATTTTTTTAACTGAATTTATCACATCGGTTAGAGGTAGCTGAAGCTGCTTAATTTTGTAGCCTATTGCTAGTGATGGCGTTTATGAAATCAAAAATTTTTTCAGGTGGAGTTTGGTAATCAAACCAATGGGTTTCCGGATTTTTTTTAAACCAGGTTTGTTGTCTTTTAGCAAAACGCCGAGTGTTTTTTTTTATTTCAGAAATGGCAAAATCCAAGGTGTAAGTACCTTCAAAATAGGTAAATAATTCTTTATATCCTACGGTTTCTAAAGCATTACACCCTTTTTGTGGAAATAATATTCTGGCTTCTTCAAGCAGTCCGTTTGCCATCATATGGTCTACTCTTTTATTTATTCGTGAGTATACAATTTCTCTTTCTGCAGTTAATCCGACAGATAACGTTTTAAAATTTCTTTTGGTTTTATTTTCTGATAAAAAAGAGGAGTAAGGTTGCCCGGTTTGAATGCATACTTCTAATGCACGCAAAACGCGTCTGGGATTATCCAGTGCGATAGTTTGGTAGGCTTTGAGGTCTAATTGCTTTAATTGCTCCTGAAGATATACAAGCCCTTTGGATTTTAAACTGGCGTTAAGTTGGGTTCGGATATTTTTATCAATTTTCGGAAAATTGTCCAATCCTTTGGTTACGGCATCGACATATAATCCTGAACCGCCAACCATAATTACAACGTCTTTTTTTTTAAATAATTGATCTAAACAGGCAATGGCATCCCGTTCAAAATGTCCTACGCTATATGTTTGATGAATAGAAAGATGCTGGATAAAATGGTGTTTTACTTGTGTCAATTCTTCTGTTGATGGCACTGCTGTTCCTATATGCATTTCTTTGTAAAACTGTCTGGAATCTGCCGAAATAATTTCGGTATGGTATAATTGAGCGAGTGCAATACTCAATTTGGTTTTACCTATTGCAGTTGGACCTACAATGGAGATAAGTGTTTTAGGCATCGCTATTTAATTTTACGCCGCATTTTCTACAGTATTTGGCATCACTTAAAATAATATCAGCGCCACAATTTTCGCATGAGCTGTCGTTTTCATTTATAGTTTTGTTTCGGCTGGCGGCATATTCTGCTGATACTATTCCTGTGGGTACCGCGATAATGCCATAACCAATTATCATAATAATTGTGGCCAACATTTGTCCAACGGGCGTTTGCGGAGTAATATCGCCAAAACCAACCGTGGTAAGGGTAACAATACACCAATAAATACTTTGTGGTATACTTCTGAAACCATTTTCAGGACCTTCAATAAGGTACATTACGGTACCCAGAATTACAGAGATAATTAGTACAAAGAAAATAAAAATAAAAATTTTTGAACGACTGTTTTTTAAGGCCCGAACTAGATTGTTAGATTCGCCTACAAAACGAATAAGTTTTAATATTCTGAAAACCCGCAACAGTCTAAAGGCTCTGAATACGGATAAAAATTGAGAGTCTAAAATAATATAAGACAGGTATTTGGGAAGCGTTGAAAGTAAATCAACTATACCATAAAAGCTAAATATATATTTTTTAGGTTGGTTTACACATAAAATTCTTAAAATGTATTCTATTGAAAACAGGATGGTAATTATCCATTCAGAAATATTAAAAAAACTGTGGTATTTATTGTCAAACGATTCAACACTTTCCAGCATTACGATAATAATACTGTAGAGAATAGCAACCAGTAAAATAATATCAAATAATTTTCCGGCAGGTGTGTGCGTTCCATAAATTATTTCATGAATTTTTAATCGCCAGCCTGTTATTTTTTTGGGTGCATCCATAATGCTAAATGTACTAAAAAAGATTAGTTAGAATGTGCGTTATGCGAAAAAGGTATTATTTTTAAGTGTTTCTTTTTACGCATGTAGCTTTGGATGATATGCTGTGTATCTCTGTTGTTTTGCATGGGTGTTATAAATGACTC
The DNA here is from genome assembly GCA_035654775.1 of Flavobacteriaceae bacterium. Lineage (GTDB taxonomy): Bacteria > Bacteroidota > Bacteroidia > Flavobacteriales > Flavobacteriaceae > HKST-UBA85. The sequence goes on along the minus strand of DASRWB010000032.1, from coordinate 67,594 downwards.
CAGTACATCTACTCTGGTAATTTGATGATTTAAGTTGAAAAAACCTAACCCATAAAAAATACCGTTTTTTATTACCACAGCCGAGCGTTCTTCAATTTCTCTACCTTTGTCAATAATGATTAGATTCTTATTGGAATAGCTGTTTTTTGAAATTAGTTGATTGACTCTAGAATTATAAACTGAAATGTCTTCCTTTTTTATACAGGCACCGTTACAGGCTTTTAGGTTGAAGTTAAAACAACTTCCTTTAGTATTGTGTATTCCGGCTAGTTTTTGGCAAAGTTGGTAATTTTCTACGGCATGAAATAAAAATTGTTTCGCACTCTGCCTGTTACTGAAAGTAGTTATGGGTTTTTTTCTGCCATCTGCAGTATCAATTTTTAAGTTTATGTACCCGTTATCATCAGTAAAACTATATAAGGCGTGAGTAAATATATTTCGTCGTAAAGCGCGATTGTACAGGGGTTTAATTTTCTTAATCTCTTCGCTTTCTTTCAGTAAAGCTACCAGTTCGCTACCTGTAGTTTCATAGGTTACAGCGGCTACCAATTGTTGTATCTTCCTTGATTTTGGACTGGTACCGGTAAAGTGCTGATTGATACGTTTTTTGATGTTGTTGCTTTTGCCTATATAAATAATTTCTCCGTTGGGCCTGTGAATATAATATACGCCTGTTGTAGCAGGCAAATTTTCAATTATTTCAATATGTCTGGGTTCCATTTGGTATTTGGGCTCAAACCTGATGGAGTTTTGTACAATATATTTTTGAGTATCTTTATTAAGCAATAATTTAAAAAGTTTAACTGTTGCCAAAGCATCTCCTGAAGCACGATGCCTATCACTAACCGGAATGCCCAAAGCACGTGCCAGTTTCCCTAGACTATAGGAAGATTGGTTGGGTATCAATTCCTTTGAAAGTTCTATGGTGCAAAGAGTTTTACGTTTAAAGTCAAATCCCAGTCTTTTAAACTCGGTGCGCAAAATTCTGTAGTCAAATTTAGCATTGTGAGCTACAATCGTGCAGTCTTCGGTAATTTCAACAATGCGTTTGGCTACTTCATAAAATTTTGGTGCACTTCGAAGCATGGCACTGTTTATACCGGTTAAGTTTACGACAAACTCTTGAATTTTTCGCTCAGGATTTACCAGACTAATAAACTGATCAACAACGGTATGTCCATCAAATTTATAAATGGCAATTTCGGTAATACCTTCTTCGTTGTATTTACCACCGGTGGTTTCTATGTCTAGTATTGCGTAAATATGCTTTTTGTTTTAGTTTCTTTCCCCAAAAATAGTACTTCCCAGCCGAATCATATTGCTTCCGCAGGTTATAGCCAGCTTGTAATCACCACTCATGCCCATAGAAAGGGTTTTTAATTTACAGTTTTTGGTATGAATAGCTTTTAAGTTGTCAAAAAGTGAAGCCAATACGGTAAATTCTTTTTTTATTTGCTCATCATTTTCAGTAAAGGTAGCCATTCCCATTAATCCTTCAATATAAATATTTTTCAGTTGTGAAACCTCTGGAGATTCCAATAGCGATTTCACATTGGCTGCAGAAAGCCCATACTTACTGTCTTCTTTAGCAATTTTTACTTGCAGTAAACAGTGAATGATTCTATTATTTTTTTGAGCTTGTTTGTTTATTTCTTTGAGCAGTTTTAGGCTGTCTACACCATGAATTAACTGTACAAAACTTGCTATATACTTCACTTTGTTTCGCTGCAAGTGACCTATCATGTGCCATTCTATGTCTTTTGGTAGTATTTCGTATTTTTCTACTAATTCTTGTACTTTGTTTTCACCAAAAATTCTGTGTCCGGTTTTGTAGGCTTCCAGAATGTCTTCCGGAGGTTTTGTTTTTGAAACCGCAACTAGGGTGACGTAATCAGGGATTGAGGATTTTATAGAATGCAGGATATTTTTTATCATAAGATTTAAAACTCATAAATGGTTATTCCACTTCGTAGTTTAGGTTCAATATAGGTGCTTTTTGGAGGCATCTTAAATCCGTCGTCTGCTATGTTTTTTATTTCTTGCATGGTAATGGGCAGCAATTCAAAACTTACGGTAAATTCGCCACTGTCAATACTGTTTTTTATATCAATTACATCATTTTTTCCGTTAACGTAAACAATGCGTTTATCGTTTCGTGCATCGGTAATGCCTAGTATAGGTTCTAAAATAGTTTTATGAAGCACTTGAGTGTCTAAATTATCTAAGGAAGATTCTAAATTATATAATGTTTTTCTAAGATACAAAGAATAATACTCACCATCTAAATACATGCTAAAATGATGTTTTTTGGATGGTTTATAAGGGAATTTACCTCTGTTTTCTATTCGGAATGAAGCATCCAAGGCAATGAGAAATGCCTCTTTAGAAAGTCCGTTTAGTCCTTTTACCATTCGGTTGTACTCGTGAATTTTTAAATCAGATTCCGGAATGGCATAGACCATAAAGTGGTTAAAAGATTCTTTTCCGGTGTAGGATTTGCTTTCAGCTTTTAATTCCTTGTACAGAAGATAGGATGAAGCGCAACGATGGTGACCGTCGGCAATGTATAGAGTAGCCATTTTTTCAAATTCGGCAGCTATGGGGTTTATTAAATGCGGATGATTTACTTTCCATAAACAATGTGTATCTCTGTATGTGGTAGTAAATTCATATTCGGGTCGTTCTTTTTGAACTTTGGCAATTATTTTAGCAATAACGGTATTGTCCGGATAGGTAAGTAGCACAGGTTCGGCATTAAAACCAACGGTTTTCAGGTAATCTTTAAAAATAACTTCACGATATTCTAGGGTTTCTTCGTGTTTTTTCAGAATATTGTCTTCGTAGTCTTTGGCGCTGGCTGCAGCAATAATTCCATTAAACTCTTGCTGATCGCGGTCGGTAATTTTGTAAATGTAGAAACAAGATGTTGTATCTTGAATAAAAATATTTTCTTCTTTAAATTCAAGATATCTGTTTTTTACTAATTCATAACGTTCTTCACCAATTAGGGTTTTGTCATATTTGTATCCCGGATTTACAATATGTAAAAAGGAAAATGGGTTGTCTCTAAGTCGTGCTTCACGCTGTTCCATACTGTAGCTTTGGTAAGAACGTGCTGCGACCAAACCAACTTTGTCTCGCGTGGGTCTTACGGCTTTAAACGGAACTATTTTCGCCATGTTTTATTGATAATTAACACTTTTTTGTAAAAGCAATCGGTTTCTAAGAAAATTGCCTCGCTACGGTTTCAGCTTTTTTGTTTTTGGTATAGTCGTAAAATCCTTCTCCGGATTTTACTCCAAGTTTTCCGGCTCTTACCATATTTACCAGTAGTGGACATGGAGCATATTTTGGGTTTTTAAAGCCTTCGTACATTACATTTAATATGGAAAGACATACATCTAAACCAATAAAATCAGCCAATTGTAACGGACCCATGGGATGTGCCATTCCCAGTTTCATTACGGTATCTATTTCTTTTACGCCGGCAACTCCATTATATAGTGTTTCTATAGATTCGTTAAGCATTGGCATTAAAATACGGTTAGCTACAAATCCGGGATAATCGTTTACTTCAACGGGTGTTTTTCCCAGTTTTTGGGACAGTTCCATAATGATTTTAGTAACGACATTACTGGTATTGTAACCGCGTATGATTTCTACTAGGTTCATTACAGGCACAGGATTCATAAAATGCATCCCGATTACCACTTCGGGTCTTGAGGTTACGGCAGCTATTTGTGTAATAGAAATTGAAGAGGTGTTGGTGGCTAATATCGTGTCTTCAGGGCAATCTTGATCTAACTGCTTAAATATTTTAAGTTTTAAGTCAACATTTTCTGTAGCTGCTTCTACTACTATACTGGCATATTCTACACCTTCAGTAAGGTTGGTAAACGTGGTAATATTAGCTAAAGTTTGTTGTTTATCACTTTCAGTAATTTTTTCTTTTTGCACCATTCTGTCCAGATTTTTGGCTATGGTGTCTAAGCCTTTTTTTAATGAAGCTTCATTAATGTCTATTAACTGTACTTTGTAACCGCTTTGGGCAAAGGTATGTGCAATGCCGTTTCCCATGGTTCCGGCTCCTATAACTGCAATGTTTATCATAGTGTATTATTTTAAAATTGATTTATTATCATGTTTGCTACTCGAAGTGCTTCAGTTCCGTCATGAAGGGTAACAATAGGTTTTGTGTTGTTATTTATAGCGTCTGCAAATGTTTCGAGTTCTTCTAAAATAGCATTGTTACCGGGTATTTCAGGATTGTCAAAATAAATTTGTTTTTTTACACCTTCGGCATTTTGAAGTATCATATCAAAATCTCCGGGAACTTCAGGCGCATCCTTCATTTTTACGACTTCACATTTTTTTTCCAGAAAATCGACCGATATATAAGCGTCTTTTTGAAAGAAGCGGGTTTTTCGCATATTTTTTAATGAAATTCGGCTTGCGGTAAGGTTTGCTACACAGCCGTTGGTAAATTCTATACGTGCATTGGCAATATCAGGAGTGTCACTTATTACTGAAACTCCACTGGCTGATATGTGTTTCACCTTGGCATTTACCACACTTAAAATTATGTCTATATCGTGAATCATTAAATCCAGTACCACAGGCACATCGGTGCCTCTGGGATTAAACTCTGCCAGCCTGTGGGATTCAATAAACATGGGGTTGTTTATTTGGTGTTTTACCGCTTTAAAAGCCGGATTAAAACGTTCTACATGACCTACCTGACCTTTTACGCCGTATTCGGCTACCAGCGTACGTATGGTTTCTGCTTCTTCTACGGTATTGGTTATCGGTTTTTCTATAAAAATATGTTTACCCTTAGAAATGGCTTGTTTAGCACATTCGTAGTGAGAAAGCGTAGGTGTGACGATATCGACTACATCTACAGCATCTATAAGGTTTTCAATGGAATTAAAGTAAGAATATCCAAATTCGGCTTCTACTTTTTTTGCGTTGTTTTTATCGGCATCGTAAAAGCCAACCAGAGTATATTTTTCAGACTGATTTAAGAGTCTAAGGTGAATTTTTCCTAAGTGACCGGCACCCAGAACTCCAACTTTTAGCATAAAATTAGGTTTTAGACAAAAATAGTTTTTTTGGCTAAGAAAATGGAATATAGGGTTTATAAAGTTATATCTTTTTTTAAAAAGAGAAAGACTTAATAAGTTTTTAAAATTTCATTTTAGAATTAAACATTTAGATTTAATTTTGGGCTTTAAACGGATAGAGGTTGAAAGATACATTTAAACATAAAGGATTACGCCAGCAATTGGTTCAGGTAATAAAAGCAAAAGGAATTACAGATGAACGCGTACTTCACGCTATCGGAAAAGTACCTAGACATTTGTTTATGGACTCAGGATTTTTAGACCATGCATATCAAGATAAAGCCTTTCCTATAGCTGCCGGACAAACCATTTCGCAGCCTTATACCGTAGCTTTTCAAACCGAGTTGCTTCAGCTAAAAAAAGGAGATAAAGTGTTGGAAATAGGCACGGGAAGCGGCTACCAAACGGCTGTTTTATGTGAATTAGGTGCAAAAGTATATACTATAGAGCGACAACAGGAATTGTTTAAAATTACCAGCAAATTTTTACCAAAACTGGGTTACAGACCTAAAAAAATAATTTTTGGTGATGGTTATAAAGGCTTAAAAGAAGAAGCACCTTTTGATGCTATAATTGTAACTGCCGGAGCGCCAATTGTGCCCAAACCTTTACTGAGCCAGCTGGCTATAGGTGGAAGGTTAGTTATTCCGGTGGGTACTTCAGTACAAACCATGACCTTGTTTATTCGTAAAGGACCAAAAGAGTTTGAAAAACATGAATTTGGCGAATTTAGATTCGTTCCGCTTTTAGAGGATAAAAACTAAGGTTTTATATAGTTTTCAGGAATAGGGTTTTCTTGTGTTTCTTGAGTCCAATAAATATTTATCACCCAATAGCGTATGCCGTCAAAGAGAAGTTGAATGCTGTTTATTCCTCGCATAAAGGGTTTTTCGTCATTTTTACTGTAATAAGATTCATAAGTACTAAACACTTGTGTGATGTTTCCAAAAACGTCTGTTTTTCTGAAAATTTCTTTTTCATGAAACCCGTTTTCTACCAGCCATTTTCCGGAAGTTTCAATATATTCTTTAGGGGTTAAATACCGAACTGTATAAACGCCTTCATTAGTTTTGGTTGATGGAATTAGTTTAGCCTCTTTATGAAAAAGATAATGAAATAAGTCCCAATTGCGTTCTTCGCCTTTATCTCCGGAAATTACAGCATAAAGCGTAGTAAGTGTGCTATCCAGGGTTTTTACTTTTTCTAAATAAGGATGATTTTCTTGTGAAAACAGCATAAATGTGCTGATAAAAGTGAGCAGAAAAAAGTTTTTTTTCATGGATTTTAGCTGAATGATTTTTTAATTCTGTCCAGTTGTCTTTTGGTATCTCGGTCTTTAATGGTGTCTCGTTTGTCGTAGAGTTTTTTTCCTTTTGCTAAGGCTATGTTAAGTTTTGCTATTCCATTTTCGTTAATAAATAGGAGTAGCGGAACAATAGTAAGTCCTTTGGCCTGTACGTCTTTTTGAAGTTTTTTTAGCTCTTTTTTGTTTAAAAGAAGTTTTCTTTCAGCTTTGGGTTTGTGGTTGTAGTAGTTTCCAAAGGCGTATTCTTCTATGGTCATATTAATAATAAAAAGCTCACCGGCGTCATTAAATTCACAAAAACTTTCAGCAATAGAGGCTTTGCTTTGTCGTATGGATTTAATCTCTGTGCCGGTGAGTACTATTCCGGCAGTATATTTATCCAAAAGCTCATACTCAAATTTTGCTTTTTTATTTTTTATGTTAACTGTTTTTTGCATGAGTTAAAGATAACTAATTAATGCTGAGTAAGACATCGCTTACGGTATTATCAATTAGTGTTAGAATATACAGGTTTCCGTTGTTGTTTTCGCTTATGTCCGGATATTTTTCTTCGCCGAGAATGTGGTTTACCAATCGCGGAATGGTATTGCTGTGACCTACGACAAGTACTGTCTTTCCTTTAGTTTCTTCCAGAAAGGTTTCCACATTTACTTGAAGCGGGTTATAAAAAGTAAGTGCCAGCTGATTTTTTTGTGCTGTAGGTTTTGCGGTTTCTATAGTACGATGGTAGTTTGTACTGTAGATGGCATCAAAGTTGATGTTCGTAAAATAGTTACTCCATTTGATGGCGCGTTTTTTTCCTTCTTCAGAGAGGTGTGGATTACTGTTTTTAGTATTACTTTCTTCTTTTTCTGCATGTCGTATAAAGAAATAAGTTGTGGTACTATTTGTTGTGTTTTGTGAATAACAAAGAGTGACTAAAAATAAAAAAGTGAAACAAAAGAGTGTTCTAGTTTTCATGATTGATTAGGCTAATTCTAATGCAATTTCTACCATTTCTTTAAAAGTAGTTTCGCGCTCTTGACTTGTTGTGCGTTCGCCGGTTACTAGAGAATCGGATATGGTTAGGATGGTAAGCGCATTTACATTGTGTTTTGCCGCAACGGTATAAAGTCCCGCGGTTTCCATTTCTACACAAAGAACTCCAAATTTTGACCATTTTTTATAAGATTCGAAGTCATCAGCATAAAATTCATCACTGGTGAACACATTTCCGGCTTTGATAGGAATGTTTTTTTTCTTAGCGGCTTCTACGGCTTTCATGAACAGACCAAAATTTGCAGTGGGTGCATAGTCGGCACCACCAAATCGAAGTTCGTTAACTCCTGAATTGGAGGAAGCAGCCATGGCCAAAACAATGTCGCGTATTTTTACATCTTTTTGGTAGGAGCCCGAACTGCCTACCCGAATAAGATTTTTAACCTTGTATTCAGTTATTAGTTCATGAGCATAGATGGAAATACTGGGAACACCCATTCCGGTTCCCATAACAGAAACACGTTTACCGTTGTACATGCCGGTAAAGCCATACATGCCTCTAATTTCGTTAAAACAAAAAGTATCTTTTAAAAAAGTTTCTGAAATCCATTTGGCTCTTAATGGATCTCCGGGCAATAAAATGGTTTCGGCTATGTCTCCTTGTTTTGCGGCAATATGTACACTCATTTAATATTCGGCTAGGGATAGTTTTTTGTTGGTTACAATGGCAATTCCGGATGAAGTTCCCAGTCTGTCAGCACCATTGTTTATATATTTCATGGCGGTTTCAAAGTCTTTTATTCCTCCGGAGGCTTTAATTTTGGCATTGTCTTTCACGGTTTTTTTAATAATTCTTACAGCGGTAAGTGTAGCGCCACCTTTGGAAAATCCGGTTGAGGTTTTAACAAAATCGGCTTTTGCATCCAGGCAAATTTCACTTGCTTTTATAATTTCGTTTTTAGACAATTCGCTTATTTCTATAATTACTTTCAGAGGAATTCTTTTAATGGCTAATTTTACATCAGCAATGTCTTTTAATACAGCCACATAGTTTCTACTTTTAAGTAAACCTATATTCATAACCATATCTATTTCGTGAGCTCCGTCTTTTACGGCTTGCTCGGCTTCAAAAACTTTTGCATTTGTGGAACTGGCTCCTAAAGGAAACCCTACTACACTGCATATTTTTACATTTGAATTTTTTAAAAGTTCTTTTGCGAGTTTAACGTAGCCACTATTCACACACACAGCATAGAATTGATGCTGAATGGCTTCTTTGCATAAATTTACAATGTCTTTTTCTGTGGCATCTTGTCTTAAAAGCGTATGGTCTATGTATTGATTAATGTTCATAGGTTAAGTAAATTAAATTTTAAACTTTTTTTGAGTAAACTTGGGGTTAGTTTATTGCAAAGTTAAATAATATTCTTTTTATGTAAGCGTATTACTTAGATTAAATAACGTAAAAAAAAATGATTTATTGATTCTATTTTTAAAAAAAATATGCTAATTATAAATGGGTGTTAAGGTGTATCCTTTGGCTTTTAACAGATTAATTACACCAAATTCTCCACCTAAATGACCGGCACCAACTCCAAAAAAAGTAGGTTTTTTCCTGGTAAATTCAATAATTTTGGGAATCCACTTTTGGTTTCTGTCAATCAATAGTTTGTCTGCGTATTTGGCTGTGGTTGCTGTGGTGTCTTCCATAATTAGGTTTACCATAGCGCTTAGGTCTTGTTTTTTGTAGATTTCCAACATTTTTGTGAAGTTTTCTTTATCGGTTTTCAGGCTGTCTTTTACACTTTTTAAAAGCTCTGAAACTTGCTCTTCATAAGGAATTTCATCAAAAATTGACATTTGGTCTTCTATTGTTTCAAGGCCTAACACTTCTTCATTTTGACTGTGTGCTACTTTTACAAGTTCGGTTTCCAATGACTGGGTTGGACAGTCTAATAGTTTTGGATAAATCATGGCACTTAAAAAAAATGGCTTTACGGTGTGCATGGCCTCTATATTTATGCCAAATTGTTCTTTGTAAAACTGATGAAGTAGCTGGTAATCTTCTTTATTTAACAGCTGACTTAAGCTTTGTTTTTCTTTCATATTCATAAGTTTCATCATGTTCATTGGCATTGCCGGATCGTCCATGTCTATTTCTAAAACCAAGAGAGTGGTTGCATCAAGTGCCTGCGTAACTTGTTCATTTAAGGTGGCATCACATGATATATGAATGGTGCCAAATAAATAACTAGGTTCCTCTATATCATTTCCGGATATCTTCCACAGCAGTGTGTTTTCTAACGCCTGACTTCTGGTGGTTGAATAAATAGCTAAAACAGAAACTAGGGTAAATAAATATTTCATAAAAAGGTTTTTAACGGGTATAAAGTAAGTACAATTTTTCTGAAAATGAAAAGTGGCGCAATTTTTTAAAAAATACGCCACTTTTCTAACATACTAATTAACAAACTAATTTTACTATAAAAATTAAAGTTCTTCGGCTACCAGATTGTTTTGATTTCTAAAAACCAGTTTATTGTCAAAAGAGTCCAACAGGATAATACTGTCTGTGGTAATACTTCCCGATAGAATTTCTTTACTTAACGCATTCATTACTTCTTTTTGAATGACTCTTTTTACCGGTCTGGCACCATACTCGGGATTGTATCCTTTACTGGCTAAGTAATCTATAGCTTCTTGAGTAGCATCAAAAGTGATGTGTTGTTTGGCTAAAAGTTTTGTTACGGCTTTTAATTGTAAACCTACAATTTCGTTGATGTTTTCCTTGCTTAACGGCGTAAACATAATAACATCATCTATACGGTTTAAAAACTCTGGTCTTATGGATTGTTTTAAAAGCCCAAGCACGTCTATTCTGGCAGCTTCAATGGCACTTTCTAGGTCTTTTATAGCCTCAAAGCGCTCTTGAATGATTTGACTACCCATGTTAGAAGTCATGATAATTATGGTGTTTTTAAAATCGGCAATGCGCCCTTTATTATCTGTTAGTCGACCTTCATCTAAAACCTGAAGCAAGATGTTAAAAGTATCCGGATGTGCTTTTTCAATTTCATCCAATAATACTACAGAATAGGGTTTGCGTCTGACGGCTTCCGTAAGTTGACCGCCTTCGTCATAGCCTACGTATCCTGGAGGCGCGCCTACTAAACGGCTCACCGAATGACGTTCTTGATATTCACTCATGTCTATTCGAGTCATAGCATTTTCATCATCAAATAGATATTCAGCCAGTGCTTTTGCCAGTTCGGTTTTACCTACACCCGTAGTGCCTAAAAAGAGAAAGGTTCCTATGGGCTTGTGTGGGTTTTGTAAACCTGCACGGCTTCTGCGTACAGCATCACTTACGGCTACTATAGCTTCGTCTTGTCCTACTACGCGTTTGTGGAGTTCGTCTTCCAGCTTCAGTAGCTTTTCGCGCTCGCTTTGTATCATTTTGGTAACGGGAATGCCTGTCCATTTTGCTACAACTTCAGCAATGTCTTCATAGGTTACTTCTTCTTTTATTAAAGAATGTCCGCTTTGATTTTCCTGTAGTTCTTTTTGTAATGCATCCAGTTTTTCCTGAGCTTCTTTGATTTTACCGTATCGTAACTCGGCTACTTTACCGTAATTGCCTTCGCGTTCGGCTCGTTCGGCTTCCAACTTGTAGTTTTCAATAGCCATTTTGGTTTCCTGAATGTGGTCTACCACTTCTTTTTCACTTTTCCACTTGGCGTTTATTTCGTTTCGTTCTTCTTTGAGATTGGCTAACTCTGCATTTAAGTTTTTTAGTTTTGTTTCATCTTTTTCTCTTTTTATGGCTTCAATTTCTATTTCCAACTGCATAATTTTTCGGTCTAATACGTCTAATTCTTCAGGCTTAGAGTTGATTTCCATGCGTAGCTTAGAAGCCGCTTCATCTATAAGGTCAATGGCTTTATCGGGCAAAAACCTGTTAGTGATGTATCTTTCTGATAGCTCTACGGCACCAATTATAGCTTCGTCTTTGATACGAACTTTATGATGTGTTTCATATTTTTCCTTTATGCCTCTAAGGATGGAAATGGCGCTTTCAGTATCGGGTTCATCAACCCTTACTTTTTGAAAACGTCTTTCTAGTGCTTTGTCTTTTTCAAAGTACTTTTGATATTCGTCAAGGGTAGTCGCACCAATAGCACGCAGTTCGCCTCGAGCTAATGCCGGTTTTAAAATGTTAGCAGCATCCATAGCACCTTCGCTTTTTCCTGCACCTACCAAAGTATGGATTTCATCAATGAATAATACAATGTCTCCTTCGCTGGTAGTTACTTCTTTTACCACAGCTTTAAGGCGTTCTTCAAATTCACCTTTGTATTTTGCACCGGCAATGAGCGCACCCATATCTAGGGCGAAAATTTGTTTATCTTTTAGGTTTTCAGGTACATCACCATCTACAATTCTGTGCGCCATACCTTCTGCAATGGCGGTTTTACCGGTACCTGGTTCACCCACCAAAATAGGGTTGTTTTTGGTTCTGCGGGATAGAATTTGTAATATTCGGCGTATTTCTTCATCTCTGCCAATTACAGGATCGAGTTTTCCGTCGCGAGCCAGTTGATTTAAGTTTTTTGCGTATTTGCTCAAGGCATTGTAGGTTTCTTCTTGACTTTGTGAGGTTACTCTGCTACCTTTACGCAGTTCGTTAATTGCAGCTTGTAGTTCTTTTTCTGTGACTCCTTGGTCTTTAAGCATTTGAGCTATCTTGCTGTTGGATTTAAAAATAGCAATAAGCAAATGTTCTACAGAAACATACTCATCATTCATTTTTTTTGCAATAATAGTGGCTTCATTAAGTGTTTTGCCAGCTTCGCGAGAAAGCATGATATCCGTTCCGGTAACTTTTGGAAGACTTTCCAATTGTTTTTCTACAGCTTGTGTTAAAGTAGAGGTATTTACATTTAGTTTTTTTAAAATGAAGGGTAATACATTTTCGTCTACTTCTGTCAGTGCTTTAAATAAGTGTTCGTTTTCTATTTGCTGATGTCCATAGGCCTGAGCAAGTTGTTGGGCTTGCTGTATGGTTTCTTGTGATTTTAGGGTATAATTGTTAAAGTTCATCTTATTGATTTTTTAAGGAAACAGTCAATAATCTTACCAGAGTCAAAAGCAAGACAAAATGACGTTAAACAATTGATTATTACTGACTTTAAGTCAGTTTGTAAGTATTGGCCAAAAGTTCGACTGAATTTAAAAAAGTTTTTATGTCTTTATTTAAGAATATACTCAAACAGCGTGATAACAATCAAAAAGTAGTAAAAGCTCCTTGGGTACCTTTGGACAATATAAATCAGTTGGATGCTATTGTGGAAGCCAGTAAAACTAAGCCACAGTTGCTGTTTAAGCATTCCACACGCTGTGGTATTTCGCGTATGGTAAAAAAGCAATTTGAAACGGCGTACACTCTCAAAGAAAACGAGGCCGATTTATATTATTTAGATTTGCTGTACTATCGCGATATTTCTAATGCAGTTTCCACGCGGTTTAAGGTTATTCACGAATCTCCACAACTTCTGGTAATAAAACAAGAAAAGGTCATTGTTCATGCAAGTCATGGTGCGATAAATGAGCTAGACCTTTTGACAGCTATTTCTTAATGGGATAATGTTAAAGTGTTTTAATATAAATTTTAGGTTTACTAAGATTTGTATATTTGGAATTCTTTAAAAAAACACTTATAATATGATACGTATACTTTATTTAGGTCTTATTTTAACGGTACTATTTTCCTGTAAAAACGATCAAAAAGAAGACTCTCAATTAGCTGAAAAAAAAGCAGTAAGCGAATCTTTCGCTAAACTTTTAAACGATTACAATGAAGAAGGCCTAAAGCTAAACCCTACAAAAGCCACCGATGCCGGAGATAACAGATACAACGATGTATTTCCTAATTTTTTATCAAAAGAACACAAAGAAAAAACAAAAGCGTATTACAACAAATATAAAAATGCACTTGAAGCTATCCCGGATTCCATGCTTTCAACTACTGAACAAATGAGCAAAGCGGTTTTGCTTTGGGATTGCACAATCAATATAGACGATTTTAAGTTTAATAAAGATTTAATGCCCATAGACCAAATGTGGTCTAAAAATTTAGATTTTAACCAGTATGCATCAGGAACCACGGCGCAACCTTTTAAGACGGTTGAAGACTACAACAACTGGTTAAAGAGAGTTGATGATTACCTGATTTGGTTAAACAGCGCAAAGGAAAACATGCAAAAAGGAATGAGCTCCGGATATGTATTGCCAAAATCGTTGATTGTTAAAGTAATCCCGCAATTTGAAAGTTTAGCTACAGGTGCGGTTGAGGAGAATCTTTATTTTTCACCGGCGAAAAATTTTCCGGAAGCCTTTTCAGCAGAAGATAAAAAGGCTTTAACCGAAACATACACCGCAATGGTAAAGGATAAAATTATCCCGGCACATCAAGAAATGACTACTTTCCTGAAAGAAGTGTACTTACCGGCAGGTAGAGAAACCAGTGGCATTGCGGACACGCCACTAGGCGAAGCATATTACCAGCATCAAATAAAAAAATACACGACAACCTCCATGACTGCAGAAGAAATTCACCAATTGGGATTAAACGAAGTGGCAAGAATTCGAGGAGAAATGGAAGCTGTTAAAAAGCAAGTAGGTTTTGATGGAGACCTAAATGCCTTTTTTGACCATGTACGAGAAAACAAAAAATTAATGCCCTTTACCGAGCGCTCGCAAGTTATTGCATGGTATGACAGTATTCATCAAGTAATGAAACCTCAAATAGACAAACTGTTCGACAAGCAACCTAAAACGCCTTTTGAGGTTAGACGTACAGAACCATTTAGAGAAAAATCAGCGGCTGCAAATTACAGTCCCGGATCTTTAGACGGAACACGACCCGGAATTTTTTACACACCCATTCCCGATGTAACTTCATATAATATTTTTGACAAAGAAGATTTGTTTTTACACGAAGCCATACCCGGACATCACTTCCAGATTTCGCTGGCTCAGGAAAATGAAGACTTGCCCGATTTCAGAAAAACACTGTGGTACAGTGCTTATGGTGAAGGTTGGGCACTATATACCGAATCTATGGGAACAGAATTGGGGTTATACAAAGATCCGTACCAGTATTTTGGAATGCTCAGCAGTGAAATACACCGAGCCATACGCCTGGTTGTAGATACAGGCATACATGCCAAAGGCTGGACTAGAGAACAAGCTATTCAATACTCTTTAGAGAACGAAGCAGAAGATGCAGCCAGCATTGAAAGTGAAATAGAACGCTATATGGCCAATCCGGGACAAGCCTTGTCATACAAAATAGGACAGCTTAAAATTATAGCACTTAGAGACAAAGCCGAAAAAGCTTTGGGTGATGCTTTTGATATACGGGAATTTCACAACGAAATACTTGAAACCGGCTGCATACCCTTACAGCTTTTAGAAGAAAAGATAGATGTCTGGATAGCTTCAAAGTAATGTTTACAAAAAAAACGTTTCAATATTGAAACGTTTTTTTTTTGTTTTAAAAGGGTGCTGAATTTATAATTTCTTTGAGTTTAAGTTTAAGGTCTTCACCGGTGTCATACACCATTTGTTCGTTACTGGGAAAAGGAATACGACGGTTATTGATTAATTCCAAATCGTAATGATTTAGGGCTCTTTCATCACCTCTGAAAGTAGCAAAACGGTTTTCAAAAATATAGCCACTGCTTAGCGGAAATGATTGTAAACGCTGATTTAACTTTAAGTCAAAATACACCACATCACCAAAAACCTGAGCTTCTTTTGATTGAATTACTTCAAAAACTCGGGCTTTTACCGTAATTATATTATCAATTTTTATATCGTTCCCTAAACTGTCTTTCACTACATTCCCTGCATCGTCGAGTTGATATTTCCAGCCGTCTACAATTTCTTTGGAACGTAAATGCTGGTTGTTGACTATGCGCTCAGGCAATATATTGATTCGCTTTAGTTGTAACGTCATGGCATAATCGTAAGCGATTTCATCATAAGGTTGTGCGTGATAAACCGTCCAGAAATGGTTTAGTCCGTAAGTATCAAAATTTAGTAAATCTTCTTCGAGACGTCCAGGAATAATTTGCCGTGTTTGATTTTCTATGCTGACTAATACAAAATCAGTTCCTTTAAAGTGAGCTTCATCCATAAGGTTCCGTACGTCTCTGTAATTAGGATGTACATTTTCAATATACTTCAGTTTGCGGTAGGCTTCTCTTAAAGTGAGTTTATTATTGCTTGAGAGTAAGTTTACGGCATTGTCATATTCATAGGGTAGAAGTTCAGCTTTAACGGCTACAATATCATTTGTGTAATCATTTAACCTGAAAGCTACTTCTTTACCGTTAATTCGCAAGGGTAGTAAAGGCTTTATGGCTTCTTGTCTGGCATTCATATTCACGTATAAGTTGTATATGCTTTTGTAGTTTTCAGGGTTGCCATCCGTTTTTAAGCGCTCAATTTGCTCTAAATCGCGCTGGGTCACTTTAGTATAAGCCTCTTGTAGCATAGCTATATAGGCATATTTTCTTTTTTTGTCTTTATTTGTATCCAGTTTGCGAAGTGCTGTTGTAATGGCTTGGTCGTAATTGCCGCTATACAATGCTTTTTCCATTTGTCTTCTTCCACCACAGGAAAACAGTACAATAAAAATTACGGAAAGAAGTAGTAGTTTTTTCATGGGGTTACGTTTTATGGGTTATTGTAAGCGAAAACCAATTTATGTGCCAAACAAAAAATTTAGTTGACTTTTACGTAGAAGCAACTCGCCTCAGGTAAAAAAAAGCAGGGATATTACTCTTTTTTCTTGTTACCGTTAAAAATAGGAAGAAGTTGGGTGGAAACTTCGCCAAAACCAATTCGAGTGTCATCTTTTTCACAGTAACCGCGCATGATTACAGTATCGTAATCGTTAATAAATTTGCGTTCGGTTCCGTCTTTCATTTTTAGAGGTTTGGTTCCTTTCCAGGTTAATTCAAGCATCGAGCCAAAAGAATCCGGAGTTGGTCCTGAAATGGTTCCGCTTCCCATCATATCTCCTGAATTTACAGGGCAACCATTTACCGTATGATGGGTTAATTGTTGTGCCATATTCCAGTACATATACTTAAAGTTTGACCGGCTAACAATAGTTTCTTTTGCATCTTTGGGCCTAATGGCAACTTCAAGATTTATATCAAAACTTTTTTTACCCTTGTACTGTAAGTAAGGTAACTGTGGCTTTATGGGTTTAGGGCCTTCAACTCTGAAAGGCTCTAAGGCATCTAAAGTGACAATCCATGGCGAAATGGAAGAGGCAAAATTTTTAGCTAAAAACGGACCCAGCGGTACATATTCCCACTTTTGGATATCGCGAGCGCTCCAATCGTTGAATAAGACCAATCCAAAAATATATTCTTCAGCTTCATCAATAGGAATAGGTTCTCCCAAATCGTTTGCATCTGTAGTAATAAAAGCCATCTCAAGTTCAAAATCTACCAATTTACTGGGGCCAAAAACGGGTTCTTTTGCGCCTTCGGGTAAGGTTTGACCTTGTGGTCTATGAATGGGAATTCCTGAAGGTACTATGGAAGAACTTCGTCCGTGGTATCCTACCGGAATATGTAGCCAGTTTGGGAGTAATGCATTTTCTGGATCTCTAAACATGGTGCCTACATTGGTGGCATGCTCTATACTGGAGTAAAAATCAGTATAATCACCAATTTGAACCGGCAACTGCATTTCTATTTCATCTAATCTGAACAGAACAATTTCCTTGTGTTTACTGTTGTTTTTAAGGGTGTTGTTTTTACTGTCAAATATTTGTGCAATACGATTTCTAACGGCACGCCAAGTTTTTCTACCATCGGCTATAAAATCGTTTAGTGTGTCTTGCAAAAAAATATCATCGGTTAACGGAATATCATCAAAATATCCCAATTGATGTAAAGCGCCTAAATCTATCGCAGTATCACCAATTCGGGTGCCAATGGTAATAATATCATCTCGCGTTAAAAACACTCCAAAGGGAATGTTTTGTATTGGAAAATCAGAATTTTTTCCTACGTGTAACCAGGAAGTTCTATCAGGATTATTGGCAGATAATGGCATAGTAAAATTGTTAATTAAATGTTGACTAAATTAAACATCAAATATATGTTTTTTGATGAACTAGACTAATGTATTTCTTATTTTTGACAGAAATTTAATCGAAATATATAAATATGGAACGCGACCACCAAATTTTTGAGTTAATTGAAGCCGAAAAAGAAAGACAATTAAACGGTCTTGAACTGATAGCTTCTGAGAATTTTGTCAGTAATCAGGTGCTTGAAGCAGCCGGATCGGTACTAACTAACAAATATGCTGAAGGCTATCCGGGAAAGCGATATTACGGAGGTTGTGAAGTAGTGGATGAAGTGGAACAACTGGCTATAGACAGAGCAAAAACACTTTTTGGAGCCTCATGGGCAAATGTACAGCCACATTCGGGAAGTCAGGCAAATACTGCAGTTTTTGCAGCATGTTTAAAACCCGGAGATACTATTTTGGGGTTTGATTTATCGCATGGTGGTCATTTAACTCACGGTTCGCCGGTTAACTTTTCCGGAAAGCTATACAGACCTACGTTCTATGGGGTGCAAAAAGAAACCGGTATTATCGATTACAATATGCTGGAAGACACAGCAAAGAAAGAAAAACCAAAATTAATTATAGCCGGTGCTTCAGCTTATTCCCGTGATATGGACTTCAAAACCTTTCGTGAAATTGCAGATCGGGTAGGAGCTTTACTCATGGCAGATATTTCGCATCCTGCAGGATTAATTGCCAAAGGAATATTAAACGACCCTATTCCACATTGTCATGTAGTAACTACCACTACGCATAAAACCCTGCGTGGTCCGCGTGGCGGAATGATTTTGATGGGAGAAGATTTTGACAATCCCTTTGGCTTAAAAACCCCAAAAGGAGCGGTCCGAAAAATGTCGGCTTTATTTGATTCTGCCGTTTTCCCAGGAAATCAAGGCGGACCGTTAGAACATATTATTGCGGCTAAAGCCATTGCTTTTGGAGAAGCTTTGACAGATGATTTTATGCATTATATTTTGCAGGTGAAAAAGAATGCCGAAGCTATGGCTAAAGCTTTTGTAAAAAGAGATTATCATATCATTTCAGGTGGAACGGACAACCACATGATGCTTATTGATTTACGAAATAAAAATATAACCGGTAAAGATGCCGAACAAGCTTTGGTAAAAGCTGAAATTACCGTAAATAAAAATATGGTGCCTTTTGATGATAAATCACCATTTGTTACTTCCGGAATTAGAATAGGTACTCCGGCAGTTACCACTCGCGGACTAAAAGAAAAAGATATGGATGTTATTGTTGGTTTTATAGATGAAGTGCTTACTAATCATCAAGACGAAGCCACACTTGAACGCGTAGGAGATAAGGTGGTTGAAATGATGCGTACTAAGCCTCTTTTTTCGTAGCGATTTAGCAAAAAGGATTTATATTAAATAAACCCAAAATACCCAAGATAAGGGCAATATCACCTACAATAATTTTGTAGGGTTTCAGTTGGTTCGAAAATTTTAATAAATATTCACCTATACCGGGAATTTCAGCCATTTGTTGAGGCAATAACAACAAGCCGCAAAATATACCGGTAAGTGCAAAAAAGAGGCACTTAATTTTCAAAAGAAACAAAAGGCCAATGATTAAAACAGCAAAGCCAATGATTTTATTGAAAGGGTTTAGTTTATTGGCAATCTTCACAAAAAAATCACTTTTACCATCCAATTGATCCAAATGTGTAACAGCCAAAAGAACTCCGGCACAAATACAGGAAATTTCAAAAAGTAATGTAAGCATAAAAGGGAAACTTGATGACACTAAAAATAGTCATTTTTCTGGAAATGTAAAAGGAATAAATGCGACAACTATTCCTCAAAAACCGTATGCTGATAGGCACCTAAATCCGGTGAGGCAGTACGGTCTTCCCCCAAAATGTCGTTAGGGACAGCAATGGAAAAAGTGTTGTTTCCCCATCCGATTCCGGAGGCATTTTCGCCAATGATTAGCTGGTTTTCATAGGGATTCTTAAAATCCGGCGTGCCATTTAGCAAAACTTGTTCATAAAGTGACGTATTGTTAAAATCGTAGTTTGGACCGGTGTAATAATTGTTACTGTTGTTAAAACGAATTTGACAATTGGTAAACTTGAAATTAAAAGCAACTGCATTGTCAGGAATTTCATCCAGCAGAATTTCTACTGAATCGTTTCCAAAGATGATACAGTTATTAAAGTTGGCTTCGGTTAAATCGGCTAAAAAAGCATTGTTATTTTCATCGAGGGTAAAGTTATTTAGCAATAACGATGGAAACTGTCTAAAGCTGGAATTCCAGTAGTTTGCAATAGTACAATGGGTAAAGTTGTATTTACCGCCAAAAGTACCCGCAAAAGAGCTTTGGCCGGCATTATTAAGCACTATATTTTCAGCGGTAATAGAAGTGTTTCTGCCTAAAATCCCAAAATTACTGAAATTGTAAAGTTTTGAATTGGATAGCATCAGTTTTTGTGGGACTGCATCTGCATTACCATCGCTTAATATACCTACGGTTGCATTTTTTATGGTCGCATAGTTGATGATATTGTTTATACTGCCTTCAAATAACCATATCGTTCCCCATTGTCCGGGAATATCAGAAAATAAAGGCTCCAGTCTGTCACCTTCAAAAATAACTTCATTCTCCAGTACTTCTTGGTCTGTACTGAGTTGCCCGTTAACATGAAGCGAGGCATTTTCACCTACCAAAAGTCCGGAATTTGCGTGAAAATGCACACGTGTACCGGCTTCAATAGTAAGCGTTTCTCCGTTAGGTACCGCTGCATACCCGTAAATTACATACGGTTTTTGATTGGTAAAGGTAAGTTCTTCGGGTAAAAGGTAGCGCCCTTGAATTTCGGTTTCCACTTGTTCGCCATTGATATCCAGCGTAAGGGTTTCAATAACGCCGGTAGTGTTGTCTTTGTCCGGATAAATAAATATGGCATCTTGTACCAGTGTAACAAGTTCTACAGTTTGGAGGTTTGCACCGGAGTCAAATTCTATTTTGTCTGTGTACAAATACGTGCCTTCTGTGTTGATAAAATCATTTATATCAATAGTGGTTTCAATAAAAATATACATGCTGTCTTTGGCAAGAATTTCAACATTTTCAAATTCTTTACCGGCAATGCCGTCAACATTAAGGCGGTAGTTGGAATTTTCGCCCAATCCTAAACGTAGCGTTGGAATAGAAATATCTTCATTGCTTTTGTTGTACACTTTTAGGTTGTATGTGCTGGAGCCAATGTTTGTAAAAACGGTATCCAGATACACGGTATCTTTTGAAAATTGCAGACTTCCGGTACTGGCTGAAAATTCAAAATCTTTTCTGCAGGAACTCCACATGAATAGAATAGCCAAAGAAAATGTGAAATAGATAATGCGTTTCATGTATGTATTCTGTTTATGTAAAAGTATAACTTTTGAAATAAGTATTTAGTATAGCTAAGGTAAATTATTGCATTCATCTTTTGCTCAAAGAAAGTGTGTCCAAGCGTTTATTCAATTATTATTATTTCAAAAAGCTTGTCCCAGTTTTTGCCTGTAACAAAAATGGTTTGAGTTTCAGGATTGTAAGCTATGCCGTTTAATACATCGAGTTTAGGATGTTGGGTAACCATTTTTTTTAACGGGCTAAAATCAATAACAGCTTCCACACCACCGGATTGAGGGTCAATAATAGCCACGCCATTACGCTGATAGATGTTGGCATAAATTTTACCGTTTATCCATTCCAGTTCGTTTAACTGGCCTATTTTTCCTTTGTTTGTGTACACCTGAATATAATCTTCTTCAACCAAGGTATCGGGGTTTAGGGTCCAAATTGATTCTGTTCCGTCGCTTTTATAAAGTGCATTCCCGTCATTGCATAAACCCCAACCTTCTTTACTTTTTCCGTACTTAAAACTGCTTAAGCGTTCCAGTGTTTCAGGATTATAAATAAATCCTGTACCGCGCCGCCAGGTAAGTTGATAGAGTTTGTGGTTCAAAACAGTAAGTCCTTCGCCAAAAAAGGCATTATCCAGATTTACATTTTGTAAAACTTCTCCGGTTTTATAGTCCAGGGTTCGGAGTTTAGATTGTCCATACTGTCCGGTGCTTTCGTAAAGAATACCCTTATAAAACTCCAGCCCTTGGGTATAGGCGTTAATGTCGTGCGGATATTCGTTTAGAATCCGGTATTTAAATATTTTGGGTGAGTGGTTGTTGAGTACCGTGATTTTTTTAGAAAGCGTAACAGGTTTGCTATCTATATAAAAAGTAGCTTCCAGGTTTTGAACGCCAACCTTTTCTGTGTTTACGGGTTTATCCGGCTGAACTTCGGTGTTATTGTACTTAAAAGTAAGGGATGTGAATTCATGATTTTTAGGGTTTTCTAAGGAAAAGACAAAGGTTTCTCCCAGGTGCAGTGTATGGTTTTTCGCACTGATTTGCAAGGTTAAATCTTTTGCTTTTTCTTCAGGTGAAGCGCCACATGACACCAATAAAATTACTAAAATTTTGACCGTTAGGATTTTAAAAAAATTCATCTGTTGAAATATATTTACGCAAGGTATTTATTTCAAATCAGTTTAAAAAATCATTGCGTAAAATTTAAAAGGTTGTATCTTTGCACAGGCAAGTCCTACACAACCAGCTCCTGCTTAATCCTCCAGGGCGGGAACGCAGCAAAGGTACGCGGTCGTAGCGGTGTGATGTAGGTAGCTTGCCTTTTTTTGTGGCTTTACTTTTCAAAAATCAGTACTTTTATCCTATTAATATAAACAAATCATGTCCAAAGTCGTTTTAATTACCGGTGGCTCTTCCGGAATAGGAAAATCCATAGGTGAGTATTTAGCAGATAGAGGTTGTACAGTATATGGTACGAGTAGAACTCCGAATAAATACACAGATTCAAAATTTCCCTTAATAGCATTAGATGTAACCAAAGAAGAAACGGTTTTGGCCTGTATTGAAACAATTCAATCCAAAGAATATAAAATAGATGTTTTAATAAACAATGCCGGTGCCGGAATTACAGGACCCATAGAAGAAATACCTCAACAAGAGATACAGCGCAATTTCGAGACTAATTTTTTTGGACCTTTACTAGTAATCAAAGCCGTATTACCGCTTATGCGAAAGCAAAAAAAGGGGTTAATTGTAAATATCACTTCTATTGCCGGTTATATGGGCTTGCCTTATCGCGGAGTGTATTCAGCCAGTAAAGGCGCTTTGGAGTTAATTACAGAAGCTTACAGAATGGAGCTTAAACCTTTTGGCATAGAAATGACTACTGTAGCTCCGGGAGATTTTGCCACCAATATTGCAGCAGGAAGATATCATGCGCCGGTTTTAAAAAATTCGCCCTATCAGGAAACATATAAAAAGACCTTAACCCTTATGGATAGCCATGTTGATTCCGGTGATAATCCTATTGTGATGGCAAAAGCTATTTATAAAATCATAAACACAAATACTCCAAAAGTACATTATAAAGTAGGCGCATTTATGCAGAAATTCTCAATTATTTTAAAGCGTATTTTGCCGGATAAAGTCTACGAAAAGCTATTAATGAATCATTATAAGTTGTAGCTTTGCGATCAAGAATAAAATCAACTTAACATAAACACAAAATGAAATTTTTTATAGACACCGCCAATTTAAATCAAATAAAAGAAGCTCAGGAAATGGGAATTTTAGATGGCGTTACCACTAATCCTTCTTTAATGGCAAAAGAAGGAATTACAGGAAAAAACAATATCCTCAAACACTATGTTGATATTTGCAATATTGTAGATGGTGATGTGAGTGCAGAAGTTATTGCTACAGATTTTGAAGGTATGATAAGAGAAGGTGAAGAACTATCGGAATTACATCCGCAAATCGTTGTAAAACTGCCGATGATTAAAGACGGTATAAAAGCTTGCAAATATTTCGCGGAAAGAGATGTAAAAACAAACGTGACTTTAGTGTTTTCACCTGGTCAAGCACTATTAGCCGCTAAAGCTGGAGCTACCTATGTTTCACCATTTATTGGACGTTTGGATGATATTTCTACGGACGGTTTAAATCTTATAGCCGAAATTCGTCAAATTTATGACAACTACGGTTTTGATACTCAAATATTAGCCGCATCAGTACGACATACGATGCATGTAATTGATTGTGCAAAAATTGGTGCCGATGTTATGACCGGCCCATTAAGCTCTATTGAAGGATTACTAAAACATCCACTAACCGATATTGGATTGGCAAAATTTCTTGAAGATTATAAAAAAGGAAATTAAAAAAAAGCCTCGAAAAATCAGCGAGGCTTTTTTTATCGGCTTAGTAAGCCTAATAGCTCTTCTTCAAATTTATAGCTAAACATATTCGCATTAGATTTTTCTATTACACCTTTTTTATCGGTTAATATCACTTTGTTTATAGGGTAAAGTGCCAGAGTTTCTTTGGCTTGATCAGGTGTAGAAAACCTATATTCGTTATTCAATGAAAAGTTGTATTGCTTTAAAGAACCCACCCAAAAGTCAGGATCGCCATCATTAATATTAATTGAAATTACATCTATCTCAGGATATTTTTTTTGTAACTCAGCAATTTTTTCATGACTATCTTTAAAATGCGTTTTTATGGTGTATGACCAGAAATAGATAACCGTTGGTTTTTTAATTATAGTCTGCAATGAAGTCGTTTTATTTTCGGTGTCAATTAAAGAAACATCAGGAATTGGGTTTCCGGGCGCTAGTTTTTTTAGCCTGTTGGTATAGGCTATGCCAAGTTCCTTTTTTGACGAGTCTGTGCTAAGCGATAAAAAGGTATTTAAAACACTATCATTAGCCTGAATGCTGTTTCCGTAATTAAAAAACCTAAATGCGGTATCTGTTAGTAGGTTGTTTTTTATTCCTTCATTGGAAACTAAACTGTCTATGAGCTTCATTTTAATCAGGTTAAAAGCTACAGATTTTGGATTAAAAATACTGTCAGAAGATTGCTTGAAGTGTTCTGCGGCAGCAATATTTCTGAAGTGATGACGTAAAAAATAGAAATATGGAAAATAGTCTTTTAGAATTTCATTATTGTAGTCTATGCCTTTTCTGTAATCATAAAAATCTTCAGGTAAGGAATTTAAGTTTTTAAGCTGATTATGAGAGTAGTAGGCAAAAGGATATACTTCTTTACTGGTGTAATAATTGTAATCAATATTCGCTTTTGCTATGGTTAAAAATAAGCCCGAAGGTGCATATTTTGTACTGAATGTTTCTAATTTTTCATTTTTGGCAGACCGAATTGAATCAATATACTTTTCAAAAACATCGGCTGATTGTTGACAGAATTTCAGTATTTCTTTATCTTCTTTTTCAGAAGCTAAAAACATATTGATTAAAAAATTATTTTTTTTAGCTCCTTCGCCGGTGTAAACTAATGATTCGTCAAAATCTATGGTATTTAGTCGAAGCATGATGCTGTCGTTAGGCTCCAAAAGTACCATTTGTATGTCCGTGCCATGATGAAAAGTGTACAATCCGGGAACCAGCTGGGTAAACTTGTAAATAAAACGGTTGTCTTTGTTCAGTTTTAAAGTATCCAGCGGAATTTTATCTTTGTAGATAATTACATTTTTATTGCTCGGATTTATGATTTCTCCGCCCAAATAGGCAATATTTCCCTCTTCTACTTTTGCATCTTGCTTGCATGATACAATAAGCAAAGCAACAAAAGTAAAATAAAGTAAGGCAGAGAAATTTCTTTTAGTAGGCATTAACATGTACAGTAATAATTCACACAAAAATAAATGTTGTATATCATTTGCATTGTTAATGCGCTGTTAAATATTAATATAGCTTGTTTTGTTTCACTAACTGCTACTATTTTTCTACTTTTGCACAAAATTTAAAAACAGTTTTATGTTATCAGTGTCTAACCTTTCGGTACAATTTGGAAAACGCATTCTTTTTGACGAAGTAAATACTACGTTCAATAAAGGAAATTGCTATGGAATTATTGGAGCTAATGGTGCCGGAAAATCTACATTTTTAAAAATTCTTTCCGGAAAACAAGAACCCACTTCGGGTCAAGTTCATTTGGAACCCGGAAAACGCATGTCTGTATTGGAACAAAATCATAATTTGTATGATGAATTTACTGTGCTGGAAACGGTTTTAAGAGGCAACAAACCCTTATTTAAAATAAAAACAGAGATAGACGCTTTATACGCCAATTACACTGACGAAAATGCAGAAAGAATAGGCGAATTGCAAGTGCAGTTTGAAGAAATGAACGGATGGAATGCCGATAGTGATGCTGCGGCTATGTTGTCCAATTTAGGAATTTCAGAAGATTTGCATTACAACCTAATGCAAGACCTGGACGGAAAGCAAAAGGTACGTGTGTTACTGGCTCAAGCACTGTTTGGAAATCCCGACGTACTGATTATGGATGAGCCTACAAACGATTTGGATTATGAAACCATTTCCTGGCTGGAGAATTTTTTGGCTAACTATGAAAACTGTGTAATTGTAGTCTCGCACGACCGTCATTTTCTGGACGCCGTATGCACACATATTTCAGATATTGACTTCGGAAAAATAAATCATTATTCAGGAAATTATACTTTTTGGTATGAATCTTCACAACTTGCAGCCAAACAACGTGCACAACAAAACAAAAAAGCCGAAGAAAAGAAAAAAGAACTGGAAGAATTTATTCGTCGGTTTTCTGCAAACGTGGCAAAATCAAAGCAGGCTACAAGCAGAAAAAAAATGATTGAAAAGTTAAACATTGCTGATATTAAACCTTCAAGCCGTCGTTATCCGGCTATAATTTTTGAACGCGAACGAGAAGCTGGTGACCAAATATTAAACGTTGAAGGTTTAAGTGCAAAAATAGATGGTGAAGTATTGTTTAGCAATATTGACATCAACTTGGCCAAAGGCGATAAAGTAGTTGTTTTTTCCAGAGATTCGAGAGCAACAACCGCTTTTTATCAAATTTTGAATGAAAAAGAAAAACCCGACTCAGGCACTTTTTCCTGGGGCATTACTACCTCACAATCCTACTTGCCATTGGACAATAGCGAGTACTTTAACAACAGTCTAACTTTAGTAGATTGGCTTCGCCAATGGGCAAAAACCGAAGAGGAACGTGAGGAAGTTTATATTCGAGGGTTTCTTGGTAAAATGATTTTTAGTGGAGAAGAAGCTTTAAAGAAATCAAATGTGCTATCCGGTGGAGAAAAAGTACGTTGCATGTTGTCCAGAATGATGATGATGCGCGCCAATGTCTTGATGCTGGATGAACCTACAAACCATTTGGATTTGGAGAGTATAACAGCATTTAATAATTCACTTAAAAACTTTAAAGGTACAGTCTTGTTTACCACTCATGACCACGAATTTGCACAAACTGTTGCCAACAGAGTGATTGAGTTAACGCCTAACGGTGTAATTGACCGCTACATGACCTTTGATGAATACATGCAGGATAAGAAAATAAAAGAATTTCGTGAAAAAATGTATGCCGTTACGGCATAGCGAATTCTTAAAAAGTATCCTTTAAAATGGCTTTGGCGCGTTCAAGTTCAGATTGATGGACATAGAGTTCTTTATACTCGCTATAATCGGTGGCTAATGCTGCATTAACGCCTAAATTGGTGTCTTTTATGATGGGTTCAATACCTTCAGCTTCAAGGTTTTGTTTGAGGTGTTGTGTGTCTATTTGATTTCCGGAGAAAAGTTTTACGAATTCAGAGTTAAGCATGGCGATGTGTTTTTATATACTTTTAAAGTTACAAAAAATATCTCAATAAAAAAGGCTGTAAATACCTAGCGTAGTTCGGCTCCCAATTTATTTTCAAAACTGGTTTGGAGAACTTTCATTACTTTGTCTATCTGTTTGTCTGTAAGAGTTTTATTCTCGTCTTGAAGAATAAAACTTACAGCATAACTTTTTTTTCCTTCAGGAAGGTTCTTTCCGGTATATACATCAAACAGGTTTATTTCTTTCAGTAAATTTTTTTCGGTTTGTTTAGCTAAATTGTAAACAGATTCAAATGAAACTTGTTGATCCAGCAGTAATGCAAAATCTCTTCGTACTTCGGGAAATTTTGAAATTCCACTTACTTTTACAGCTTTGGCTCGTGTAATTTTTAATAGGGTATCCCAATTAAAATCGGCATAAAACACTTCTGTCTCTATGTCGAAATGTTTCAAAATGTGTTTTTTTACAAGACCAAATTCAACCAGCTTATTTTTACCTTGGTCCAAAGATAAACCTTCTGAAAATATATCATTGGTATATGGGCTGGTGGTATAATTCATAATACCTAAACGCTCCAGCAGAAATACTACCAAACCTTTAAAGTAAAAGAAGTTAACCGCTTGTGCAGTAACATTCCAGTTTTCAGGTTGCTTGTTTCCGGTAGCAAAAAGGGTTAAATGTTTGTGTTCTTCACGTGTTTTGAATTGATGGTAGGTTTTACCAAATTCAAAAAACTTTAAGTGAGTCTGTTTTCGGTTTTTGTTAAATGCAATAGATTCTAAACCACTAAATAGCAAGCTTTGTCGCAAAACAGACAAATCGTTGCTCAACGGGTTAAGCATTGTGATGTTGTGTTCCTGTTGGAGTTGTTTACTCAGTTTGGTGTAATTTGGTGTAGTAAGTGAATTGTTTACTATTTCATTAAATCCATTAGCCGCCAGTAAATTTCCGGTAATATTTTGCAGTTTGTGGTCTTCTGTCTTTGAGGTTTGCGAAATTGAAGCGTTAAGTTTTTCGGTGACTTTAATGTTGTTGTAACCATACACACGCAATATTTCTTCTATTACGTCTATTTCGCGTAATACATCATTTCTGTAAGCAGGAACCGTGAGTCCAAGGCCGGTTTCGGTTACGTTATTTATTTTTATTTCAAGAGAAGTCAAAATGCGTTTAATAATTTCTCTAGGAATTTCTTCGCCTACTAATGCGCTAACGTTATCAAAACTTAAACGCACTTGAAAATCTTCAATTTTTTTGGGATAATAATCTATTACATCGCTGGTAATTTCTCCTCCGGCAACTTCTTGGATTAGAAGTGCTGCGCGTTTTAAAGCATATTCAGTAATATTGGGGTCGATACCGCGTTCAAATCTAAAGGAAGCATCTGTGTTTAAGTTATGGCGTTTTGCCGTTTTTCGAACAGAAACGGGATTAAAATAGGCGCTTTCTAAAAAAATACTGGTGGTTTCTTCTGTTACTCCGGAAGCTATACCTCCAAACACACCGGCAATACACAGTGGTTTTTCGGCATCGCAAATCATTAAATCTTCTTCGTGGAGCTCACGCTCAATGCCGTCCAGCGTGATAAATTTTGTTCCTTTAGCAACGGTTTTTACCTCAATTTTATTTCCTGCTATTTTCTTGGCATCAAAGGCATGTAAAGGTTGTCCAAGTTCGTGAAGTACATAATTGGTGCAATCCACTACATTATTTACAGGCGATAAACCTATGGCTTTCAATCGGTTTTGCAACCAAGCCGGTGAATCTTCTACTTTAATGCCTGATATAGTAACGCCACAATAACGTGGCGCTTTGTCTAAAGAGGTTACTTCCACATCAATTTTAAGGGTGCGATTATCCGTGTGAAATGCGCTTACAGACGGCGTAATAAGCTCCATGGCTTTGTTTTGCTGTAGACATCCGGCTTTTAAGTCGCGAGCGACACCCAAATGGCTCATGGCATCTGCACGATTTGGGGTAAGTCCTATTTCAAAAACATAATCGTTTTCAACTTTAAAAACTTGTGCTAACGGCGTACCTACATTTAGAGAATTATCAAGCACTAGAATACCTTCGTGTGAAGAGCCTAAACCCATTTCGTCTTCGGCGCAAATCATACCGTGACTTTCTTCACCGCGAATTTTCCCTTTCTTTATTTTCCAGGCTTCGCCTTCCGAGGTGTAAAGTGTAGTGCCTATTAGTGCCACAGGTACTTTTTGCCCTTTGGCTACATTTGGTGCGCCACAAACAATTTGTAAAGGTTCTTTTTCACCAACGTTTACGGTAGTAAGTTTTAACTTGTCAGCATTAGGATGTTTTTCACACGTAAGTACTTCACCAACAACAATGCCTTCTAATCCACCTTTAACCGATTGGTAGTTTGTTATTCCTTCTACTTCAAGACCTAAATTTGTTAATAATTCTCCAACTTTGTCAGGAGTCCATTCTAAAGGTATAAATTGCTTTAACCAGTTGTAAGAAATCTTCATAAATGCGCTGTTGTTAGTGCTTGCAAAGATAAAATAATGCCTTAAGCATTCAAACATTCAATTAAAAATTGTAATTTTAAATGCTGATTTTAATTTTTAAATAAAAAATTATGTATAAAAACTGGCTCGTAGTTGCGATAATTTTAGTTTTATTGTCTTGCAGAGACACAAAAAAAGAGGAAACGGTTGTTGAAGAATTGCCTGAAACAGAGGAAGCAGTAATTCTTGACCGTGAGCTTGAAGCTGTATCTGAAGAAGTAAATAAAGAGGTAAAAGATTTAGAAGAAGCGATAAAAGCATTAGATAGTATTTAATTAAAAAAAAATAGAAATGAAAAATTTAAAAAAGTTAGTATTCACTGTATTTGTATTGTTTTTTTCGATGAGCATAGCCACGGCTCAAGAGCAAAAAAAGTCGGAAAAACAAAAAGAAAAAATGGATAAAAAGATAGAAATGATGGAGAAAAAAATGGAAAATGCATCTCCCGAAGAAAAGCAACAAATACGTGAAAAAATTGAGGCTTACAAAAAAGAAACTGGCAATGCTTATGGGAAAAATAAAGGTGATTTAGAAGGAAAAGAATTTGGTCAGGCGCGTGCTGCAGAAGCCAAAGAAAAACTTCAACAAGCCTATTTTGAAATAGAGGAAAGCAACGAAAAAATCAAGAAAAGCAAGATAGAAATTCAGCAAGCCTACGAGCGACTGGACGCTGCCGTAAAAAGCAACGAACTAACTCAAGCTCAGGCAGATGAAAAACGCAAAAAAATAGATAAAGCCAAGCAAGAACTTGTAGAAGCTCAGGAAGCTCTAAAACGCAAACGCGAAGTTGTGGAAGAGCATAAAGCAAAACTTTTAAACAACAAGCCGTAAAGGTATTTTTTTAATCAAACGGAAAAAGGTGTTACTTTTATAACACCTTTTTTTATACCATAAAACATGAGATTTTTAGCTTTATTCTTGATTTCAAATCTGTTTTTCTTTTCATCGTGTAAGGAAAACACAACTGAAAAAAAATTAACTTCAGGATTGTATATAGCCGAATTAGAAGCACAGGATGCTGAAATTATCCCATTTGTATTCAACGTAACTTCAGGAAGTACACTTGAAATTTACAATGCAGATGAAGTCATAGAGGTTGATGAAATCCTGTACAAAAACGATTCGGTAATCATACACTTACCTGTTTTTGAAAGTGTACTAAGGGCAAAAATTGGCAAAGACAATACTTTAAACGGTTTCTACATAAAACCCAATGAAAATAAAATAGTGCCATTTACAGCTAGAATAGGTAAGGAGCGCTTTGAAACAGAAAAAGCAAGTGCATACAATGTTTCAGGAAATTGGGAAGCTGTATTTAGTCCCGAAAACCCTGAGCAACATACTATGGCTAAAGCTATTTTTTCACAAGAAAACAACAAAGTAACAGGTACATTTAGAACTACAACCGGAGATTATAGATATTTAGAAGGTGTAGTAGAGGATAATCAGCTTAAACTTTCAACATTTGATGGTGCTCACGCCTATTTGTTTACAGCTACAGTAACCGACAGTGTTATGCAGGGAATGTTTTACTCCGGAAACCACTGGAAAGAACCGTTTTCAGCTAAACGCAACGAGCAGTTTGAACTTCCTGATGCAGAAACACTTACATTTTTAAAAGAAGACTATACCGGCATAGAATTTTCATTTCCTGATGCAACCGGAAAATTAGTTTCCTTAAGCGATGAGCGTTTTAAAAACAAAGTGGTAATTGTTCAAATTATGGGTACGTGGTGTCCAAATTGTTTGGATGAAACTAAATACTACACACAATACTACAACCAGAATACGGATAAGCCATTGGAAATTGTGGCTTTGGCCTTTGAATATGCTAAGTCGGATACACTGGCTTTTAAAGCTATAAACCGTTTAAAAGAGCGCATACAAGTGCCGTACCCGATTTTGCTGGCACAATACGGCAGTAGCAGTAAAAGTAAGGCTCAGGAAAAACTTCCCATGCTTAATCAAGTACTGTCATATCCAACAAGTATTTTTATAGACAAACACGGAAACGTTAGAAAAATTCACACCGGCTTTAACGGTCCGGCAACAGGCAAAAAATTTATTAAATTCAAGACAGAATTTGAAAGCTTTTTAGCAGAATTGTACCAAGATAAATAGCTGTTTTCAGCTTATATAATTCCAGATATTCTTATACTTACTTAGCTGTTGGTAGGTTTGCAATATGGGTTTGTTTTTAGGTAAACGAAGCGATGGATCATTTTTAAGTATTTGTATTGCCGTATGTCTGGCATGATTCAAAATATCTTTGTCTTTTACGAGGTTTGCTATTTTTAAATTTAGTACACCGCTTTGTTGTGTGCCCATTAAATCACCCGGACCACGAAGTTTTAGGTCTACTTCGGCTATTTCAAAACCGTCATTGGTTTTAACCATTGTCTCCATACGCAATTTACTTTCTGAACTTAACTTGTAGCCCGTCATTAAAATACAGTAACTCTGTTCTGCACCACGCCCTACGCGTCCGCGAAGTTGATGCAATTGAGCGAGTCCAAAACGTTCTGCGCTTTCTATCACCATAACTGAAGCATTAGGAATGTTAACACCTACTTCAATTACCGTTGTAGCAACCATAAGCTGTGTTTTCCCTTGAACAAATCTATCCATTTCATATTCTTTATCGGCGGGTTTCATTTTGCCGTGAACAATTGAAATTTGATAGTGTGGTTTCGGAAATTCGCGAGAAATACTTTCGTAACCATCCATCAAATCTTTGTAATCCAGGGTTTCACTTTCCTGAATTAAAGGATACACAATATACACTTGCCGACCTTTGGCAATCTCTTCCTTTAAAAATTTAAACACTTTAAGCCGATTCGTGTCATACCGGTGTACCGTTTTTACAGGTTTTCTTCCCGGAGGCAATTCGTCTATAACCGAAATGTCTAAATCTCCATAAACAGACATAGCTAAAGTTCGTGGAATAGGAGTAGCCGTCATGACTAAAATATGTGGCGGTGATATATTTTTTTTCCAAAGTTTGCTGCGCTGTGCCACCCCAAAACGATGTTGTTCATCTATAATTGCCAGACCCAGATTTTTAAATTTTACCGTGTCTTCAAGCAGAGCATGTGTGCCAATTAGAAGCTGAATTTCGCCATTTTCAAGGGATTTGAAAATTTCCTTTCGTTTTGAAGCAACAGTTGAACCTGTAAGTAGTTTGATTCTGATTTTCAGTTTTTTACACGCAGAAGATAAACTGTTATAGTGTTGAACTGACAAAATTTCAGTCGGCGCCATTAAGCACGCTTGAAAACCGTTGTCAAGTGCGATTAACACTGACATTAGCGCGACTATGGTTTTTCCTGAACCTACATCGCCCTGTAAAAGTCTGTTCATTTGTGCGTTGCTGCCTAAATCTTTCCTGATTTCTTTAATTACACGTTTTTGGGCTGTAGTTAATTCAAAGGGTAAATGATGCTTGTAAAACGTATTGAAATAATGATTTACTTTTTTAAACGGAAACCCTTTGATTTTTGATTTATGAAGTATGTTTTTTAGAATAAGTTGAAGTTGGATATAAAAAAGTTCTTCAAATTTAAGTCTGTATTGAGCTTTGGCTAATAGCAGTTGATTTTGCGGAAAATGTATGTTTAATAAAGCTTCGCTTTTGGTGAGGAGTTTGTGATTCGACAAAACATCATCGGGTAGCGATTCTGCAAATTTTCCCTGCACTTCTTCAAACAGTGTTTGCATTAAAGAAATAAGCACTCTATTGGTTACGCCTTTATTGTTGAGTTTTTCGGTTGAAGGATATATAGGTTGCATGGCTACACGCAATTTTTTTTCATGTAGCGTAAGTAAATCCATTTCAGGGTGTGGCATAGTGAATAGCCCGTTGTACCAGTTGGTTTTGCCAAAAATAACATAAGGCGTATTGAGTTTAATATTGTCCTTTATCCACTTATGTCCGCGAAACCAAACTAACTCCATCATGCCTGTTTCGTCTATAAAAGTGGCTACCAGACGTTTTCCTCTTTTTTGTTGTACTTCTTTAATATCAACCACTTTGCCTACTAGCTGAACTTCGGCTGTAGTATGTTGCAGTTGATTGATTTTGTAGTACTGTGTACGGTCTAAATAGCGGTTTGGAAATAGGTTCAACAAGTCTTGATAGGTGAAAATACCAAGTTCTTTACGCAGTAATTCTGCGCGGTTTGGACCAACACCTTTTAAATAGTCTATTGGAGTTTGAAGCGTGGTGAAACTCATTCAGGAAAAATATAAAAACCC
Source organism: Flavobacteriaceae bacterium (assembly GCA_035654775.1). GTDB lineage: Bacteria > Bacteroidota > Bacteroidia > Flavobacteriales > Flavobacteriaceae > HKST-UBA85. Next base: position 33,522 of record DASRWB010000032.1, on the reverse strand, counting down.
TTCCAAATAATAAAGGTTTTTTTGTAATTTGCCTGAATTGAAAAAAACAAAAATGATAAAAATCTCCAAGAACTTTAAAACAGTTTCTATATGCAACAAGTTATGTTGGTCTGTTACCAGCTGGCTTTCCACGAGGCAAATAATTTTTTTCATGCTTTTTCTTTATTCGGCAATTTTATACGCACAACAAACAGATGTTATTGATGTAAAGAAAGGTTCGGCACGAATAGCCATAAGCCCTGAAGACAAAACCGTTTCAGGGTTAATAGCTTATAAATTTGAGGTGTTAAAACCTATCGATTCTATTTATATAGACGCTAGGAATATGGAGTTTAGTGTTGTTTTTTTTAATAATGGTCCGGTAGAAACAATATACGATGGAAATCAACTGACTTTAAAAGCAAATTTTGCACCTTCAAAAAACAATGAAATTGTGCTGGGTTTTACAGCGCAACCAAAGCAAGCAATGTATTTTGTGGGCTGGGATAACCAAGCGCCAAATCAAGTGTGGACGCAAGGTCAGGGAAAGTATACCAGTAATTGGTTGCCAAGCTTTGACGACGTGAATGAAAAAATAGAATTTGATCTGTCTGTTTCTTTTAAAAATGGATATCAGGTTATTTCCAACGGTAAGCTTTTAGGGGAAGATGAAAGTGAAAATTTCACACAATGGCGTTTTGATATGGAAAAACCCATGAGCAGCTATTTGCTTTCTGTGGTAATTGGGGATTATGCGAAAAAATCAGAAACCTCAAAGTCGGGTGTGCCTCTGGTAATGTATTATTACGCGAACGATTCAAGTAAAGTAGAACCTACCTACCGCTACACAAAACAATTGTTTGATTTTCTTGAAGAAGAAATAGGTGTGGCTTATCCTTGGCAAGAATACAAGCAGGTGCCTGTACATGATTTTTTGTATGCAGGTATGGAAAATACAGCGGCAACCACTTTTGCCGATACTTTTGTGGTAGATAGCATTGGTTTTGCGGATGGCAATTACGTAAACGTAAATGCACACGAGTTGGCTCATCAGTGGTTTGGCAACTTAGTAACCGCAAAAAGCAGCGAGCATCATTGGTTACAAGAAGGTTTTTCAACTTATTATGCGCTTTTGGCAGAAAAGGAAATCTTTGGAGACAAATATTATTTCTGGAGGTTGTATCAATACGCGCAGGAATTACAAGATCAAGATAAAGCTGAATTAGGAACGTCGCTGCTTAATCCAAAATCAAGCAGCTTAACCTTCTACAGACGTGGCTGTTGGGTTTTACACGCGTTAAGAGAGAAAATAGGCGATGTGCATTTTAAAGCTGCTGTAAAACAATATTTAACTGATTATCAATTTAAAAGTGCAACAACGCAAGATTTTATAGCTATTGTTGAAAAGTTAAGCGAGACAAGTATGGAATCGTTTGTGGAAACCTGGATAAAAGCTCCGGTTTTTCCCTTGGATATGGCGCAAGAACTATTACTGAAATCAACATTTATTCAAGAATACGAAATGGTAGACTGCGAGGCTCTTAATGCCAAGTGCAGCGAATACCTAACTTCCTATATTTCAGATGAAGCTAAAATTAAAATCATAAAGCAACAACCGGAATTAATTACAGCCGAAACATTTGAAAATCCACTGAAAGTAAGAAATGCCATAGCTGAAGTGTTGACTACCATTCCTGAAAAGTTGAAAAAAAATTATGAATCTTTACTTAAAGATGCATCCTATAACACCATAGAAAAAGCATTGTATAACTTGTGGAATAATTTTCCAAATGACCGAGCAACCTATTTAGATAAAACCAAGGATATCAAGGGAAGAAACAACAATGTAAGACAAATTTGGCTGCTACTGGCACTTTCTACACCAGATTACAACGAACAGAAAAAATCTGAGTATTTTGATGAATTAATAGAGTTTACCTCAGCACAATTTAATTTTGAAGAACGACTCAATGCGTTTCAGTATTTATTTATGTTAGATGCGTGTAATGACATTTGTTTAAAACATTTGGAACAGGCTTCCGGACATCATAACTGGAGATTGGCTTCTTATGCAAAAAAACAACTGGAAATACTTAAAAAAAAGTCCTGAGCTATGCGTGCATTAGTTATTTCCGGAGGTGGAAGTAAAGGTGCTTTTGCCGGTGGTGTAGCCGAATATTTAATAAATGATTTAGGTAGAAAGTACGACATGTTTTTAGGAACGTCTACGGGAAGTCTTTTAATTCCACACCTTGCCGCAAATAATATTCCTAAAATTTACAATATATTTACCAATGTTCAGCAAAAAGATATTTTTAGCGTAAGTCCTTTTATTCAGCGTAAAAAAGACGACAGAGAGTTTGTTTCCATAGACTTTGTAAATTCCATCTGGCAGTTTATAAAAATGAAACGCACCTTTGGAGAAAGTAAATCGCTTAAAAATAATATCAGAAAAAACTTCACTATAGACGAATACAATACTATAAAAGCCACCAAGCATGATGTGGTGGTTACCGTTTCAAACCTTTCCATGAATACGGTAGAGTACAAGTCGATTAATGAATTTTCTTACGAAGAATTTTGCAACTGGATTTGGATATCCTGCAATTACATACCTTTTATGTCGCTGGCTAAAGTGAACGGATATGAGTACGCCGATGGCGGGTTGGGTTGTGTAGTGCCTATTCGAGAGGCCATAAAAAGAGGTGCAACAGTAGTTGATGCTGTTGTGCTGGAATCTGAACGCATGGAAAAACGTAAAGTCTTGGGTAAAAATCCATTCTCGCTAATGATTAATCTCTTTAGCCATCTACTGGAGCAAGTAGAAAAGCATGACATAACTATCGGGAAATTAGCTGCAAAAACGAATAGTACCACACTTAATCTTTATTATACACCCACAAAACTAACAGAAAATTCACTCATTTTCAGTAAAAAACTTATGGAGAAATGGTGGCGAGAAGGATATGAATATGCTAAAATGAAACACGAAAGTTAAAAACAAATTTATTTCCAAAGTTCGGAAACTTCATTCTTGATAAAAGACAGCGCAGCATCACTTGGTGCTCTTTTTTCCATCATTTCTGTTAAAACTACTTCACGTAATTTATTGGCTGTATCTGTTTTTTCAAGTAAACTGGCTTTACGAATCAGTTGAATGGTGGCATTTTTTGCCGCGGTAATTATATTCCAGCATTCGTCACTAAGGTAAATTTGCTGGGTTAAATTGTGTTCAAATTCTTGTTCAATAGTTGCTATAAGTAAAGATTCGTAATCCTCTTTATTTGAGGAATTTGGAGATACTCTTATTAATATTTTTGAAGGAGTTATTCGTTCTAAAAATAACGCCATGCGCTCATAAGCTTGCAGTCGAATGGGTAAAGCATTTATCTGTAAATCTTTATGGAGAAGAAACCTACGTCTTCCATCTTCATTTTTGGTATGCTCCTTAAAAAAATAGTAAGCAATGAGTCCGGTAATTAACGCAGGTACGGCATATAAAAATAATTCAAAAATTTTGTCAGTTTCCATAGTATGTTTTTAAAGAGTAGCAAATATACTTTTTTCTGTTTAAAAGTGAATAAACAAGTATATACTGACTTTACTGGTTTTCTTAACGTATATCTTTGATTTTTTAACTCATTCAAAAACAGGAATTTAAAAATCGAGTAATGCATTTAATCGATAATATTTGCATTTCATGGATATTTTTCTTTATATTTGTCCCGTTGTCTAAAAAACAATTAGAAACCCCAAAACTAATGAAGACAAAACTTAACCTACTTATGCATGGCGAAAGTCCGGTGTTCGGTTTCAGGAATCGTATAGAGGCTTTGCGCTATTTTATAATAATCTTGTGTTTTGCCTCAACAATACATGGATATGCGCAAAATACGTATGTTCCCGACGATAAATTTGAACAGGCATTAATTGATTTAGGATACGATTCCGGTAGTTTAGATAATTTTGTTCCTACTGCAAACATTTCTGGGATTGCAGAGTTAAATATTTTTAATAAAAACATACAAGATTTAACCGGAATAGAGGATTTTACGGCGCTCAAAGTGCTCGATTGTTCTTCTAACAATCTGACACAGTTGGATTTAAGTCGAAATACAGAGTTGCGAATTCTTCGATGCCATTACAATAACATTTCCAATTTAAATATATCACAAAATACCTATCTGAAAACCATAGAATGCCATAGTAACAGGCTTACTTCACTAGATGTTTCAAGTAGTGAAAACCTGGAAGTATTAAACTGTGCAAATAATTTACTGACTCAAATTAATACTTCAAACAACCCAATGTTAACCCGTTTGTATTGTTTTAATAACAGGTTGACAAGTTTAGATATAACCCAAAATACACTCATTACAGAACTGAATTGTTACTCCAATTTTTTAACGACACTTAATGTCATGCAAAATGAAAATTTAAGTGTGTTAGATTGCAGCAATAATTTGATAACTACTATGGATGTTAGAAATAATTTGGCTTTAACCGATTTGTATTGCTACAATAACCAACTGGAAGAATTAGATATTACAAACAACATAAATTTAGTAGACCTAAACTGTAGTTTTAATGAAATAACCTTTATTGACCCGCGGCAAAATATAGAACTTATGCATTTTAATTGCAGTCACAATAATCTTTCTGAAATAGATGTGTCACAAAATGTAGAGTTGCAAACCTTTTCTTTTTCCAATAATGATATTCAGGACATTGAATTAAGTAATAATGTCAAGCTGCGACAGTTGTATTCATTCAGTAATCCTCTAGAAACACTGAATGTTAGCAGCAACCCGCTTTTAACACATATTTCTTGCGGAGATAATTTGCTAACTGAACTGGATTTAAGCAACAATCCTCAATTAAGTTACCTAAACTGTGCTAATAATAGCCTGGAAAACTTGGCGCTTGAGGCTAATAACCAAATTACCTATCTATACTGTCAGAATAATTCACTTGTAAGCATAGATGCCTCTAATTTAAGTAGGCTTACGCGTATGCGATGTGAAAACAATAATTTGGAATCGCTAGATATGGCGAATGGAAACAATTTATTTGTAAATAACTACAATTCCACGGGAAATGTAAACCTGAACTGTGTAAATGTAGATAATCCTGCATATAGTACTGCCAATTGGCACAACAGAGATACGCAAACTCAATTTAGTGATGCTTGTGCCTCTTTGTCAATTGAAGACAACACAGAAATGAACTTGGTCTCATTATTCCCAAACCCATCAACAAGCTATGTTTATATTACCTTAAAGGCACAATCTAATTATATACTCTATAATGTAAACGGACAAAAACTATCACATGGAGCATTTTCCTACGGAAAAAATACACTTGACTTATCATCCTTGCCACAGGGTATGTATTTCGTAAGCCTTACAACCGAAAATAGAACAGAAGTATACAAAATAGTTAAAAACAGAGGTTAGGCCTTTTTGCCACCTAAATGCGGACAGTTTTTTAAAGCCTCCATTCCTTCAAAAGGAACCGGAGTCTTCAGGTATAGATAGGTTCTGTCCAGTTCTTTAGACAGGTAATGGTCATCTACATTAACATCTACATCGCTCATTTTAAATTGACATGGATGCTCATATCCGGCTGCGTGTGTAATTTCAATAAGTTCTTTTCGGAAAGTTTTAAAATACTGCGCCAAACGTTCTGATTTTAAAGGAACATCGATTCCGCTTTGCAGCCATTTATTTTGTGTAGCCACACCACTTGGGCATCTATTAGTGTGACATATTTGGGCCTGAATACAGCCAATGCTCATCATTGCTTCCCGCGCTACATTAATACAATCTACACCCATGGCAAATGCCATAGCAGCTTTTCCGGGAAATCCTAGCTTGCCGCTGCCGATAAATACCACACGTTCAGTAAGTTTTTTTGATTTAAATAACTTGTATAAATCACTAAACCCATAAACCCAAGGTAAGGAAACATGATCTGCAAAACTTGGCGGAGCGGCACCGGTTCCACCTTCGCCACCATCTACCGTAATAAAATCAGGTCCTTTTCCGGTTTTCAACATAATATTGGTAAGTTCTTCCCATTGTTCCAGTTTTCCAATCGCAGCTTTAATGCCTACCGGTAATCCGGTGTTTTCAGCAATAGCTTCAATAAAGTCTACCATTTCGGCTACAGTTGAAAAGGCAGAATGATTGGGTGGCGATAGTACATCTTTTCCCATTTCTACATGCCTTATTTCGGCTATTTCTTTAGAAATTTTTGCTGCTGGTAAAACTCCGCCTTTTCCCGGTTTAGCACCTTGTGAAAGCTTTATTTCGATGGCTCTTATAAATGGATTTTCTTTGACCAGCTGTACCATTTTTTCCATTGAAAAATTACCTTCTCGGTCACGTACTCCAAAATATCCGGTACCAAAATGAAATACTACATCACTGCCATTACAATGATAAGGAGATAAACCACCTTCACCGGTATTGTGGTAAGCATCGGCTAATTTTGCTCCTTTATTTAGCGAGGCTATGGCGTTTGCGGAAAGCGAACCAAAACTCATTGCAGAAACATTAATGATTGATGCCGGCCTATAGGGTCTTCGACGGTTATTAAACTTGCCAATCACTTTGGCACAAGGTAAAAAGCTTTTGTCAATACTATTAGGATGATTTTTGTCAATTTTAAACGGAATCATAGCATTATTGATAAAAATATGCTGATGGGCATAAATATCTCTATCTGTACCAAAGCCTTCATAATTGTTTTCGCTCTTTGCAGAGGCATAAATCCAACCTCTCTCTATGCGGTTGAAGGGAAGTTCTTCTCTATTGTTTGCCACAAAATATTGTCGTATTTCAGGACCTATACTTTCGAAAAGGTAACGCAAGTGTCCTATAATGGGAAAATTATGACTTATTGTGTGTGCTCTTTGCACAAAAATATCTCTGATGGCAAGCAGCACCAGAAAAATGAGTATCCACATCCACCAAGAGATACTTCCAAGAAATTCAAAAACGGGTTCCATAGTAAAGGCTTAATTAAAAGTAAAGATATTTAAAAATTTACAGAAAGCATTTTATCAATTGTTTATAAAAATTGATAAAACTACTTAATAAAAACAAGCACATTAGCTATTTTCACACCATAAAAAAATAAATCTCTTGGAGAAGTTTTTAGCAGAGTTAAATGAAGCACAATTGGCACCTACCTTACAAATGGATGGGCCTATGATTATTATTGCCGGAGCAGGATCGGGAAAAACGCGCGTACTTACCTACCGAATTGCATATTTAATGCACAAAAATGTGGACCCTTTTAATATCTTGGCCCTTACCTTTACCAACAAGGCTGCTCGCGAAATGAAAGAACGTATTGCAAGCATAGTAGGTGAGAGTGAAGCCAAAAATTTATGGATGGGTACTTTCCATTCGGTTTTTGCACGTATTCTCAGAAGTGAAGCAGATAGATTGGGTTACCCCAGTAATTTCACGATATATGATACTCAGGACTCTGACAGGTTAATAGCTTCCATCATAAAAGAAATGAATTTAGACAAAGACATATACAAGTACAAGCAAATACGTTCCCGTATATCTTCGTTTAAAAACAGTTTGATTACAGTAAGAGCCTATACAAACAATCCTGAACTTGTGGAAGCAGATGCCATGGCTAAAAGACCTAAAATGGGTGAGATTTATAAAAATTATGTAGATAGGTGTTTTAAAGCCGGCGCAATGGATTTTGACGATTTGTTGTTGAAAACCAACGAACTTTTAACCCGATTTCCTGATGTATTGGCAAAGTATCAAGATAGATTCAGGTATATTTTGGTGGATGAGTATCAGGATACCAACCACTCGCAATACCTAATAGTTAGGGCTTTAGCCGATAGGTTTCAAAATGTATGTGTTGTCGGAGATGATGCTCAAAGTATTTACGCCTTTAGAGGTGCAAATATCAATAATATATTAAACTTTCAGCGCGATTATCCGGACGCGGTACTCTACCGGTTAGAACAAAATTACCGCTCTACAAAAACCATTGTAAAAGCAGCCAATTCCGTTATTGAACACAATAAGAGTAAAATAGACAAAGTAGTTTGGACAGCCAATGAAGAAGGCTCAAAAATAAAAGTAAACCGGCTGCTTACCGACGGTGATGAAGGCCGTTATGTGGCCAGTTCTATTTTTGAAAACAAAATGAACAAGCAATATAAAAACAGTGATTTTGCCGTTTTATACCGAACCAATGCACAATCCAGAGCCATAGAAGATGCCCTTCGGAAAAAAGACATTCCTTATCGAATTTATGGTGGATTGTCCTTCTATCAACGAAAAGAAATTAAAGATGTATTGTCCTATTTACGCCTAATTATTAACCCTGCAGACGAAGAAGCCTTTAAACGGATAATTAACTTTCCCGCCAGAGGCATTGGACAAACTACTGTTGATAAGCTTGTTGTCGCTGCAAATGAACATAATTTATCTCTTTTTGAAGTAATAAAAAAGCTGGATATCAAACAGTTAAGTATCAATGCGGGAACCAAAAATAAGCTACAAGACTTTACGACAATGTTGGAAAGTTTTCAGGTGATGAACCAAAAATCCAATGCTTTTGAACTGGCAGATCATGTGGTGAAAGTTAGTGGTTTACTGAAGGAATTCAATAAAGACGGAACACCTGAAGGCGTTGCCCGAATGGAAAATATAGAAGAACTTCTCAACGGTATAAAAGACTTTGTTGAAGGACAAAAAGAATTGGCAGATGCTACAGGCTCATTGGCCGAATTTTTAGAAGATGTAGCCTTAGTAACCGATTTAGACAATGAAAAAGGAAAAGCCGATAGTGTTGCATTAATGACCATACACTTGGCAAAAGGCCTAGAATTTCCGGTGGTTTATATCGTAGGTATGGAAGAAGATTTATTTCCAAGCGCCATGAGTATGAACACCCGAAGCGAACTGGAAGAAGAACGCAGGTTGTTTTATGTAGCGCTTACACGAGCAGAAAAACAAGCCTACTTAACTTATACCTTATCCCGGTATCGCTGGGGAAAACTTATAGATGCTGAACCCAGCAGATTTATTGAGGAAATGGATGATGCCTATTTGGATATTTTAACTCCGGTTGAAGAACGCAGATTTAATCCTATGCTTAGTCCGGATATTTTTGACGATGTTGAACCCGAAAAAATGCGCTATAAGAAACCGATTAAAAAACCACAACAGAACATCCCTAAAATCAATGTCTCTAATCCCAAAAACTTAAAAAAATTGAATTCATCAAGAGATACGAGTTCTAATTTGTTTGACAGCAAACTGGTTGTGGGTAACGTAGTGAATCATCAGCGTTTTGGGAAAGGTGAAGTTGTAAAGATGGAAGGCGCAGGAGCAGATACTAAAGCTGAAATAAAATTTGCCAGCGGCGAGGTGAAAAAATTGCTGTTGCGATTTGCTAAATTAGAAATAATAGGATAAACATACTATGGCTACTTTACTGAAAATTTACCCGGAAAATCCCAATCCAAAGGCCATAAAGCAAGTGGTTGATGTTTTAAAAAAAGGCGGATTAATAATATATCCTACGGATACGGTATATGGACTGGGTTGTGATATAACCAATACCAAAGCATTAGAAAAAGTAGCTCAAATAAAAGGAGTAAAACTGGAAAAAGCCAATTTCTCCTTTGTTTGTCACGATTTAAGCAATTTAAGCGACTATGTAAAACAAATAGACACAAGTACTTTTAAAATTTTAAAAAGGGCACTTCCGGGTCCGTATACATTTATACTTCCTGGTGCAAAATCACTGCCTTCAGTTTTCAAAAAGAAAAAAACTGTAGGTATTCGGGTGCCAAATAACAGTATTGCATTGGAAATTGTTAAAGCATTGGGCAACCCAATAATATCAACTTCAATACACGACGAAGATGAAATTTTAGAATACACTACTGATCCTGAGTTGATATTTGAAAAATGGAACAAACGTGTAGACCTAGTTGTTGACGGAGGTTATGGCGATAACGAGGCTTCAACCATTATAGATTTGTCAGAAGAACAACCGGTAATAATTAGAGAAGGCAAAGGTAGCCTAGAAATATTTTAAAAAAGAAAAGCCCAACAGTAACGTTGAGCTTTTTCCAATAAAGATTATTTATTTAGTTGCCTTCTGCAGCAGCTAAATTTTTCATTTCTTTTTCAATCATATCGTAGAACTCGTCAATTTTTGGTAAAATTACGATCCGGGTACGTCTGTTGGCAGCTTTTCCTTCAGCAGTATCATTGGATGCAATAGGAACATATTCTGAACGGCCTGCGGCAATAAGTTTACTGGAATTTACACCAAGCTCTTCTAAAACCCTTACTACAGATGTAGCGCGTTTAACACTTAAATCCCAGTTGTCCAAAAGTGGAGGCTTGCTATAAGGAACAGGATCGGTATGTGCTTCTACCATGCATTCAAAATTGGGCTTGCTATTTACTACTTTAGCTACTTTACCTAAAACTTCTTTTGCGCGATCATTTACTATATAACTTCCGCTTTTAAATAAAAGCTTGTCTGCAATAGAAATAAAAACAACACCTTTTTCTACATTTACTTCTATATCCGGGTCATTAATTCCTACTTCTTTTTTCAGACTGGTCACTAATGCCAGCATTACACTGTCTTTTTTAGTAAGTGCATCTTGCAATCTGTCAATTTTTAACTCTTTTTCTCTAAGGCTTTCCAGTGTTTTTTCAATATTACTGGCGCCTTTTGTGGTTAAAAGAGTAAGGTCTTTATTGCTTTGAATTAAATTGGTATTGGTGTTTTTTAAGTCTTCAATTCTGTCTTGTAACGCCTGTACCTGAGCTGTAGCAGAAGCTTTGTCTGATAAGCACGCATTTAGCTTTACAGTGGCAGAATTTAATAGGTCTTGAGTCTCTTTTTGTTTAGCTTCAAGTGCAGCATATTCTTTTTTTGATACACACGAGCTAAGTACGAAAACGGTTAACACACTAAGTAATACAAGATTTTTCATGGAATGAGTTATAAATTAAAAATTTAACATATCAAAGGTATATAAAATCTAACATTACTAACAGCTATTAACAAAATATTTGCTAACGAAGTTATAAACGATGGTATGTTTTTTTATTACGTACGAAATAACTCCATACAATAGATGTTTTGTGGTAATAATTTTGGATTTGAGGTAGGGATTTACGTTTTTTTAATAGTGTTTTAAGCTGAAAATAATAAGCAAAATGAGCCTTTAATATGGCCAGCGTATGCATGGGTTTGAAGTTTATTATAAATAGTATACCTGCCAAGCCATCCAGTAGTAAACGCAGAAGTACCAAAAAAAAGACAGTACCGTATGCATTTTTGGTAAGTGTGTATAGGCTGTTTCTAAAATTCAGATAGGTTTTTTTAGGATTTGAATTTTGTAGAGTTGCACCGCCCAAATGGTATACCGTTGATGTTCCTACATATTTTGCAATATATCCTTTATTGAAAGCACGCCAACACAAATCGATTTCCTCCATATGAGCAAAAAAAGATGCATCAAAACCTCCTAAAGTTTCAAAAACCTTCTTTCGTACAAAGAAACACGCTCCCGAAGCCCAGAAAATTTGAGTGGTATCGTTGTACTGTTCTGTGTCTTTTTCTAGGGTGTTAAAAATTCTTCCACGACAAAATGGGTATCCCAACTTGTCAATAAATCCACCTGCTGCTCCGGCATATTCAAAATAATTTTTGTTGTGATGTGCTAAAATTTTGGGCTGAATAATAGCGGTTTCAGCATGTGTTTCAAATTCTTGTAGTATAGGTTTTAACCAGTGTTTTGTTACTTCTACATCACTGTTAAGCAAGCAATATATATCAGCGTCTACATGCTTTAATGCTAAATTGTATCCTTGGGCATATCCTGCATTTTCTTTATTTTGAATCAGGTGTATTTCGGGATATTTTTTTTTAATAAAAGCTACGGAATCATCGGTTGAAGCATTGTCTGCCAGATAAATTTTGGCATTGTCACTATGCAAAATAACGGATGGCAAAAACGTTTCAAGCAAAGTTTTTCCGTTCCAGTTGAGTATAACGATGGCAACTTTCATATGGAGTAATTTGGAAGGTCTTTTAGAAAAATATAACGTTTGTTTACAAAATCCATTTGGCAATAATAATGATTTATTCCATTTGTAACCATAAGGTATTGTGCACTAAGTGCCATATTGTAAACCGCAATTTGGTTAAAAGTTTCCTGAGATATAGCTATAGTTGGAGCTTTACATTCCACAATTAAATACAGGCTTCCGTCAGGGTTAAAGGTTACAATATCGTATCTTTTTTTTAGGGTGTTAAAAATGAGTTCTTTTTCAACATTCAGCAATGAGGCAGGTATGTTTTTATGATTGAGCAAATACTTTATGCAGTGTTGTCTTACCCATTCTTCGGGTTGTAGAATTACAAATTTTTTACGTATTTCATCAAAAATGGCCGGTTTATTTTCTTTATTTTTGATGCGAAAGCTAAACGCTGGAAAATTAAGTTCTTGCATAAAATGCATTTAGATTTTTTCAAAGGTAGTCACAAAAAAAAAGAAATCACAGGTTTAGTAAACCAAATACATATAACGCGTGGATGAAGTAAAGCAAATAGTACTGGATATTCAACAAAAAAAACTGAAACCCATATATTTTTTAATGGGAGAAGAACCTTATTATATTGATGAGGTTTCAAAATTTATCGAGAACAATGTACTGGCTGAAGAAGAAAAGGGTTTTAATCAAATGGTTGTTTACGGCAGAGACACGAGTATTGACGAAATAATAAGTAATGCCAAACGTTTTCCGATGATGGCACCCTATCAGGTAATTATAGTTAAAGAAGCTCAAGATTTATCACGGACCATTGAAAATCTGGTTGCTTATGCAAATCAACCTCAAGAATCAACCGTATTGGTATTTTGCTATAAATACAAAAGTATAGATAAACGCAAATCGTTATTCAAAACACTAAAGAAAACCTCGGTGGTTTTTGAAAGCGCAAAACTTTATGAAAATCAGGTAGCCGACTGGATAAGACGTGTGCTGGCTTCTAAAAAATATACTATTACACCTAAAGCTTCTCAAATGCTGGTGGAGTTTTTAGGAACCGATTTAAGTAAAATAAACAATGAACTGGAAAAACTGAAAACCTTATTACCCGAAGGCACACAAATAACTCCGGAGCATATTGAAGAGAATATAGGAATAAGCAAAGATTTTAATAATTTCGAATTGCGAAAAGCTATTGGTTACAAGGATGTTTTAAAAGCTCAACGAATTGTAAAGTATTTTGGAGACAATCCAAAAGACAACCCAATGGTTGTAACTGTAGGCTTATTGTACAACTATTTCACCCAACTTTTGAAGCTGCATGGCCTTAAGGACAAGTCGCCAAGAAATGTAGCTTCTGTTTTAAAAATACATCCCTATTTTGTAGATGAATACCTAACCGCATACAGAAACTATCAAATGAAAGAGCTTAGCAGCGCCGTTTCCTTGTTACGAGAATTTGATGTGAAAGGAAAAGGAGTAGGTGCTAATGCAGTATCCCAAGCAGACTTGCTGAAAGAACTCGTGGCAAAATTAATGCATTAATTGGGTTACTTCCCTTTGAGTAAATTTACACTTACTGTAGCCAGCTCGCTATCCGGAAATCTTGCAAAATGATTTTCATCCGGTAATAAACCAGCTTCTTTGGCGATTTTTAAAAACACTTCTACTTCTACAATATACTGGTCACTATATCCATGGGTTGCATCATAAGCAGTAGCTGCAGTTTTACCTAAATTTTTAGCAGTGAGTTCTGGATTTAATGTATGTAATTCAATGATAAGAAGTCCAAAACGTTCTACATAAGGTTTCCATTTTTGAAAATGTTCAAGTAAGGAATCTTCTATCAGGTTATTGTTTAAGCGTTTTCCGTTTGAAGCGTAAGCGCCGGTGGAGTTACTTACCCTGTGAGTTGTTTTTTTAGGTTTTTTCCAGATGCGGTTGTGATCTAAAAATGTGCGTACATTCAGTAAGTCTTTTAAATCAATGCTATAATCTTCTTTTAAATCTTTAGCTAGTAAATCAGGTCTTCCTATGTCGCCCCAAATGACCTTAGCCCAAATATCAGCTTTTATTAAATTGGCACGTGTAACTTTAAGCGCGGCTTGATTAAAATCGGCACCTACTAAAAGCAACGGATATTCATCGAGTAATTTACCACGTAAGGTTTGTTGTTCTATAACATCAAAAATATGTTGAATAAACGCACCATTTCCGCACCCCATATCAAGGATGCCTTTAGGTTGCTCGTCTATGGGTTTATTAAATAATTGAATTATTATATCGTCAATTACCTTGAAATAGGTAGCGTGTGCACCACCACTTCCCCAAACGTTCATTTCTCGATCCACGTGTTTTTCGGTTTCTTCAGGAGCGTGGGTCTTTAAAATTAAGGGGTTTCCAAAAATAAGTTCATCCAGTTTAGTAAAAGTAGGAAGATACGAAACGGTTACACCGTAAGCACTGGCTCTTTTTGCAAAAAACAAACCTTCTTCTGTAAACTGGTAAGTGTTTTTCTTTTTGGTAAACCATCCCAAATGTGACAGAAAATCGAGTATTTTTTTAAAACTTTCCGGGTCTTTATGGTATTCTTCTGCGGTAAATGAGGCTTCCATAAAGTATTTGTGAAACAAGCCGTTTACTCCTAACAACACAACTATTGGGGCAATAATGACACCTTCAATGTGTTTTAATACTTGTTGTTCTAGTACGTTTTTATCGGATTGTTTTAGACCAAAGTTATTTTCGTATTTTTTAAAAATACGTTCTAAAAAAATAAAAGCATCAGGACCAATGCGATGTTCCGGAAATTTTACGGCGTAGTTTAATAAGTTTATGGCGTCTTTATAAAGTGGAATAAGTTTAAAAGCATTTTTACTTGAGCTGTTTAGCTTGAATGTAACCGTATTTTTAGTGTTGTTTACTTCCTGAGCGAGCCAACCTTGAGCACATAAAACACGTAAAGCCACATTTAAATACCCTTCGTTGGCTTTGAATGTTTTGGCAAGTGTGTTAAGTGAGACTTTCTCTTGCTTTTCCAGGTATTCCAATACGCCTTTTTTATGAAGCGAGTATGCCGTTGTAGCGGTAGCTATACCGTCTAAATGTTTAAAAATAGTACCTCTTAGACGTTCTTTATCGGTTTTTGTGAGCATAGTGGTTTAAGTTGGTTCATAAATATAAAAAAACCTTTTAAAGAAATCTTTAAAACTGCACGAATAAATAGAAAAGAGTTTCTTTAGAATTTTAAAGTAAAATGTCCGGTAAAAACTTGCCCGTTGGTTAGTTCAACCCTATACCAATAGTCATCTTCTGGCAAAAGTTTTCCATTAAAAGTACCATCCCATCCCGTAAAACCAATGGAACTAAACATTTTAAGTAATTTTCCGTATCTATCAAAAATTTTCACATACGTGTTTTGGTTTCGAGAAGCCTCAAGTCCTTTTACATTCCATACATCATGCATGGAGTCGCCATTTGGGGTAATAAATTTGGGAAACCCCAATACGTAAAAAGTATAACTAGTGATAGCGCAATTGTACATGTCCTTGATAAAAACGGTATGTTCTCCTGGAGTGATAGAGTTAAAAATATTACTAGTTTGAAAATTAGATGAACTGTTATTTAAGGCAAATAGATAGTCTTCATTATTTGCTACTAATTCAATAGTAGCCGATAGATTTTGAATTATAACTTCTTGTACCTGAGGAGCTGGAATAGAAACTACAGTAATAGTTATTTGTTTTGTACAGCCCAACTCACTATCAGTTATCACCACCTGATAATCTCCGGGTTGGTTTACTGCAATATTTGCTAATGTTTCACCCGAATCCCAGTGGTAAGAATAATTTTGAGAAGTGTGTTCTTCATAAGGTGAAATCGATATCGGAAAATCAGAAGGGCACACCTTTAGTAGAAAATCTTCAATAGGTGGAAAAGAGGCAACTGTAAGATTGAGCATTCCATTTCCATAGCAAATCAAATTGCTTTCTGCTCTAACAAATATGAGAGTAGAAGTTGAGGAGTATATTGAAGGTAAAGGATTAACTCCCAGAGAAGCATCATGACTGTTTTCGTAAAATGAAAATTCTATATCTGAGGGTATATTTGGGTGAATCGATAAAAACATAGCAGAAGCTTCCTCTAAATTAAATTGTGCAAAACCATTGTTATTGTCGTCACAGCTTGTTATATCTACAGTGCCTAAATCTATGGATGCTGTTGTAACTAAACGCACTGTAGCAATATTAAAACAAGTAGTATTGGTCCTAAAAATTTTAGCATAAATTAATTGTTCTGCTTGAGTGCTTTCATAAATATTTGGCAGAGCATTTGTACTCTCTGCATCTGCTATAGCATCATTTAAACTGGTATAATAAAAGACTTGAATAGGGTCTAAGGTGTACAGGCTTATAGGTTGATTGGCCATATCTAAATTAAAAGTAGATACTCCATCACTTGTGTTTTCGTCTGTATCACACTGTACTAAAGTATAGGTGTCAGCCATAACATTTGGCGGATTAACAATGGTAACTTGCTTAATTAGAGGCTCATATGAAATTCCGTTTATAGACAGTATTAGGCTTACAGTATAATTTCCGGGTTGCGTATAGGTATGGGTTACTGTTTCTTGAACAGAGGTTGAGCCATCACCGAAATCCCAAAAAACACTGTCGTAGGGGTCTTCTGAAGTTATTTCAAAAGTGGTGGCGTCTCCAAAACAGGTATTTGCATAAGTAAACGAATACTTAAAGATAGATTGTATAAATGGGGGTAAGCCCAAATAGGCTTTTTTTCCAGCTAAATATATCGAATTGTGTGAATAAGCGCAGCCAAATCCCAAATAGTTTGGAGCGTTAATAACAGACAAGTGTGATCCTTCTGCTGAAGCAGGATATCCTGCGCGATAAATTTTTCCGTTTATAGCCAACTGTAAAGCTCCGGCAACATTACTTGAACTATTTATTGTCTGTCTAGAGTTTCTTACATTGGAGCTTTCTATATTGTATTGGTAAACATAGCTTTCAACAAGCATATCATCTTCATTAAAGTTTGATGCTGTCAGGTAAAGCACTTTTGAATTAGGCGAAAATTCTACACCGTAAGGGTAACTGTTTTCTAAAATTAATTGTTGGTTGGTAACTATTCCTGTCGCATTGTTAAAATCGTAAAGCAATGCTTTTCCAGTATTTTTTGTACCGGTTCTGGGACTTCCAAGAGTAGTAGAGCTGTGGGCAATGGCTATTTTCTTTCCGTCTGGGGACACTTTTAGGTACCCTATGGCAGAGATATTTACTCCTTCGTTGTTAATACGGGGATGAATATTTTGAGCTACTGTAGAAACTACAGGAGTTAGATTAATACCTGTATCATCAATTAAAAAGGCATAAAACTTATCAATGAAATAAGTTATAACCCAAATAAACGAACCATTTCTGTGAGTTACTGCGGTTATTTTTTCTGTGGTTTTGTATTCGCTTTCGATTTCATTAGAGGTATTGTAAGTTACCAAATGTGTGTTTTTAGTTGCAGTTACAATGTCTCCCATTTCTGACTGTAAAGTCATATCTACTTCAGAATAACTTATACCACTTATAGGCTCACCTTCCGTTAAGTAATAACTGGGTTGGTCTATTGTAAATATATAATAGGATGAAGCATTTCCAGGTTTTGGAATGATTAAGGCAGACATTGTGCTTGAAGTGTGACCTAACAATCCGGTTCCATTTGGCATAACCTGATGACTTCTATTCCAAACAGTAATTCCATCGGTATAAAAAAGTAGTGCTCCTGTATAATCTGATATTGCCGCACAACCTTCTTTTGTGACTAGTTGACCATTAGTATGAGGTATTGGTGGACTGGTGTTGAAGTTTAAGCCCGCTTGTTCTCCAAAATACCAATTTGCTGATTCTTTTTGCCCAAAAAGTAAAGGGTTAAAAAAAAGCATTATAAAAAGGGCAACCAGATATTTTAAACTATTCATAATATTGGTACACAAGTTACAATAAAGGTAGTATAATTTTGAAATTAATACACCTAAATTTAACGAATTGAAGGAAACTGAGCTGGATTCACTTCATGCATGATATTGTATACCTTTTCAAAAATATCTTCGGCTGAGGGTTTTGAAAAATAATCACCATCACTGCCATATGCCGGTCTGTGTGCTTTGGCTGTTAGGGTTTGTGGTTTACTGTCTAAATACGTGTAGGCATTTTGATTTTCTAATATTTCCTGCAAAATGTATGCAGAAGCTCCACCGGGAACATCTTCGTCAACAACGAGAAGCCTGTTAGTTTTAGCTACGCTTTTTACAATATCATGGTTAATATCAAAAGGTAGCAACGATTGACAATCTATAACTTCAGCATTTATACCCACTTGCAATAATTCTAGGGCAACTTCTTGCACTATACGAAGGGTAGAGCCATATGACACTAGTGTAATATCGGTTCCTTCTTTTACGGTTTCTACTACACCGATAGGAGTCTTAAATTCACCTAAATTTGCAGGAAGCTTTTCCTTAAGCCTGTATCCGTTTAAGCATTCAATAAGTAAGGCAGGTTCGTCACATTCCATTAAAGTATTGTAAAATCCTGCCGCTTTGGTCATGTTTCTGGGGACTAAAATATGGATTCCTCTCAGCAAGTGGATTAGTCCGCCCAATTGTGATCCCGAATGCCATATTCCTTCTAGTCTGTGGCCTCGAGTCCGTATTATTAATGGGGCTTTTTGCCTGCCTACCGTTCGATATAACAAGGTGGCTAAATCATCACTCATAATTTGAAGCGCATACAAAATATAATCCAAATACTGAATTTCAGCTATGGGTCGTAAACCTCGCATGGCCATACCAATACCTTGACCTAAAATAGTGGCTTCTCGTATACCGGCATCGGCAACGCGCAGTTCGCCATATTTTTCTTGTAAGCCTTCGAGTCCTTGATTTACATCGCCTATGTTTCCGGAGTCTTCTCCAAAAATCAAAGCTTCAGGATATTTTGAAAACAAAGCGTCAAAATTGTCCCGAAGTACAACTCTTCCGTCTACTTCAGGGGCATTGTTGTCATATTCAGGTAAACTTTCGGTTGCCTTGCTTATCTTTTTATCAGTTTGACTGTAAAGGTGAGAGCTGTATTGAGGTTGAATATTTTCTATATAATTGGTAACCCATTTCTGTAGGGCTTGCTTTTCTTCGGAAGAACTATTTAACACATACCGCAACGCTTTTCTGGCTGTGGAAATGATATCTTTTTTTAAAGGCTCGGTTTGTTCGTCCAGCTTATTTTTAAGGGTTAAAATAAAGTTTTTGTTTTCCGAGGTTGAAGCTACGCGTTCGAGCAATTCTGACAATTCCTTCTGTGAAGTTTTCATAGGAAGAATAAACGACTCCCAAGCCGCCTTTTTTTGGTCTCGGACTTCTTTTTTGATGGCTGTTTCCAGAGTTTTTAATTCTTCCTCCGTAGCAATGCTGTTGGCTATAATCCATTCTCTCATTTTTACATTGCAGTCATGCTCTTGTTCCCAAGCCAGTCGCTCTTTGGATTTATAACGCTCGTGAGACCCAGAGGTTGAGTGTCCTTGTGGCTGCGTTAGTTCTTGTACATGGATTAATACGGGAACGTGTTCTTCTCGGGCTATGCGACCGGCGGTTTCATAAGTTTCTATTAATGCCGGATAATCCCAGCCGTTTACGCGTAGTATTTCGTATCCATTAGTGTCTTTGTCGCGTTGAAATCCTTGTAATATTTCTGATATATTTTCCTTAGTAGTTTGGTGTTTTGCATGCACAGAAATACCATAGTTGTCATCCCAAACACTTATTACCATAGGTACTTGCAATACACCTGCAGCGTTAAAAGTTTCAAAAAATAAACCTTCGCTGGTGCTGGCATTTCCTATAGTTCCCCAAGCCACTTCATTTCCGTTTATGGAGAAGTTTGTAGCGTTTATTTCTTTGATATTTCTGTAAATTTTCGAGGCTTGTGCCAAACCTAACAATCTGGGCATTTGACCGGCGGTTGGCGATATGTCGGCACTGGAATTGTATTGCTGAGTTAAATTTTTCCAGTTTCCGTCGGCATCCAGACTGTGTGTGGTAAAGTGACCGCCCATTTGCCTTCCGGCAGACATGGGTTCTTCTTCCAGATTTGTGTTGGCATAAAGTCCTGCAAAAAACTGCTGTATGGTTAAAGCTCCTAAAGCCATCATAATGGTTTGGTCTCTATAATACCCGGAGCGAAAGTCACCTTTTTTAAAGGCTTTTGCCCAAGCCAGTTGCGGTACTTCTTTGCCGTCTCCGAAAATACCAAACTTCGCTTTTCCGGTAAGTACTTCTCTTCGCCCTAATAAACTGCATTCGCGTGAGGTTACCGCAATTTTATAATCGTTTAAAACTTCGTGCTTAAACTCTTCAAATGACAGGTTTTGTGATGTTTTAGGGTTTGTTTGCATACGTTGGCGTTTAGGATACAAATTTAGCTAAAGTTTAAGTTAAATGCAATGAGATTAAATGTTAATATATTTAAATATTCTTTATATATATGTCTTTTTTTTATTAAAAATTAAAAAATAATCAATTATTCCGAATTTCATTAAAAATAATGCAATGATATTGACGCTTTTTTAGTACCATTTTCTTCTGAACAGACCAAGAAGTGCTTGTGGATCCACAGTGAAAATAAAGCGTATTTTTTGATCGTAATTGGGTTGTCCGATTTCCCAGCCCAAATTAGAATATACCGGAAAGTAAACTTCAAAGTAGTCTTGTACTAAATTCAAACGTAAGCCACTATCGTAAACAAATTTAGCTTCTTGATTTTTGTTTTTTACCACGCCAATGTCTCCATATAGCTGAAAATACCGCCAAATTGAAGTGCCCAGGTTTACTGTGGTAATCCATTGATTGGCATAACCGGGTTGCAACTTGGATTTAAATCCGCCTTCAGCAAGTATAAGTTGTTGACTGAAAATTCCGGCCGATTCCGATCTTCCTAAATAGGCGTATTCAAATAGATAATCGGTGGGTCTGTCCAGTGCAAAACTAAAGTAGTTAAAGTCTGATGGATTGGTGTTGTAAAGAAATGCGCCTGCAAAAAAACGAAAGCTAAACTGCCTGTTGCTTTCGTAAAGATGCCGGATTTGGTAGTTAAACGCTATTTTTCCAAAAGTTTTTGAGGTTTGAAAGTCTACAAACCATTTTTTAAGATCTATCAAATTTTCATCCGAATGGGTGTAGCGAATATTAAAAACACTGTAGTTGGGTTCATCATTTTCCTGAATAAAAACAGGGCTTTTATCTCTGTTAAACAGCAGGTATTTTATATCCAGTGTATGGTAAATATTAGACCTAAAATCGTTTTTGTCTCTAAAGCCAAATGACAGTGTAGGATTTAATTTTCTAACAAATAAATTTTCTGCATAAGATTGGTAGCTTCCGGTCATGCCATAGTAAATGAAAAACAGGTTTCGGTCTTCAACATTGTGCCATTGGTAAATAGAACCCGAACCTGTGAGTGTGTTAGATTGAGTGCCATATTGTGGCGAAAAACTGTAGTTAAATTTTTTGCGTAACAGGGTTTTGTTGTGAATTCGTGTACCTAAAGACAAGCCGTCATAAATATTTCTGAACTCTACAAGCGGCATTAAAAATACCTGATTGTAATACGGATCCTCGATGTCTTTAAATAGTCTGAACTGAAAGGGTTTATTGTTAAAAAAGAATCCTTTGAGCGATTTCCAATTGTCTCTAAGGTTGTACTCCGGTATAGTGTTGTCGTAGTTTAGCACCAGCTTGTTGGCTTCTTCGCGAGGTATAGTAATCGTTTTTTCTGTTTTAATGTTTTCAATCCATTGCTTGGATATTACACTGTCGTTAAAAAGTTTAAACAAGGATACGGGCATATTGTTGTGCCGTTTGTTTTGCAAGGTTAAGGTTATAGAATCATGGGTTTTTCTAACTTTCTTTATTCTGAAGTCTATCTTCTTTCGAGAGTGAATATATTCTTTAAAAAACCAGTCAATATTTTTGTCTGTGTTTGCTTTTAAAAGAGTTTCAAAGGTTTGGGTTGAGGTTTCTTTGAGTTGGTTTTGTGCTAAAAAGCTCTTTACGGTATTTTCAAAGGTATTTTCATTAATAAAATCGTCCAAGTATTTAAATCCAATGCCTGCCTTGTATTTATTGGCAATGTTTGCATTGAACTTTAGTAACGAATCTTTTTGCATGCTTAATGGCTGATCTCTATTCGTGCGTGCCATGTGCATGTATCCAAGCTGATATTGTGTGTTAAAATCTAAGCTGGAAGCATGAAAGGACCGAATGCCCCAAATACTCGCTAAACTACCCAACAATTTTGTGTTAGGATAGAAGGTTTCTACGTACTTAATCATGTAATATACCTGCAAGCCGTCAAGCATCCACTGTTCTTCTCTTGGGTTTATCAGCAACGTATTTTCAAAATAGTTTTGCAACGCGGTTTTTAAAAGTTTTAGCTCGTATTGAAAATTGTCAGCAAAAGGTCTGATAAACCCCGGAAGTAAGTTAAGTCCGTAAATAGGGTTTTTCTTATAGTCTATATCAGCTACCAATAACTTTTCGTGAGGATAAACCGGTAGGTTTTGGTTTATGAAACGAATCACCCTATCTGATAAAACGGTTTCTTCTATGGTGGTTAATCCTTCGGCATCTAAATCTGTAACCAAGGTAAAGGTATCGGTTTTTACCTCTTTAAAGGTGAAAGATTTGTTAAGAAACAGCCGGGTGTTTTTTCTGTTTTCACCGGAGAATCTGGTGATGATTTTATCTGATTTATGAGCTTGTTCCAGTAAATTTAACTCACTTGTAGAGATGTAATTTTTAGGTGTAGTAAGCTCCATTTCTATTGTCGCCGGCGGAATAAACAAATCGTCAAGATCTTTATTACTTTGATATTTCCACGAGCCGTTATATATCGCAGGGACAATATACCAGTATCTTAAATTGTAGTTGTTGTCTGCGGTGCGTCCGTATTTTGTAAATTTATCATTAGGGAGTTGAACAATGTAATTTAGTTTAAGTGTGTAACTGCTACCGGGAAGCAAGGGTTTGTTTAATGTAACTTTAAGAACATCTATTTGTTCAGAAAGTCTGGCAAAGACAACCGGAGAATCTTCCTGAGTAAGTGAGGTGATAACGGTATATCCTCGATCTTCATTTTTTGCAAAATGAAAGATGGTGTTAAACTCTTCTGCAAATCGAGTGGCTAGTGGAGTGTTTTTGGTAGCATAGCTATGCGCCCAGTCATTTAAAAATACTGTATATAAGGTGTCTGTTGTAGTGTTAAAATAGGTAAGCGTTTGGTTTATTTTAAGCTGATGTTTTTCAGTATCTAAAACGGCTTTAAGCTCAATTTTATTTGTTTTTTCGATACCGGAAATAGAATCGTTTTGGGCAAAAAGAATTCCCGTTACGCAACAAAACATTGCCGTTAATAAACCGTTCTTTATCATAGCTTATACAGAAGATTTTCTTAGAAATTGGGACTCAAATTAAACTTCGCATAGAAGGCATCCAAAATCTCAATTACTTCATCTTCGTTATCTACCAAATGTATTAAATCTAAATCTTTTTCACTAATATTATGAAACTGGTGTAGCACGGTTGCTTTTACCCAGTCCAGTAATCCGGTCCAGAAATCGGTCCCTACCAGAATAATTGGAAACTTTTCAATTTTGTTGGTTTGAATAAGTGTAATGGCCTCAAAAAGTTCGTCCAGAGTGCCAAAACCGCCGGGCATAACTACAAAACCTTGTGAATATTTAACAAACATTACTTTTCTAACAAAGAAATAATCAAAATCCAGATTTTTATCTGTGTCTATGTAAGGGTTGTCGTGCTGTTCAAACGGGAGTTCTATGTTTAGTCCTACTGACGTGCCGCCGGCTAAATGGGCTCCTTTATTCCCGGCTTCCATAATTCCGGGTCCGCCACCGGTAATAACACCATATCCGTTTTCTACAATTTTTTCGGCAATTTTTTCGGCAAGTAAGTAGTATTTGTCGTTTGGTTTAGTGCGTGCCGAACCAAAAATGGAAACGCACGGACCAATCCGGCTGAGTTTTTCATATCCGTTGACAAATTCGCCCATAATTTTGAAAATGGCCCAGGAATCGTTGGTTTTTATTTCATTCCATCCTTTGTGATGCTGTTCTTTTCTCATGCCTGTTTTTATTTACTATTTACTAAATTAACTCTTTTTTTAGGAATTGTGCGGTATAACTTTTTTTATCGGTTATAATTTCTTCGGGTGTTCCTTCGGCCACAATTTTTCCGCCGCCTTTACCACCTTCGTATCCAATATCAATAATGTAATCTACCATTTTAATGACATCCATATTGTGCTCAATAATCACTACGGTATTGCCTTTGTCTACCAGTTTGTTGAGGACGTGCATAAGTACTCTTATGTCTTCAAAATGCAGTCCGGTAGTTGGTTCATCTAAAATATAAAAGGTGTTTCCGGTATCGCGTTTGCTCAGCTCTGTGGCCAGTTTAATACGTTGGGCTTCACCACCGGAAAGGGTAGTGCTTTGTTGTCCTAATGTTATGTAACCTAAGCCAACATCCTGAATGGTTTTAATTTTTTTGTGAATTTTAGGAATATGTTTAAAGAACGTTACGGCTTCGTTAATAGTCATTTCCAATACATCCGAAATGGATTTTCCTTTGTAACGAATTTCCAGTGTTTCACGATTGAAACGTTTACCTTGACAGGTTTCACATTCCACATAAACATCCGGTAAAAAATTCATTTCTATTACTCGCAATCCACCACCACGACAGGTTTCACATCTGCCTCCGGCGACATTAAAACTAAATCGGCCGGGTTTGTACCCGCGAATCATGGCTTCGGGGACTTTAGCATACAGGCTTCGTATTTCGCTGAAAACGCCGGTATAGGTTGCCGGATTGCTTCGTGGTGTTCTGCCTATGGGAGATTGGTTGATATCTATTACTTTATCTATGTGTTTTAATCCCTCTATGCTTTTGTAAGGCATGGGCTTTTTTACAGCTCTAAAAAAATGAGTGTTTAATATAGGGTAGAGTGTTTCGTTGATTAAAGTGGATTTTCCGCTTCCCGAAACACCGGTGATGCCTATCATTTTTCCCAATGGAAATGAAACCGTCACATTTTTAAGATTGTTACCGGTACACCCGGACAAAACCAGTTGCTTTCCGTTTCCCGCTCGTCTTTTTTTAGGAACGGGTATGGTTTTTGTCCCGTTCAGGTAATCGGCGGTTAGGGTATGGTGTTTTTTTAATTCTTCCAGGTTGCCTTCAGAAATAATTTCACCTCCGTATTTGCCTGCTTTTGGGCCAATATCAATAATGTAGTCGGCTCGCTCTATCATATCTTTATCATGTTCTACTACGATTACGGAGTTGCCTATATCTTTTAGAGCGACCAGGGAATTAATAAGCTTTTCGTTGTCGCGCTGATGCAACCCAATGCTGGGTTCGTCCAAAATATAAAGTACGCCAACCAGTTGTGAGCCTATTTGAGTGGCCAACCGAATGCGTTGGGCTTCGCCGCCCGAAAGGGATTTTGAGCTTCTGTCGAGAGTCAAATAATCCAGACCAACATCAAGCAGAAACTGCAAACGGGTAGAAATTTCTTTGATTACTTCTGCCGCAATTACTTCCTGCTTTTTTGATAAATGCTCGGGCAAGGCTTTGAACCAGTTTGACAGGTCCAGAATATCCATATGGGCCAGTTCAGCTATGTTTTTGTTGTTGAGTTTAAAGTAAAGCGATTCTTTTTTTAACCGGGTGCCGTTGCACTCTTCACAAACCACTTTGTCCATGTAGTCTTTTGCCCAGCGTTTCAACGAAGTGGAATCGGCGGTGTTGTATTGATTTTCTATAAAATGAGCAACGCCTTCAAAATCAATTTTATACTCGCGGGTTACCCCTAAAGTTTTGCTTTCCACGGCAAATTTTTCTTTTCCGCCATAAAGGATAAGTTGCTTGGCTTCTTCAGGAATACTGCTGTACGGGTCGCTTAGTTTGAAATTATACCGTTGTGCAATGATTTCAAATTGTTTGAAAATCCAGTTGTTTTTTTCCGGACCGTGTGGTGCCAAAGCGCCATTTTTAATAGATAGCGATGGGTCGGGAATAATTTTGTTTTCGTTTATCTGATAGAGTTTCCCAATACCGTTGCATTTTGGACAAGCGCCTTTGGGCGAATTAAAGGAAAAATTATTCGGTTCCGGGTTGGGGTAGGAAATACCTGTGGTTGGACACATCAGGTTTCTACTGAAAAACCGCACTTCCTGAGAGTCTTGTTCTATTACCATAAGCACGTTATCACCGTGATACATGGCAGTATTGATGGTTTCAGTCAGGCGTTTATCGTTATCAACCTCATGATCAATTTTTAAGCGGTCAATTACAATTTCAATATCATGCGTTACGTAGCGGTCCAGTTTCATACCGTGGGTTAAATCGCATATTTCACCATCAGTTCTTACTTTAACAAAACCCTGCTTGGCAATTTGCTCAAAAAGTTCGCGGTAGTGCCCTTTTCTGGCTCTTACCACTGGCGCTAAAACTGTAATGCGCTGGTCCTTGTAATCTTCAAGAATGAGTTGTTTTATTTGTTCATCGCTGTAGCTTACCATTTTTTCACCGGTATTATAGCTATAGGCATCGCCGGCGCGGGCAAACAATAGTCTGAGAAAATCATACACTTCGGTAATAGTGCCTACCGTAGAACGTGGGGATTTGCTGGTGGTCTTTTGTTCTATGGCAATTACGGGCGACAAGCCGTCAATTTTATCTACATCCGGACGTTCCAGGCTACCTAGAAATTGTCGGGCGTAAGCCGAAAAAGTTTCAATGTAGCGGCGTTGTCCTTCGGCATAAATGGTATCAAAGGCGAGTGAGGATTTTCCGCTTCCGGACAAACCGGTAATGACTACCAGTTTTTCGCGGGGAATATTTACATCTATGTTTTTTAGGTTATGGACACGCGCACCTTTTACCTCAATATATTCTTCAAAATGGGTCATAAAACAGAAGCCTGATTTTTTAAACGGGCAAAGTTGCAAAGGTACTTAATTTACCTGTAAAAAGGAAGTAATGCGCAGTGGGTAATTTACAATTCATCAACAATTTTCAGAGTATGGGATGATACCACGTATTTTAACTTTCAGCTTCAACAGAAAAGGTGAATTGATAAAGAAAAAGCGGTGTGTTATCATTGGGAAGTGTTAGGGTTCCTGTCTTGATAAAACCTAACTTCTCCAACAAGGCTTGCGAAGCGTAATTATTTTTTACCGTTATTCCGCTGAGGGTTTTGTAGCCAAAATCAAAAAAGGCCGCTTCCATTACTCTTTTTGAGGCTTCATAGGCATAGCCTTGTTTTTCATAGGCAGGCAGTAAGGCAAATCCTAAATCGATGCCTTGTACTCCTTCACGGTCGTAAAGGCCGCAGGTGCCTATTTTAATTCCGTCACTTTTTCGAAGCACTGTGTAGTTTGAAAAACCCAATCGTTCCCTTTGTGGAAGCATTTTTTGAGTGATGTAGGTTTCTGCCTCTGTAATGGTTTTTAGGTTTCTGTCTCCTATGAATTGCTTCCATTTGGGCGTATTAAAAAGTTCCAGAATAAACGCCGCATCCTCTTTTTCAGTAGGTTTTATAAACAATCGTTGGGTCGTATAGGTTTGATGCAAAGGCACTTTAGTTGAGGTTTAGCAGATGGTTAACTATGATTTTGGCGGCTGCCTGACTTCCTTTTTCTGAAGGGTGAAAACCATCTTCGGCATAATAGTCAAAGTTTTGCGTCTCGTCAAAGTGTGCTTTCCAGTATTTACCCACCGGAAGTAAAAGTGCATCGGTGTGTGTCGCGGCGTCAGTATAATTTGTAATTACGCCTTCAAAAGTTTGATAATGTGCCAATGAAGGCCAAACCATAAAGAAAGCCAATTGCGCCTTGTTTTCCTTGCACAAAGCGTCTATTTTTGTTCCGTATTCCATAAGCACTTCTCTGCCGTACGGTTGCGACGACGGCCCTTGCTGAACCACTACCCATTGATATGCCTTGCTTTTTATTTCTTTTTGAAGGGTTCCTTGATTCCAGTGGTCAATAAGGGCATAATTTGGCAGTGCCAGTGTTTTATAATGCAATGTGACTCCTTTTATAGCGGCTTCTTTTTTTACAAGCTCCGGTAGATTATTGGAATAGGTAAGACTGTTGCCTACAAACAATACAGAAAGTGCTGTGCTGGAAGAGGTGACTTTTTTTCCCGAAGATTGAAACGAGAAAAGAGGGATAAAAACCAACAGCAATATTAATCGTAATGTATTCAATTTAAGTAAATTAATGTGTCTTATATAAGGGTAAAGTTTTAGCTTGTTCTAACAGGCCTACGCTGTGGTTTATTTTACGATTGCTCGACATACTGCTTAAAGGCATTCATGTATTTTAAGGATTGCTTTTTAAACATGCCTTTAATAAAAAAGCCCATAACTCTCATAGCACCTTGAAGTTCAAAAGAGGTATTGTTTGTCTGCTTTACACTGTTGTTTGAAAGTTCTTCAAAACGCATTTCTACTTCATTGCTTCCCATGGGGCTTTGGTATGAAAATTTTATTTGTTCCGGCAGGTTTTCTTCCAAAATGGTTTCGGTTATTTTCATTTCTTTATTTTTATGAAGGAAGTAAAAATCGGTAACAGCGCCTACTTTTCCCGGAGTTCCCGAAACGGGTTCGGTTCGGTTTAAGCCTTCCATCCAATGCTTAACACCTTCCGGATCATTAAATTTTTCCATAACCTCTTTTAAAGGTTTATCAATGGTATTGGATAAGGTATATTTCATTTGAAGTTAAATTTTTAAAGTTTATTTTTTAATATTGTGTTCTAAATGATAAAAGTATGAAATTATTAGCAATAGGCTCAAGAATTAATCACCCGGAATATGGCAAAGGAGTAATTACCAATGTAAGTGCCAAACACTATTGGGTGACCTTTATCGAGCAAGGACTGGAAACCATTGATTTAGACAGTGAGTTTGACGTTATTGAAGCGGCTGATGACGATTTGGATACGGTTAGTTTTTTCGATATTGAAAGCAGCCTTGTTGAAATCTTAAAAAAATGGAGCGATGCCAGTGAAACGGTTTATATAGCGGATAAATGGAAAGGTGGCAAGCTGGTTTTAGAACCCGGAGATACCGCATTACAAAACAAGGAAATTCCCATAGATACTTTTTTTCATAAAATCGTGATGGTACGCGACCGCTTGCGGGTTATGGAACAAAAGATCAACTCCAGCAATCTTGACGAACACGAAAAAATTGACTTGCAGCAATACATCACCCGAATATACGGCAGCTTAACCACGTTTAATGTTTTGTTTAAGCTTAAAGAACAGCAGTTTGTAGGCGATAAAAAAGCATAAGCGTTTAGTAGTCTCCGGCAATATGGCTCAGCTCTATACGGGTAAAGAGTACTTCGTGAGCGTAAGGCAATACTGCACCACTGTTTGTGGTTGTCCAGTTGTTCCAGCTGGCTTCTATACCGCCAATGGGCAACTTTGAAGTCCATATTTTACAGCTTTTAGGTTTTCCGTCGCGGTCAAATGTCCACAAGTAGGTATCGTTTGAAGCCAAACCGCTGTTTTTGGTCTTTACCAGCAAGGCCGGTTCATTGTTTTCAGTGGTAACCAGGCTTCGGGTATTGGTACTGTCCATAACGCGGTAAGGCTCTAACAACCAAAAGGAATCATTTCTGAAATGGGCTTTCGCCTTCTGTATCAGTTGTGTGGCTTTGTCGTCAATTACTTTAAAGTTGTGTACATAGGCTTGGCTTTGTGTGCTGTCGTGAAAATGAAGCTGTACTTTGTATTCATCCCAGTATACCGTACAAACACCTTTTTTTCTATCCCATTTGTAATGCCTGCGATACTTGTAGGTCCATTCTAGGTGGTTTGTATTTAAAAACGCCGGATAGTTTAATGCGTCCAGCATTTGCCGGGCCAATGAATCGGCTTGCTTCCCTTGAATACCTGTAGGTACGGGCTCGTCGTACTTGAAGTAGATAAAGGTAAAAAACAACCCGCTGGGAAGTACCAAAAATAGCAACAGCCCCAAAATCAGTTTTATGGTGTGATTTAGTTTCATAAACAAGAC
The DNA here is from genome assembly GCA_035654775.1 of Flavobacteriaceae bacterium. Taxonomy (GTDB): domain Bacteria; phylum Bacteroidota; class Bacteroidia; order Flavobacteriales; family Flavobacteriaceae; genus HKST-UBA85. The sequence goes on along the minus strand of DASRWB010000032.1, from coordinate 3,297 downwards.
GTATCGCCGATTAAACATACAATACCTTGAACGATACGTAGTTCAATATACAAAAACTTATGGGTATCTGGCAATGCATGCAGAAAAACAAAGCCAAGTTATCCGTGTTTTTTCTTGGCGGATAAGGTGTTAAGCTTTGCTTTGGAATAGGCAATAAGGTCATCAAAAAACATACTGAATTCCGTTTCAAATTCTGAATAAAAAAGTTCCAGTTCTTCAACTGCCTTGTGCATACCTGAAACATTCTTTGTGCGCCGGTTCATCCCTTCCAGAACCTTGGCTATGCCTTCGGTGGAGGCATAACTCACCAGCCAGTTGTCTGCAATCATGTAAGGCATCAGGTGTTTGATTCGATGCGGCAATAGGACATAATTGTCTTCCAGGGTATCGTAAAACCGTTCAGCGAAAACAGGCAAGGGAACCGTAGCGTATTTCTCCCAGTTTTTGGCCAAAAAATGATCGTATAAAATATCGACTATAACGCCTGAATAATGCCCGTAGTTTTCATGAAGCCGTTTGGTACTTTTTCTAACCACAGGATGTGCGTCGGTATACGTATCTATGGCTCGGTGCAACAAAATACCGGTTTGCACCGCTTTGGGATACGTTTTATAATCTTTACCTTTGATGCCGTCGGCTATAAAGTTCCCAATGGCTACCAAGGTGTCGTCTCCCGATAAGTAAATATGGGCCAAAAAGTTCATGGGCGTAATTTACAAATCTATCTGTAAAGATATCCCGTTTGGGAATTGTATATTTGCTAAAAATTTTGAATCGATGACCTTAATAAAATCCATATCCGGTATTCGCGGTACTATTGGAGGTAAAGCGGCGGATAACTTAACACCCATTGATGTCGTTAAATTTACGGCAGCCTACGGTGCATGGATAAAAACCCAACGCAATAAAAATGAGTACCACGTGGTCGTGGGACGCGATGCCCGTATTTCGGGTGAAATGATTCAACAGTTGGTGATGCAAACCCTCGTGGCTATGGGAATACATGTAGTAGATGTGGGATTGTCTACCACACCCACGGTAGAAATGGCCGTGCCTATGGAACATGCCGACGGCGGAATTATCCTTACGGCCAGCCATAACCCCAAACAGTGGAACGCGCTTAAACTGCTTAATAGTAAAGGCGAATTTTTAAATGCCGATGAAGGAAAAAGTATTGTTGACCTGTCTGAAAGCAATGCTTTAACGTTTAGCAATATTGATTCTTTAGGCCGAATCACTAAAAACGAAGCCTATATAGACCTGCATATCGATGAGATTTTAGCCTTGCCCTTGGTCAATAAAAAAAATATTGAAAAGGCAAACTTTAAAGTGGTTGTCGATGGGGTAAACTCCTCCGGAGGCCTTGCAGTTCCGTTGCTTCTCGAACGTTTGGGTGTGCACGTAGTAAAGTTATACTGCGAACCCACCGGCCATTTTCCGCATAACCCCGAACCGCTTAAAGAACACTTGACAGACTTGTCTGAAAGAGTAGTGAAAGAACATGCCGATTTGGGTATTGTAGTCGACCCGGATGTAGACCGACTGGCTTTTATAGACGAAAAAGGCAATATGTTTGGTGAGGAATACACGCTGGTTGCCGTGGCCGATTATGTACTGAGTCACACGCCCGGGAATACGGTAAGCAACATGAGCTCTACACGAGCCTTGCGCGACATCACCGAAAAACACGGCGGTACCTATCAGGCCAGTGCCGTAGGTGAGGTGCATGTGGTGGAATGGATGAAGAAAAACAACGCCGTTATTGGCGGTGAAGGCAATGGCGGAATTATTTATCCGGAATTGCACTACGGTCGCGATGCCTTGGTCGGGATTGCGTTGTTCTTGAGCTTGTTGGCTGAAAAACAAATGCCCATGAGTGCCTTAAGAGCGAGCTATCCGGACTATTTTATGAGTAAAAAGAAAATAGAACTCACCCCAGCCTTGGATGTGGACGCTATTTTAAAAGCCATGGAACAGGCCTATCAAAAGGAACGCTTATCCACGATTGACGGTGTAAAGATTGATTTTGAAACCAGTTGGGTGCACCTGCGTAAAAGCAACACCGAGCCCATCATCCGTATCTATACCGAAGCTCCTACACAGCAGGAGGCAGAGGCGCTGGCCGATAAAATCATAAGCGAAATAAAAGCCCTTGCAAATATTTAGTACCTTTACCTTATAAACAGGCTATATGATTTCTACCGATAAAGCAACTCCCATTCCCACTGCGCTGGAACAGCACTTTAACGCGTTCCGAAAGCATATTGTGGGCATCGACCAGGTATTTGAAACACCCTACGGTTCCCAAAAAATGATTTATACCGACTGGACAGCCTCGGGAAGACTATACCGGCCTATTGAAGAAAAAATACTCAACGATTTTGGGCCCTTCGTGGCCAATACCCATACCGAAACTACCGAATCCGGTACCGCCATGACTACGGCCTACCATCAGGCCAAGCACATCATTAAAAAGCACGTCAACAGCAACGACGACGATGTCTTGCTTATTTCCGGAAACGGAATGACCGGTGTGGTCAATAAGTTTCAGCGTATATTAGGACTTAAAATCCCCGAAAACCTCCAACAGTTTACGCAGGTGCCCGACGAAATGCGCCCCGTGGTTTTTGTCACCCACATGGAGCATCATTCCAATCAAACTTCCTGGCTGGAAACCATGGCCAAAGTGGAAGTGATTCCTCCCGGACCGGAAGGACTCTTCAGTTTGGAGAATTTAAAAACCCTGCTTGAAACCTATCGTGAACATACCCTAAAAATAGCGTCTATTACCGGAGGCTCTAATGTTACCGGTATTCAAACTCCGTACCATGAGGTGGCTAAACTCATGCATGCCCATGGCGGCGTGTGTTTTGTCGATTTTGCCTGTGCCGCGCCTTACGTGGATATCGATATGCATCCGGCAGATGAAGAAGCCTACCTGGATGCCATTTTCTTTTCCCCGCATAAGTTTTTAGGCGGTCCCGGTTCCTGTGGCGTATTGCTTTTCAACAAGAAGCTCTACAAAAACATGATTCCCGATTGTCCCGGTGGCGGTACCGTGAGCTGGACCAATCCCTGGGGCGAACACAAGTATATCGACAATATAGAAGAACGGGAAGATGGCGGTACACCGGCATTCCTCCAAACCATAAAAACCGCACTCGCCATCAAACTGAAAGAGCAAATGGGAGTAAGCCAAATGCTGCAACGGGAACACGAACTGGTGTCCTATGTATTCTCAGAATTGGGCGCTATAGACAACTTGCATATCCTGGCGCCGCAACATCAGGATAGGCT
>DASRWB010000031.1:0-20784 GCA_035654775.1 Flavobacteriaceae bacterium | reverse complement strand
GTTTACGAAGCGGGACTTACCGACAGTGCCGGACAAGCTGCAGGAATTACCGCGTGGATTGGATACAACACGTCCAACATAAACCCAAACGACGCCAGCTGGACCTGGATTCCGGCGACCTACAATGTCGACAGCGGAAATAATGACGAATACCGCGCCGATATAGGTTCGATAATTCCAACCTCCGGAACCTATTACTACGCCAGTCGTTTTCAGTTAAACGGAGGTCCATTCAGATACGGCGGTTACAATGCCGGCGGCGGTGGATTTTGGGACGGAACTACAAATGTAAATGGAGCTTTAACCCTTACTGCCGATCAGGTAAACTTTTGTAATGTGGACTACCCCAAAACAGCTACCATAACTGAAGGTGATGCATTTACCGTATATGCGCAAGCCTATGAGCCCGGAGTAACAGACAGTCCGGGTCAGGGAGCTAATGTTTTAGCATGGATTGGCTACACTACCCTCGGTGTAAACCATCAGCCTTGGGACGATACCGGTTGGACATGGATACCGGCAACTTATGATTCTGATTTTGGAAACAACGATCAATACACTGCTGAAATAGGTTCGGCTCTCGCTGACGGAACCTATTATTTTGCCAGCAGATTTCAGTTGAACGGAAGTGATTATTCCTATGGCGGTATTCAAGCTGATAATTTGGGTAATTTTTGGGATGCCACTAACAACAACGGCATTCTATACGTTATTCCTGCCGATAATATTTGCGGCAGTGAATCTTTTGAAAACATCCCCACAAGTAGTACGGGAAGCTATCTTACCCGAAACTGGACAGGCGATAACGGCGTTGGTTGGACGGCAACTGGCGCACGAACAGACCAAACAATAACCGGAAAAGCGATAACCATCAGAAATGGAACCCTAACCAGTGGCGTATACCCAAACGGTATCGAAGAGCTAACTATTACCACGCAAAGAAAATATGCCGGTGGTTCAGGAACTTTAAATTTACTTGTTAATGGTATAAGTGTAGGAAGTATCCCTTATGATGACACCGTACAAACGACAACAATAACCGGAATTAATGTTTTTGGTAATGTTAGTATAGAAATTGGTCCTCTTTCCGAAAGTGGCGACAGAGTGGCTATTGATGATTTAAGTTGGACCTGTTACCATTGCTCAACTCCGGAGGATGCCGGTAATTTTCTGGCCAGCAACGGCTGTGGCGGCATCAGTTTGAATTGGGATTTAAATTGCGCCGAAGAAGTTATGCTGGTTGCCCGTCAAGGCAGTCCGGTTACTGCAGTTCCTACGGGTGACGGTTCAACCTATATCGCCGACAGTATCTTTGGTTCAGGCACCGAACTTGTCCCCGGCGAATTTAATGTTTACGAAGGTACCGGCGAGTCGGTTACGGTTACCGGCTTAACAAGCGGCGCCACTTACTACTTTACTTTATTTTCACGAATAGGCAACTCATGGACCGCGGGAGTTACCTCTTCAGCAACCTATAATGCTACTGTACTTAATGCAGGCACTTTTTCGTCCTACAACCGCTGTGGCGATATTGAATTAACCTGGATATTACCTGCTTGTTATGAAGAAGTACTGATAGTGGCCCGAAACGGAAATGCCGTAACGGCAACCCCATCGGGTGACGGCTCAGCCTATACGGCCGATACGATTTTTGGCTCAGGAACGGCCATATCCGGCGGTGAATATGTGGTGTATAAAGGCGATGCAAACACGGCTACCATCACCGGATTAACCAATGGAGACACCTATCATTTCGAAATTTTTATCCGCGTAGGAACTGTCTGGAGTAGCGGCGTAAGCACTTCAACTACAGCAAGTACAAGTGGTGGTTCAGGACCGACTACTTTTAATCCCGGAGATTTGGTTTTTGTGGGTTTTGACAGTTATATAAACGGCCCAAATGACAAATATTCCATTTTAACCATGGTTGACATTGGTCCCGGCACAGCATTCATTATGGCCAATTTGCTTTATGAATGGAATGATCCGGCCAATGTAAGTACCGGAAAATGGTACAATTGCGGAGCCAATTTTGATGCTGATCCACCTTATGCCAGTATTCAGTATTCCGGCTGTTCCGATATTCCCAAAGGAAGCATTATATGTGTTGAAACTCAGGGCGATGGTTCTATTGTATCTATCAGCGTGAATGGTATCGCTGTAAATTCTGAGTTTTCTATAGATACTACTCATTTTAATGCCGGAAATATAAGTACCTCAGCCCCTGATGCTATGTGGTTAATGCAAGGAACTTTTTCAGCGGTTATGACAGAAGCCGATGGTGCCGATAATGGAACGAATGCTGATTTGTACCGAACTTTTGACGGAACGGTATTTGGCGGTTTACAAACCAAAGGTTATTTTCAGTCATTGGCAGATGACGGAAATGCAGGCGGACAAAGGGTATCCCGAATTCATCCGGATATAGAATGTTTGTATCTGGAAACCGGTCCAACTTCTGAAAGTCAATTTTTTGGATTCTATTACGGCGATAAAACAGGAACGCAATATGAAATACTGTCTGCAATTACGGATATAAGTGCAAACTGGGATATTCAAAGTGGCAGCGGAATCAGCCAGCAGTATGACGAGGTAAATTTCACCTGCAACGATACCTTTACCATTACTTCTAACGACAGTGTTGAAGGACAGTGGAAAGGCAGCATCAGTACCGATTGGTTTGATTGTCGCAACTGGCAAAACTTTACCGTACCGGATGCCACAGTAAATGTGCAAGTAAACAACCTTTCGGTAAATCATTGTGTTATTAACCCAAGTAGTTCAGTACATGCAGCCAAATACAACAATCTTGCCGCGTGTAACGACATGACTTTAGAAAGCAACACCTATATGTTGAGTATGCCCGACAATACCTCTGTATTACATCTATACGGCCATTGGAGCAATAGTGTGGATGAATCTTCTTTTAACGAAGGCAACGGTACCGTTGTATTTACCGGCAGTGGTGTTCAGACTATATATTACGGCGTTCCACCTACACCTCCCGCGTTTCAGTCAGAAGAGTTTTACCATGTTATTTTGAACAATGATTTTGAAACCTCACAATCCAATAATTTACACGTTAACGGCGATTTAACTATTAATTCCTCAAAAACCTTACACGTAAACAGTAATGATTATGTATTTGTAAACCAAAGGGTAACCAATAACGGTACATTTTATATTGAAAACAGCGGCTCTTTAGTTCAACTGGGTGATGGCACGAATACCAATGTTGGAAACATCATCATGGATCGCACCACTCAAATGCGCGCTTTAGATTACGTCTACTGGTCTTCACCGGTAAATCAATTTAATGTCAATGATGTGTTCTCTACCTCTAGCCATATTTACCAATGGAACCCTACCATAGCTAATGCTAACGGAGGTCAAGGCGACTGGGTTAATGCAACTGGTCAAAGTATGTCTGTGGGGCAAGGGTATATTATACGTGCACCCGGTGGTTATTCCTCTTCAGTTACTCCGTTTACGGCCACTTTTACCGGTGATGCCGTAACCGGAAAACCAAACAACGGTACGCTTACGGTGCCTATCTCGCGCGGAAACATTACGGCTTCCATTCCGGGTAGCTCTACACCTAACGGACAACCCATAGAAGACTTTGATGACAACTGGAACTTGGTAGGAAACCCTTATCCGTCTGCTATAAACGCTATTGATTTTCTAACTGAAAATGACAACCTTGACGGTTTTGTTTACTTATGGAGGCATCTTACCCAACCGGATTCCAGTGTAGATCCTTTTTACGACAACTTTGCTGATGGCTCAAACTATTACGAATCGGATTATGTGGCCTACAACAGTATGGGTTCATCAACTCCGGGCGGATTTAACGGTTATATTGGTGCCGGCCAAAGTTTTATGGTCAATATGCTTGAAACTACCCCAAGCAACAATACTGCCGGTCCGGCAACCGAAAACGTGCTGTTCACTAACGCAATGCGAAATGTGGTGAATGATAACTCTCAATTTTTCAGAACCTCGGAAGAACCCGGCGAAAAACACAAAATCTGGCTCAACTTGTACAGTGCCAATTACGATATTATGAATACCATCTTGGTAGGTTATGCTTCAGAAGCTACAATGCAAAAAGACCGGCTTTTTGATGCGGTAACTCCCGCTGATAAAACTAAAATTTACTCGCTGATAGATGAGGAATTCTTTATTATTCAGGGCAGAGCACTGCCTTTTACTACTGATGATCGTATTCCTTTGGGACTAAATGTGGAATCAGCCGGAAATTTCTATATAGCCCTTGCAGATGTAGAAGGATTATTTGAAGCTACCACCCAAAAAATTTATTTAAAAGACAATCTTTTAGGTCTAACCTACAATCTTTCTGAAGCTCCTTATGAATTTACTTCCGCTTCGGGGCAGTTTAACGACCGCTTTGAACTTGTTTTCCGAAATGAAAGTCTTTCTGTAAATGACCCTGTTTTGTCAAATAATATTCTCTCTGTTATTAACCTACCCGAGGGTTCAGTTAAATTTAAGGTAGAAGGTCAACATTTGATTTCTAAGGTAGAAATTATAGATTTACTCGGAAGAGTACTCTATCAGTTGGAAGGTTCTCATAAAGAGGAAATTTACTTTTTACCTCAACTAAACCAATCGGCGTATATAGCCAAAGTCACCCTGTCAAATGGGCAAATCTTAGTGAAAAAAGCTATTAAAAATTAACTTTTACAAGCTATAGGTTATAGAAACTATAAAATTTCTTCCCGGTGAAGCTATTCCCGAAGAATAGGTTTTGTATCGTTGATCGGTTATATTTTCCAAGCCTAAGGTTAAGTAGGTGTTTTCGTTTAACTTGCTTTGCGCTCTTGCATTAAGCGTGTACCAAGATGGCATGTACGGATTTCCGTTTGCATCTTTTGCATAAAGAAAATCTTTGGCTATTTCTGAAGGGGTTAATTCATTGTAAGCCAACTCGCCGTTGTACTGTGCAAATACATCCAGTTTAATCCGTTCCGATTCCCATATAATGTGTGTATTTCCAAAAGCCGGTGGTGCATGCCTGACGGGCACTTCAACACCGCTATCGTCTTGTTCTGTTCCCTTAACAATATTGTACTGTGCTTGCAGTTTAAGTTTGCTTGTGAACAAAATTTCAAGATCGGCTTCAAAACCGTATATCCAAGCCTTTGCAGCATTTTGAATGGCTTGTACCGTGCTCATTTCTCCCGCATACATGATTTGAGTTTCTCCGTTTAACTCAAAATTGCGTCGTACCAACGCGTTGTTTAAATGGGTATAGTACAGTGCTGTTTTTAAAATAACCTTGTCGTTAAAGTTCAGCCTAACTCCTGCTTCTCCATTATACGCGTATTCGGGTTTTAAATTGTTGTTGGGCACCACAACGGCTCCGGGTTCAGAGTCAAAAACTTTACCTATATCGTCTATATTTGGTGCTCTAAACGCTGAAGTGAAGTTCAGGTTCCACTGTAAAAGATTTATGGGTTTCCAGCTTATTCCTGCCGATCCTGTTAATGCGCCCGAATTTATTTTTGTTTTTTCAAATGGAAGGTTAAGGTATTGATTGTTTTGGGTGAAGTCTGCAGCCATGTGAATATAATTATACCTTACACCTGATTGTAGCACAAATTTTTCATTAGGTTTAAATTTCACATGCCCGTAAACTGCTGCCGATTGCCAGTTTGAGCCGTCCGGATAACGGGAAACGGTTTGAGTGACTTCATTGTTTGAGATGTTTTCTTCACTTCCTTCAGAGTGTACTTTATTGTAAATATATTCAGCTCCGTAAAACAGTTCTGTTTTGTCGGACAGCTTTTTTTCCAAATCAATTGTCGCTGAAATGGCATCCACAGCTTCTTTGCGAATACTCTTAAGCGGCGAGTTGAAATCTCTGTCAAGTCTGCTTTCTTTAAAATTTTGATAAGCCGTAGTTACTTGTAGTTTATCATACAGGTTAGAGCCACTGTTGTTTACCGTAACCTGCATATACCCCAAAAACCATTGCTGTGGTCCATATTGCCATAGGGCTGAGCGTAGCGTATCGTTTCGGTAACGCAACAAACGGTCATACCTTGGGTAGGATGATGTTGTTGAATAGATTAGTCCTAGGTTATACGCTGTTTTTTCATTGGGTTCATACCGCAGCTTTTGCATCAGGTTCCACTGGCTATACCCTGTTGGTTTTTGAATTTTTGGATTTTTATTTTGCAGAATAGTGTCTTGACCCTGGATTGTTTCTACGTACTCTGTTCTTAAGTATTCATCGGGACCATACTTCCCCATTCTTAAATCATCAAAAACCGAATAGGTAAAGCTGGTAAGCGATGCCCATTTATTAAATCCGAAATTGAGGTCGGTATGTGCCGTTTTTTCACTGTTTGCCGATGCATACCTTACCGTATTGTTCACTTTTACATACATGCTGTCTTTGTAGGACAATTGTGGCACTTTGGTGTAAAAACTCATTACTCCGCCTATGGCATCACTACCATAAATTACCGCGCCTGAACCCAGAATGACTTCCGTATTTTTCAACGAAAACGGATCTATAGAAATTACATTTTGCAGGTTTCCGCCTCTAAAAATGGCATTGTTCATTCGCACACCATCTACAGTAAGAAGTAATCGGTTTGTAGATAACCCTCTTATCATCGGGCTTCCGCCGCCCAATTGACTTTTCTGAACATACACATTTCCTGTGGATTCCAGTAAATCTGCGCTGGTTTGCGGATTTACAAAACGTATTGTTTGCGCATTTGCGCTAATAATTTTTTGGGGGACTTCTCTTTTGTTTTGTTCAAAACGTGAGGCCGAAAGCACTATTTCACCAAGACTTTCAATGTTTTCCTTCAGGTAAACCTTATTCCCCTTTTCATATATTTCTTGTTTGGTAGTTTCAAATCTGGCATAAAACAAATTTCTAAATACAATTATTTCTTTAGTCGAAAAGGTATCTAATGAAACGACTCCACGAGCATCTGTACTAAGCGCTTTGGTTCTTTTTAAATTAAAAACATGCACTCCGGCAATCGGGGTTTTTGTTGTTTGATCTAAAACCTGAATATTTTGAGCCGTTAAAAAATAGGTGGAAATCAGAAAGAAAAGAAAAGCGAACGAGATTTTCATTTTGGTTTGTTAGTTAAACAGGCTATTTACAATTTCTAACGATTTGGGTTTTTTAAATCCGGGGACATGATATTCAAAATAATGTAAAATCATACTCAAGAAGGCTTGTCTTCTTGTGCGGTTAATTTTAATTTCTTTAACCTCATCAAAATTTGTGCCCAACAATTGTTTTAGTAAAAAAACATTATCTCCGGAAATGCTGTGACTTCCTTTACTTACACTTTCAAAATGCCCGTCACTAATATTAAAAAATAAGGTGTTTTCCTGAGTTACCTTGGGATAAAAGCCAATGTACTTGGTCAGTTTTACCAAAAAAAGCAAATGAAAATTGGCAAAAGCATCCTCCTGATCCAAAAGTTGTAGCGTAGTGGACAAATACTCGTACAAGGCTTCGTTTTGCTTTTCTTCTTTTAGCACTAAACTTAAGGTTTCCCCTAAAAACATAGCCATGGCGCTTTTGGTTACCTGTGTGTGTAAGGTGTAATAGGTGTAGCTGGGTTTTGCTTCAGTTATGCGCTGCAATGAGGCATTCTCTCGGTAATGTTCTTCTACAACCAGCTGTGTTAACGGAGTAAAAAATGCCGTTTTAAGTTTTCCTTTCTTACTGGCTAAAATTCTTTTGAGTAAATAGGTTTCTGTGCCGCGCTGTTTGGTAAAGCATTTTACAATTAAATCACTTTCTCCGTACTTGAGTTTCGAAAGTACTATGGCGTCAATTTTTTGTAACATGTCACCTTATAATCATGACTTTTAGTACCTTGGTTTCCAAGGTGTCCAAATCGGAAAGCATTACTAAATACACCCCGGATGACACAATATTATTGGCCATGTTTTTTCCGTTCCAATAGGCTGTACCTCCATCTATTTCAAGATTGTAGCCTTTATACCTAAGGTTTGTTCTTGATTGTGCTTCGGCTACCAGATTGCCTTCTATATCTACAATTTTAATATTAACATTATCGGAAATGTCTTTGATTTTCACTTTTTCTTCTACTACATTAAATCCGGGTCTTACGGGGTTTGGATAAATAAATGCCTGGCTTAAATTGTCTTTGGTGCCCGAACTTCCCGAACTGAAGGACAAGAGTCCTTTGTCTGTAGCAAAATAAACAATTCCATTGGTGTTATCTATGGCGATATCGGTAATATTGTTTGAAGGCAATGGGGAGTTTTCTGTGGTGAAATGATAAATGGTTTCCTGTCCGTCTGCCGAAAAATAAAATACTCCCGTACCAATGGTGCCTACCCATTTGTTGTTGGATCCATCTACGGCTATCGTGGAAATAAATTGTTGATACAGTAGCTCACTGGGAATTCCGTCTTCAAGAATAATGATTGAGCTAGCTACCGGTTCGTTGTTATCAAAAAATCCGGCCGTATTGTACAATACTCTAATACCGTATAAGGTCCCTATCCATAATTGGTTACGCTGATCTATGGCTAGTGCCGTTACGTAAGCGGAAGGCATGTTTTGCTCTTCGCTGTTCAGTATTCTTTGTGTTGAGCCATCTGCTGAAACTCCTATTACTCCGCTGTTGTATCCTCCCAACCATTTGTTTCCGTTTCTGTCGATTTCCAGGTCGCTATATCCCCATTCATTTTCAAAAGGGTTGTTAAAAATATCATCAAAAGGATAGCCCTGCCATTGCCCCGATGCAGGATTGTATGATTTCAAAGGTTTGTCTACCCTTCCGGTGGCTGTCCACAATATTCCCTGAGTGTCAAAATTTGTGGCACTTAGCCGGATATCACTAGGTTGGTTTGGATTATCTATAGATTCCAGTCCGCTATTAAACTGATTGAACAGCTGTGTGGCTTCGTTATTGTTTACTTCCAGTAATCCATCCAGAAAGGAACTGATAAATACTTGTCCGGGATCCATTGGGTTGATAGAAATAGTGTTTAAGTTTCTGGCACCTAAAACACTGTCGTAAGGGATATTAACCCACTCTTCATTGACTAGATGACTTATCCCGCGTTGTCTTAACGGATACGGATTATAGAAAAGGCTGTAATCTCCATAGGTAACCCATAGGTTGTTGGGTCCGGCTCTAAGCGAAAACGGGTTGTTCAGCAAGGGTCCATCGGGTCTTATTTCTTCAAATTCCGATGGGTTTACAGTATGTAGCACTCCAAAATTGGTTGTCCCTATATATACATCGTCTGCATAATATGCCACAGAAGTAAACTGCTCTGCATTAGTAGGTTCAATGTTGATTTGTGTGTTCAGGTTGAAATTTTCATCAAAAACATACACATCTTCTCGGGTTGCTGCCAGTAGTTTATCTGCAGCTTGCTTAACATCAAGCACTTGCATATTAAATGTATAAACTGTACTAGACGTATTGTCAGGTTGCACTTCTATCACCGCTAAGTTTGCTCTAAACGCATAAAGTTTGTTTTGGATAGCCTGAACCGAAAGAAAGTTTCCGGCCACAGCTTGTGGCCACTCTTGAAAGTTTATCAGGTTTGAACTTGTCAAGTCGGCTTTTTTTAAGCCGTTTCCGTCCAAACAAGCGGCATAAATATATCCGTTGCTTATTGTGGTTTGCCTGACCCTTATTTGTGTGCCAAAATTACCAATATAATAGGTGTCTCCAAATTCCAGGTTTTCCAAATCGTACACTGAAATTCCATAATCAGTAGCTATATAAATGGTATTGTTGTGCTCATTAAAATGGTTTATTTTTTTATTGTTGGGCGGAATGGTAGGCTTGTTAAGTATGTCTACAACGGTAAGTACATTTTCATTTGCATCAAATATAATTTCAATAAGCCCGTTTTCGTAACCAATCAGTAACAATTCGTAGGAGTTGCTGTAATGTATAGTGGCAATGGTTTCCCCGGAAAGTCCGTTGACCGTTGTTAATTGTTCAATCTGTCGCGTAGAAAAATCGTAGGCAAACACCGCATTTTCTGAAGCGGCATACAGCTTATTGTTTCCTGCCACTACATCTTTTACATTGTAATATGAAAAGTAGCCTTTCCACAAATCTGAATAATCCTGTGCAAGGGCTGAGATTGAAAACAACAAAACAAAAAAGGTCAGCACTTTTTTCATAATCACAAATATAAGTTCAAGATATTTTAATAACGTATTTCTATTCAAAATAATATAAAGAAAAAGCTCACCTGTGTAAGTGAGCTTTTAAAAAGAATGTTATGCTATCCTTATACTGCTCCTTGTGCCAGCATGGCATCGGCCACTTTTACAAAGCCTGCAACATTAGCGCCTTTTACGTAGTCAATGTAGCCGTCTTCTCTTTTTCCATATTTTACGCAAGCTGCATGTATATCGTTCATAATGTGGTTCAGCTTTTCATCAACTTCTTCACGTGTCCAGCTTAGTCGCAATGAATTTTGGCTCATTTCCAGACCGGAAGTTGCCACGCCACCGGCATTTGAGGCTTTCCCCGGAGAAAACAGTATTTTTGCTTTTTGGAAAGCTTCTATGGCTTCCGGAGTAGTTGGCATATTTGCTCCTTCGGCAACGGCAATAACTCCGTTTTGAATAAGCTGTTTGGCTTCCTCTTCATTCAGCTCGTTTTGTGTTGCGCAGGGTAAGGCAATATCGCAAACGGTATTCCAAGGCCTTTTTCCTTCGTGGTAAGTTGCTGCCGGATATTTTTCAGTATACTCACTGATTCTGCCTCTTTTTATATTTTTAATTTCCATGATAAACGCCAGTTTTTCAGCATTTATTCCGTCTTTATCAAAAATGTACCCTGAGGAATCTGACATGGTAAGCACTTTTGCTCCAAGCTGAGTTGCTTTTTCACAGGCGAATTGTGCCACATTTCCCGATCCGGAAATAGCAACCGTTTTGTCTTTAAACGAATTGTTTTTCGTAGCCAGCATATTTTTCGCAAAATACACGCAGCCATACCCCGTAGCTTCTGGGCGAATTAAAGAACCTCCATAGGACAGCCCTTTGCCGGTCAGTACTCCGGTAAATTCATTGCGCAAGCGCTTATACTGCCCGAACATGTAGCCGATTTCTCTTGCTCCTACTCCAATATCTCCGGCAGGAACATCGGTGTTTGGTCCAATGTGTTTTGCCAGCTCGGTCATAAACGACTGGCAAAAACGCATAACTTCATTGTCGCTTTTTCCTTTTGGGTTAAAATCACTTCCGCCTTTTCCGCCACCCATTGGTAGTGTGGTCAAAGAGTTTTTAAAAACTTGTTCAAATCCTAAGAATTTAAGGATGCTTAAGTTTACCGACGGATGAAACCGCAAGCCGCCTTTGTAAGGTCCGATAGCCGAATTGAATTCTACGCGGTAACCTCTGTTTACTTGTGTATTGCCTTGATCGTCAATCCACGGCACTCTAAATATAATGGTGCGCTCGGGTTCTACCATGCGCTCCAGTAACATTTTTCCTTGATACTTTGGGTTGTTTTCAATAAAAGGAATCACGGTTTCTGCAACCTCTTTTACAGCTTGTAAAAATTCCGGTTCATGTCCGTCTCTTTCTTTTACCTGATCTAAAAATACTTCTATTGAGTTTTTCATTAAGTGTTGAAATTATGTTATTCTTAATTTACTAGTGTAATTTACAGTACAAATATACGTTATCTTTAATTTTTAGTGTTATTATTTTTGAATTTCACGGCTTTGTAAAGTTTTCCTTGATGTCGCTTCAAGAGGGCAAATTAAAAAAATTTGTTTATTAAATGATTTTCATATATTTGTTTGCTTGAAGGTAATCCTTTGTTTATAAATAATTCCCAACTATGTTTAGCATTAAACGATTGTTTGTATTTATTGTCGCTATGTTCCTTGCAAAAACTTCCTTTTCTCAACTGGGTTTTTCACACGAAATTGGAGCTATTGTAGGACCTGTTGAATTCCGGTCAGATTTTGGGCAACGCAATGACGAGCGCACAAACCTCGGGAATTCAGGTATTGGTATTGGGCTTATTCACTACATCAGTTTTGCTTACAGTGCCGATTGTAATTGTTATACTACCGATACTTTTTTTAATGACCACTTTAAATTAAGAAGTGAGATTTCCTGGAATTATACCAATTTAGATCATCACGGAAAATTTGTTCAAAACAACCGAACCGGTGAAAATGCAGATAAATTAAGAGCACACAGTGGTGTAGCGGAAAATTTTGATATCGGGATGCAGTTGGAATATTTTCCTTTGAGCATTCGCTCTTTTCAAGCTTTTGCCTATCGGTTTGCTCCATTTGTCAGTTTAGGGGTACATTGGACTTCATCAAATCCGCAGGCTAGTACCACCTATGGAAACGGAAACGTATTTGTCGCCGATAATATTTACGAGTTTTGGTACGCCAACGATCAAGGGCTTCCGCCTGTACCTGCCGGCGAACAACGCGAGTATCCTATTAAAACAGAAAACATCAGTGCCTGGTCCATGGTTACCAGCATTGGAGTTCGCTATAAATTAACTACCCTGTCTGATTTAATGCTGGATTTAAGATGGCAATACTATTTCAGCGATTGGATTGACGGCTTTAACCACCAGTTAAGCTACAACAAGTTTAACGACTGGCTGGTTTGGTTGAATTTTGGTTATATCTATTATCTCGATTAAATCTGTATACAAAATATTTAAAAAAAGAGCGATCTTAGGAAGGTCGCTCTTTTTTAATTTAGGCCAATGCCTGTTCTAAATCTGCAATTAAATCGTCAATATCTTCAATGCCCACACTTAATCGTATAAGTGAATCTAACACGCCTGTTTTTTCGCGTTCGAGTTTTGGAATACTGGCATGGGTCATGCTTGCCGGATGCCCGGCCAGAGATTCCACACCGCCCAAGGATTCGGCCAGGGTAAACACCTTTAATCTTTCTACCGTTTTTATGGCGTCCTTGTAATTATTATCTTTTGTGGTAAACGATACCATGCCGCCAAAATCTTTCATTTGTGCCTTGGCTATTTTGTGGTTTGGATGATTTTTAAGTCCGGGCCAAAACACCTTTTCTACCTTGGGGTGTTTTTGTAAAAATTCAGCAATGGCTTTTCCGTTTTCACAATGGCGCTGCATTCTAACGTGCAGTGTTTTTATTCCTCTCAACACCAGAAAACTATCCTGAGGACCTGAAACGGCTCCGCTGGCATTTTGAATAAAGTAAAGTTTTTCTGCCAGTGCATTGTCATTGACAATTAAGGCTCCCATAACCACATCGCTATGACCGCCAAGGTATTTGGTAGCCGAATGCATCACAATATCTGCTCCAAAGTCCAGCGGTTGCTGCAAATAGGGTGTGGCAAAAGTATTGTCTACAGCTAGCAGCAGGTTGTGTTTTTTGGCTATAGCCGTGCAAGCTTGAATGTCAATTATATTCATCATTGGATTGGTAGGCGTTTCAACCCAAATTAATTTGGTATTGGCATTTATACGTTCTTCTATTGCTTTTACGTCCTGCATTCCCACAAAGTGGAAAGTGATTCCAAAGTCTTGGAAAATTTTGGTAAACAAGCGGTAGGTTCCTCCGTATAAATCATTGGTAGAAATCACTTCATCACCGGGCTTCAGCAGTTTCATTACCGCATCAATGGCGGCAAGGCCGGAGGCAAAAGCTAACCCATAGGTTCCGTTTTCAATACTGGCCAAAGCATTTTCCAGTGCTTTTCGGGTAGGATTATGGGTTCGGGAGTATTCAAAGCCTTTGTGTCCGCCGGGCGTGGTTTGTGCATAGGTGGAAGTTTGATAAATTGGCGGCATTACCGCTCCGTAAGCCGGATCATGTGTTTGTCCGCCGTGTATGGTTTTTGTGTTGAATTTCATCATCTTGTTTTTTACAAAAGTAGCTTTTTAATTCGATTGTATCAAAAGCAATAATTACCTTTGAGCTCTAATTCGTTCTACATGAAAAAAGTAGGTTTAATCATTTTACTTATCGGGGGTATTTTTAACTCGTGTACTGAACAACAGGCATTGGTATTTACCGAAAAAAACATTACCACACAAGAAAATGCAATTGTCTTTATTAACATCCCACAGGTTGAAGGTGCTACGCCTGTGGCTCAAAAAATAAACCGCAGGTTGCAGCAAGTTGTAGGCGCTTCTTTAACTATAGACAATACTGACGCCAAAGTAATCACCTCATTGGAAAACCAGATTAATGCCTTTAATCAAGCGTACGAACGCTTTAAAGCCGATTTCCCCGATACCGGTATTCTTTGGGAAGCACAAATAGACGGCGAAATCCTGTATCAATCTGAAGAAATAGTTACTGTGGCCCTAACCGTGTATACCAATACCGGCGGCGCACATGGTATAAGCACAATTTCGTTAGTAAACTTCCATCCCGATACGGGAGAAACCCTTTCTGCCAAAGATTTATTCTCTGACATGGGTCACTTTCAGTCTGTAGCACAATTGTATTTCAAAAAAGAAATTAGGAACAGCGAATCTGATTATTTTGATGCAGCGTCTTTTGTGTTGCCTGAAAACATCGGCTACTCTAACGAAGGCATTCTGCTCTTGTATAATGTTTATGAAATAGCGCCTTATACTTCGGGAATTACTGAAGTTACCGTGCCTTTTGAGACCATTGAAGATATTCTTATTTACCATTAAATGAAAAAAATATATTACCTAAAAACCTGTAGTACCTGCATGCGTATTTTAAAAACCTTGCAACCCGACAACAGTGTGCAACTTCAAGACATAAAAGAGGAACCTCTTACCGTAAAGCAGCTTGACGAAATGAAAGCCCTGTCAGGGAGTTATCAGGCATTATTCAGTAAAAGAGCCAAGCTTTATAAAGAAATGGGCCTAAAAGACTTGCCGCTGAAAGAGGCCGATTACAAGCAGTATATTCTGGAGCATTACACTTTTTTAAGCCGTCCGGTTATTGTTGTGGAACAAAAAATTTTTGTAGGCAACAGCAAAGCTACTATTCTTGAAGCCAAAAAGGCATTGAATGAGTAACCCGCGTTATTTTGCCTTTGTGGCCGTTTTAGTTGTGCAGCTTATTTACGGGTTGAACTATACGTTTGCAAACGATGTAATAGACGGAAACTACATCAAACCGTACGGGTTTATTTTACTCAGAATTGCAGGAGCAGCAGTACTTTTCTGGCTACTAAGTCTATTTACTCCCATGGAGCGCATAGCAAAAAGAGACTTCATCACGCTCTTTGTCGCTTCTGTATTTGGTGTGGCTTTAAACATGCTCACCTTTTTTAAAGGATTTGAATATACCACGCCTATTCACGCCTCGGTAATTATGATTGTCACTCCAATTATTGTTCTTATTCTTTCCGGATTTTTTCTTCATGAGGTACTTACTCCACCTAAAATTCTCGGCGTAATCTTAGGTTTTGCCGGTGCCATTATTTTGTCTGTTTACGGAAAATCGGCTGCCCCGGGCGACCATATATTGCTGGGTAATTTTTTGGTTTTTATCAATGCCGTTTCCTATAGTATATATCTGGTTATTATTAAAAAGCTCACGGCAAAATACCATCCGTTTACATTTATACGATGGCTGTTTTTATTTGGATTTATTCTGGTTTTGCCTTTTGGATATACTGAACTGACTCAAGTACAATGGGGTACGTTCTCAACCTATATCGTTTTTTCGGTAGTTTTTGTTATTGTAGGCTCCACTTTTTTTACCTACTTATTAAACCCTATCGCTTTACGACATTTAAGAGCCTCAACCGTAAGTTCCTTTTTGTACTTGCAGCCTGTAGTGGCGGTAAGTTTTGCCTTAATCATGAAAGTCGACACCTTTGATAGCGTTAAGCTTGTTGCCAGTATCCTTATTTTTACCGGAGTATACCTCGCTACCCTCAGGCCCAAGCTTTAAGAAGTTCCTACTATATAAACCCATTTCCTGTTTTAAAAACAGGTTGTTTTGGTTACCTTTGTCTCTTTAAAATACTACCTATGATACATTCCATGACCGGTTACGGGAAAACTGTTTTACAACTTCCCACTAAAAAAATCACTATAGAAATAAAATCTTTAAACAGTAAAAGTCTGGACTTGAATGTACGAATGCCTTCTGTATACAGAGAAAAAGAATTGGCCTTGCGAAAACTAATTGCCTCACAATTAGAACGCGGCAAGGTAGACTTCTCCATCTATATGGAAATCACAGGCGAAGAAACCACCACACAAGTTAATGCCGCTGTGGTAAAACAATACATGCAACAACTCAAAGCGCTGGTAAACGGTGATGAAATGGAACTGCTGAAAATGGCGGTTCGTTTTCCCGACACCTTAAATACAGAGCGCGACGAAATAGACGAGACCGAATGGCAGGAAATTGAAAAACACATCGCTCTAGTTCTTCATGAAATAGACACCTACCGCCTGGACGAAGGAAAAGTGCTCGAGGCTGATTTCGCACAGCGTATTTCTTTACTGAAAACTTTACTTGAGGACGTAATGAAAATAGACCCGGAGCGCATGACCGCCGTCAGAGAACGTCTGCAAAAAGCCGTCGCCGAACTCAAGGAAAACGTAGATTTAAACCGTTTTGAACAGGAGCTTATCTATTACCTTGAAAAATATGACATTACGGAAGAAAAAGTGCGGCTGGAAAACCATTTGAATTATTTTTCAACAGCCTTACAATCGGATGATTCCAACGGTAAAAAGCTAGGGTTTATCTGCCAAGAAATCGGACGGGAAATTAACACCATTGGTTCAAAGAGCAATTATGCCCCAATGCAAAAATTGGTGGTCCAAATGAAAGACGAACTGGAAAAGATAAAAGAACAATTACTAAACGTATTGTAATGAAAGAAGGAAAACTCATTGTATTTTCTGCGCCTTCGGGTTCCGGTAAAACCACCATTGTACGGCATTTATTAGGTATTGAAAAATTTAATTTAGAATTTTCCATATCGGCTACTTCCCGCGCCAAACGCGGTGATGAACAAGAAGGTGTAGATTATTATTTTCTTAGCCTCAAAGAGTTTAAGCAAAAGATTAAAAATGACGAGTTTTTAGAATGGGAAGAAGTTTACAGGGACAACTTTTACGGTACCTTAAAAAGTGAAGTACAGCGCATTTGGGCTAAAGGAAAACATGTAATTTTTGACATAGACGTTGTTGGCGGCTTGGACATTAAACACATTTATCCGGAGAAAACGCTGGCGGTTTTTGTGAAGCCTCCCAGTATAGAAGAGCTTAAAATTCGGCTTAAAAAAAGAAAAACAGAAAGTGAGGACAAAATTAATATGCGTATTGCCAAAGCTTCTATTGAATTGGCCACGGCACCGCAGTTTGATTATGTTATTGAAAACAGCGACTTAGCTACCGCGCTAAAAGAAGCCGAATCTCTGGTGTCTCAATTTTTAGAACTCCCTCATAACTCATGAATATAGGTTTGTACTTTGGCACTTTTAATCCCATACATGTGGGCCATTTAATTATTGCCAACCACATGGCCGAGTACAGCACGCTGGATCAGGTGTGGCTGGTCGTGACTCCTCAAAGTCCTTTTAAAACAAAACAATCGCTGCTGGACAATTACCAGCGACTGGAGATGGTTTACAGAGCTACCGAAGCCTATCCCAAACTCAAGCCCTGCGATATCGAGTTTACATTGCCTCAACCCAACTACACCGTGAATACCTTGGCCCATCTGCAGGAAAAATATCCCGATTACCGTTTTTCTTTAATTATGGGTGAAGACAATTTACTGAGCTTTCACAAATGGAAGAATCACACTCATATTTTAGAAAACCATGCCCTTTACGTGTACCCGCGAATAGGAACTGACAGGGCTTCCACTAAAACTTCTGTTACCGGTGACATCCATTTTATTGATGCGCCTATCATAGAAATCTCATCCACCTTTATACGCAAAGCCATAAAACAAGGCAAACTGGTACGACCCTTACTTCCCGAACCGGTATGGCAATACCTGGACGAAATGAATTTTTACAAGTAGCAGAATGGCTCTTTACCGCTTCTTAAACCCGGTATATGGAATCTGCTAATTACGCTTCGGGAGGAATCCGCAGGACTTGTCCCGGATAAATCAAATCGGGGTTTTTAAGCATCGGAGTATTGGCTTCAAAAATAACCTGATATTTTTTGGCATTCCCGTAGTATTTTTTGGCTATCTTACCTAAGGTGTCTCCACTTACTACGGTATGAAACTGTGCTTCAGGTTCAGGGTTTTCTACTGTTAATTGGTCGTCTACCGTGGCAATACCTAAAGCGTTTCCTACCACAAGTATTACTTTTTCCTTAGTGGCCTGATTTTGCGCTTTACCTGATACTGTGGCTTTGTCACCGTTCAACGAAATCGCCAGATTTTCCACCTGCAATCCGAAATCTGAAATGGTTTCTTTCAGCCTGTTTGCAGCTTCTTCTTCTGTTTGTACTTCTTTTGCAGTGGTCTTGCTTGCGTCTGTTTTTACTCCAAATACTTTAGCGCCTGCGTCTTTAACAAATGAAAATAGTCCCATATTGTGATTGTTTTTTGTGTTAATCTCCTTGTCTTGTAAAGTTCTTAAAATAAAAAATGAAATGCAATTAGTTTGTACCTTTTATACCATAAAAAAACACCTATGTGGTGTGCATAAGTGTTTTTTCAACTAACTAAATAACTAACTAAACTAACTGAAAAAATTATCTTTTGTTTTCTCTCGGGTTTTCTTTTGGTGTTGTTTTTTGTTTTCTTTTTTTCGGTACTTCATGTTGCTGTTTTCCCTGTCCGTCTTTCATGTACTGTATGTATCCTCTTCCGGTAAACTCATATACCGTTTGCGAAGCCGGATGGTAAAGCTCAATCCGCGCGTCAGTTATAACGTTCAATTCAAAAAGTTCATTGCCAAAAGTATCATAATCTAATGTTAATGTTTTTAAATACATGTTCCCGCTTACATCACCTACACCGTAAATCCCGGTATAATCCCAGTAAATGTTGTTGGGGTTTATCCCGTTGGCATCCTGAGAGCTTCTGAAGGTAGCATCGTTACCACCGGCTAAAAACTGCAGGTAATTTTCATAATCAAACGCATTAGGTTGTCCTTGCAAACTGGTATATGTCTTTTCCCAGGCTTCATACTCTTGTAGAAAATAGTGAATGTTGTCGTAAAACACAAAATCGTAATCAAAGGTACTGCGCTGGTATCCGTTTAAAAAATAGGACGTGTCGTTGTATGGGTTGTACAGTTCTATCGTATTGTTGTCTATTTGATATACATCAAAGGTTTCATACCCATCAATATCATGGTAGATATCCAAAATGGTTCCGTAAGCCTCATACTCGCCCACGGGAATTCCAAAACCATTACCCTGACTTCCAAAACCTACCAGGTTGTTATTGGCAAACAACACTCCATTTCTAAACGAAAGGGTAAAAGCGATTTGTAAAAAAGGCGTTTCCCCATAACCCAGGGTTTGATTGATATCTACATACCATAACTCATAGGAGCTTAATAACTGATGCAAAGAAACCGTTGGCGTCGGGTTGTGGTGGTCTACTATTATTTCTTCACGATAGCACGAGGTCAGTACACTTGCTGCTACCAGGCTTACCAGTATTATTTTTAAGGTCTTCATAACTCCTGAGGTATTGGTTTTCAGTATTAGGATTTCAAAAGACGTGCCAAATTATTTATTCTGTATTCTGAAAGTAGGAGAAGAACGTTTAATTTTCCTTATTTTTGGCAAGCAAACCTTTAGAAATTTAAAATGAGTACCTCATTAAAATACGCTGTTTTTGGCGCAGGAAGCTGGGCGACTGCCCTTGTAAAAATGCTGTGTGAAAATGAAGATCAAGTCGCGTGGTATATGCGAAGCGTGTATATCAAAGAACATTTAAAAAAAGAAAAACACAATCCCAGTTACCTGAGTTCGGTTGAGTTTGACACCAAAAAACTAAAGCTAAGCAACGATATTAATGAAACGGCTTCCTATGCCGATGTGCTTATTTTCGCCATTCCATCCGCCTTTATATACACCGAATTGCAAAAGCTAACTACGGACATTACCCAAAAAACCGTAGTCTCTGCCGTAAAAGGAATTATTCCGGAATCGGGCTTGCTGGTGGGCGAACACTTTCACGATATGTATCACATTCCTTTTGAAAACATTGCCGTAATTGCCGGTCCGTGTCATGCTGAAGAAGTAGCCTTAGAGCGCTTGTCATACCTTACTATTTCCTGTGCCGATGCCAAAAAAGCCCGCGAAATAGCGCGTGCTTTATCGAGCGATTATATCCGAACCAAAATAAGTGACGACATCATTGGTACCGAATATGCCGTAATGTTGAAAAATATTTATGCCATTGCCGCGGGTATTGCCCACGGTCTGGGATATGGAGACAATTTTCAAAGTGTGTTGATGAGCAATGCCATACGCGAGATGAAACGCTTCATAAAAAAAATGCACAAAATGAAACGCAACATTAACAACTCGGCCTATTTGGGAGATTTGCTGGTTACCGGATATTCCGTGTTTTCCAGAAACCGCATGTTTGGCAATATGATAGGCAAAGGCTACACCGTAAAAAGTGCCATGATGGAAATGAATATGGTGGCTGAAGGCTACTATGCTACCAAAAGTGCACATCTGTTAAACGAAAAAAACAAAAAGAAAACGCGCTTACCTATTATTAATGCGGTTTATGCCGTTTTATATGAAGGTAAAAACCCTAAGAACGTATTTCAAAAACTCACCGAACAGTTGGATTAGTTTGTTTTCTTT
>DASRWB010000030.1:0-20620 GCA_035654775.1 Flavobacteriaceae bacterium | reverse complement strand
TCCCCAAAAACCCCATTTTTAGTACATAATCCCGAGCCGTTCTCGAACAAGTCTCGAACGAAACTCGAACAAAACCCCCTCAAAACACCTCTCCCGAAGCCTCACAACAAAACCCACTGCAACAATGTCACATCGAGCTTGTCGAGATGCCAGCCAAAACCTCATTTAATTCGCAGAAAACCCATCTCCCGACCCATCGGGAAACAGGTGTCATGCTGAACGAAGTGAAGCATCTCTTGAGGCTTCGACCCTGTCTCCAGAGATTTCTCAAGACCTATCGGGAGCATCTCTTTAAATGACACAGACAATGGAAAACGCCTTGTCTTTTCTAAAAAACCATAGGGTAAGAGGCAATGAAATTAGGTTTTACTTTCACTTTCATATAAACGGACGTGAAGTGGTCAACCTATATCAGGGACGTACACATACTAACAACTAACGACTCACAACTCACGACCCACTAAATCTAGGATAGCACTTCGACAAGCTATTAGTTTTACAAAGAAACCCCATAACCGTTTCCACTACTCCATTACCCTACTATTCCATTACCCTACTATTCTACTAGCGACTAAAAACTAACAGCTAAAAACTAACAAAAACCCCACTTATATCATTATTTTTTACTACATTAGTAATCAATAGCTTACCGTTCTTAAAAACACTAAAAAATCCCTTTAAAATCCAAAAGCTATACCGTATGTATAGCGTATCTATAGCGTATGTATAGCGTATCTATGGCGTATCTATAGCGTATATGATTCATACATGCCCCGTAGTAGAGCCGTAGGTAACCCCGGGTAACCCCGGGTTTTCTATTCCCTACACGTCACAAAAAAACCGGTGCGCTGCAATTCAAGCATACAATCCCGGCTTAACACTACCTGCAGCTCCACAATTCCGCCACTCCACGGCTATAGCAAAACAAAACAGCCTTCCTCTTAGTTAGGTATGTCTAGCACACAATATACTTTTATCAGCCACAGCGCGTTATACACCTATAAATTATTGAAAACACTTTTTTTTTTGGTATAAAAAGCTATATTTGTACCCTTAGTGCGGGGTCGCACTTTTTTTACCGATTGATAGCAGCATAGAATTTAAAGAGCAAAAACCCTAAAGAACTGTAAGAAATTTAAAAAAAGTCTCGCTTTTTTTAAACGCCTTTGTTGAGATTAACACTGTAATGATTTTACAACATAAAAGAATAACCGCCTCAATCTTATTTGTATTAATAAGTGTTGCATCTATAGCTCAAGGCAGCGGACCGCCACCACCTGCACCGCCACCACCGCCCGGGCTTCCCGTTGATGGCGGAGTAATCTTTCTCGCACTGGCAGGGTTGATTTTTGGAGTAGTCGTTTTGCTTAAAAAGAACAAATCAACGACTTCCTCCTAGCAGCTTGCTTACATATTTTCCCAATACATCAAATTCTAAATTCACCAAATCGTTCACCTTAAGTAAGTGAAAAGTGGTATGCCGGTAAGTATACGGAATAATAGCTACCTTAAAAGTATTTATCCCTGAATCTACCACCGTCAGGCTAACCCCGTTTACCGTTACCGAACCCTTCTCTATAGTAATATGGTTTAGGCTTTTGTCGTATTCAAAAGAAAACAACCAGCTGCCATCAACCGATTCAATACCGGTACAAACCGCCGTTTGATCCACATGCCCCTGAACCAAATGACCATCCAGCCGGTCACCCAGTTTCATGGCGCGCTCCAGATTTACTTTAGCTCCTTCCATAAGAAAGCCTAAATTGCTCTTCTCCAACGTCTCTTTTATAGCGGTTACCATATATTCCTTGTCAAACACCTCAACCACCGTCAGGCAAACCCCATGGTGCGAAACACTTTGATCAACCTTCAGCTCCGGTGCAAGACGGCTTTGAATACGAATATGCACATTGCTACCCTCAGAAAGTAAACCACTTACCACTCCAATATCTTCAATTATTCCCGTAAACATAAATTAAGTCGTATAATTAGTTAAATTTACAGCACAAAAATACAAACTATAATGCTGAGTTTTTAATGAAGAACCAACAACCTTTTATTTTAGGAATCTCCATAGGAGATTTAAACGGCATCGGACCGGAAATTATACTTAAAACTTTTGAAGATGAACGCATGCTGGAATTCTGTACCCCCGTTGTCTTTGCCTCAGTTAAAACCTTTTCGTTTTTAAAGAAACATTTCAACTCAGACATTAATTTTAATGGCATACAAGATATAGACCAGCTTATCCCGGGAAAGTTTAACGTGTTGAACGTATGGAAAGAACAGGCTCCTATAAACTTTGGTGAAAAAGATCCCGTTATAGGCGAGTATGCCATAAAGTCCTTAACCCGCGCAGTAGAAGAACTTAAATCAGGAAAAATAAACGCCTTGGTTACCGCACCTATTAACAAAGAAACCATTCAATCCAAAACCTTCAAATTCCCGGGGCATACCGACTTTCTTGCCAAAGCACTTCAAGGAAAAAGCCTAATGCTTATGGTAAACAACTCCCTTCGGGTAGGCCTGCTTACAGACCATGTCCCCGTTAAGGAAGTCCCCACACATATCACCGAAGCTTTAATTGAAAGTAAGATAAACACACTCTACCAAACCCTTATAATCGATTTCAAAATCAACAAGCCTAAAATCGCCGTATTGAGTATAAACCCACATGCAGGCGATAGCGGTGTAATTGGAAAGGAAGACGACACCGTAATGAAACCCGCCATAAAAAAAATCAGAGAATCAGGCAAGCTCGTTTTCGGCCCCTATCCCGCCGACAGCTTTTTTGGCTCAAACAACTACCTGGCTTTTGACGCCATTTTAGCCTCCTATCACGACCAGGGACTTATCCCCTTTAAAACCTTGTCTTTCGGCTCCGGGGTTAATTTTACCGCCGGATTAAGCAAAGTAAGAACCTCACCCGACCACGGAACAGCCTATGAAATTGCCGGGAAAGGAATAGCGGGCGAAAACGCTTTTAAAGAAGCCGTGTTTACCGCCATTCAAATTGTACGAAACAGAGAAGAATACGCCGGCTTAACCCAAAAAAAAGACGCATAGAAGGAATCCGTAAAAAAACACAATAAATCCTTAGGGGTATTTAAAAAATTTATATATTTGCAGGCTCAAAATAGATGTGGAAATGAAGCAGTTGAAAGAGTTTACCATACCGTTTGTAGGGCTGAAAATCGGAAAACATTATTTTGAGTACACCATAGACAACACGTTCTTTGAGCACTTTGAGTATAACAGTTTTAATGCCGCTGAGGTAAAAGTTCAGGTCGAGCTTGAAAAGAAAGCAACCCTTTTGGAATTACACTTTGCCATAGAAGGAATAGTAAATGTAAATTGCGACCTTACCAACGAACCGTACAATCAGCCCATACAAAACACCCTGGATTTAGTAGTGAAGTTCGGAGAAGAATTTAATGACGAAGAACCCGATATCCTTATCATACCTCACGGAGAATACCAAATAAACATCCAGCAGTATATCTATGAGCTGGCTGTTTTGGCAGTACCCGGAAAACTGGTGCATCCCGGAGTAAAAGACGGCACAATGAAATCCGACATACTCAAAAAGTTAGAAGAATTAACCCCAAAAGTAAAAGAAAGTAAAAATCAGGGCGAAGAAATAGACCCGCGCTGGAATACATTAAAAAAATTATTATAAAATACTTGCAAAATGGCACATCCAAAAAGAAAAATCTCAAAAACAAGAAGAGATAAAAGAAGAACGCATTACAAGGCTAGTGTACCACAAATAGCAACATGCCCTACTACCGGTGAAGCCCACCTGTATCACAGAGCACACTGGCACGAAGGAAAACTATACTACAGAGGTCAGGTGTTAATAGACAATGCCGAAGCAGAAGAAAATTTAGCATAAGTACAATGCACGCATAAAAATAAGCGCTCCATAGTGAGCGTTTTTTTATGAAATATACTTTTAGAAAGTCAAAAAACCCTTTTTTACATTAAAAAACGACCAAAAATTAGTAATTTGAGCCAATTTTACACAATTTTGTTAAAATTACTCAGTTTTCAGATTAATTAACGCTTAAGTAATGAGTAAAATTTCTGCCGCAATTACAGCTGTTGGTGCTTACTTACCGGAATACGTCCTTACAAACGAAATTCTGGAAACTATGGTAGAAACCAATGACGAGTGGATTACCACCAGAACAGGAATAAAAGAACGCAGAATTCTTAAAGAAGAAGGCAAAGGAACTTCTTTTTTAGCCATTCAGGCCGCCAAAAACCTTATCGATAAAAAAGGCCTCGACCCCAAAGAAATCGAACTGGTTATTGTGGCTACGGCTACACCGGACATGAAAGCTGCATCCACTTCTGCATATACCGCAACCCAAATTGGCGCTACAAACGCCTTTTCTTTCGACCTGGAAGCCGCATGCTCCAGCTTTTTGTACGGGATGTCGGTCGCTGCCAGATACATCGAGTCAGGAAAGTATAAAAAAGTACTCCTTGTAGGCGCAGACAAAAACTCATCCATGATCAATTACAAAGACAGAGCCACCTGCATCATTTTTGGAGACGGTGGTGGAGCCGTGTTATTTGAACCCAACACCGAAGGGCTTGGGTTACAGGACGAATACTTGAGAAGCGATGGCAACGGACGCGAATTTTTACAAGCCACCTACGGCGGATCATCATACCCCATAACTCCCGAAGCATTGGCACAAGGAAAACACTATGTCTTTCAGGACGGGAAAACAGTTTTTAAAAACGCAGTAGCCAACATGGCAGACGTTACCGAAAAAATCATGGAAAGAAACCAGCTGACTAAAAGCGACGTTGCCTGGCTGGTCGCTCATCAAGCCAACAAACGAATAATAGACGCTACGGCCGGAAGAATCAACTTGGACGAAGAAAAGGTAATGATGAACATTCATAAATACGGAAACACCACTTCGGCTACATTACCACTACTGTTAAGCGATTACGAATCAAAACTAAAAAAAGGAGATAACTTAATTTTTGCTGCTTTTGGCGGCGGTTTTACATGGGGTTCTATTTACTTAAAATGGGCCTACAATCCAAACTAAACATAACAATTTAAACTAACAACAATTATGGACTTAAAGGATATTCAAAATTTAATCAAGTTTGTAGCTAAATCTGGAGCAAGTGAGGTGAAACTGGAAACAGAAGATGTCAAAATCACCATTAAAACCGGAAGCGAAGGAAAAACCGAAACCACCTACGTGCAACAACTCCCCGTAGGCACACCCATGACACACCATCCGGTAGCTTCACAACCGGCACCACCCACAGCAGAAGCACCAAAGGAAACCACAGCAGCAACAGAAGACGCTAAATACATTACCATAAAGTCTCCTATTATTGGTACATTCTATCGCAAACCTTCACCGGACAAACCCGTTTTTGTTGAAGTGGGACAAACCATTAAAGAAGGAGATGTGCTGTGTATCATTGAAGCCATGAAACTATTCAACGAAATCGAAGCGGAAGTTTCAGGAAAAATAGTAAAAGTCCTGGTAGACGACTCTTCACCTGTAGAGTTCGACCAACCGCTTTTCTTGGTAGACCCTTCCTAAGAAGTTTTAAATTCTTTAGCCAAAGAAAAAACAACTGTTAAAAATTTAAAATTTCAAAAAAATGTTTAAAAAAATACTAGTTGCAAATAGAGGTGAAATAGCACTTAGAGTTATCAGAACTTGTAAAGAAATGGGCATTAAAACGGTGGCCGTATACTCTACTGCAGACGCCGAAAGTTTACACGTTAAGTTTGCAGACGAAGCCGTGTGTATCGGTCCGCCACCAAGTAGCGAATCGTACCTGAAAATGGCCAATATAATCGCCGCCGCCGAAATTACCAATGCCGACGCCATTCATCCCGGCTATGGGTTCCTTTCAGAAAACGCAAAATTCTCCAAAATCTGCGAAGAACACCAGATAAAGTTTATTGGAGCATCACCGGAAATGATTGACAAAATGGGTGACAAGGCCAATGCCAAAGCCACCATGAAAGCCGCTGGCGTACCCTGTGTGCCCGGTAGTGACGGCGTGATTAAAAGCTATGAAGAATGTGAAAAAGTAGCCAAAGAAACCGGGTATCCGGTAATGCTTAAAGCCTCTGCCGGTGGTGGAGGAAAAGGAATGCGTGCCGTTTGGAAAAAGGAAGACTTAAAAGAAGCTTGGGAATCTGCTCGGAAAGAATCTAAAGCGGCTTTTGGAAACGACGATATGTACATGGAAAAACTTATTGAAGAACCCAGACATATCGAAATACAAATTGTAGGAGACTCCACCGGAAAAGCCTGTCACCTTTCTGAACGGGATTGTTCCATACAGCGAAGACATCAAAAATTGACCGAAGAAGTTCCTTCGCCCTTTATGACTGATGAACTTCGAAAAAAAATGGGAGATGCCGCTGTAAGAGCAGCCGAATTTATAAAGTATGAAGGTGCCGGAACAATAGAATTTTTAGTAGACAAACACCGAAACTTCTACTTCATGGAAATGAATACGCGTATTCAGGTGGAACACCCAATTACCGAACAGGTAATCGATTTTGATCTTATCAGAGAACAAATTCTTGTAGCGGCAGGTGTACCTATTTCAGGGAAAAACTACACGCCAAACCTGCACTCTATTGAATGCAGAATAAACGCCGAAGATCCATAC
This sequence comes from Flavobacteriaceae bacterium, assembly GCA_035654775.1. Taxonomy (GTDB): domain Bacteria; phylum Bacteroidota; class Bacteroidia; order Flavobacteriales; family Flavobacteriaceae; genus HKST-UBA85. Next base: position 13,945 of record DASRWB010000030.1, on the reverse strand, counting down.
AACGACTTTAGGCCATCACCCGGACGCATCACTACCTTGCACGCACCCGGCGGACATGGAGTTCGTTTGGATACACATGTGTATGCGGGTTATGTTATTCCGCCGAATTACGATTCCATGATAGCCAAACTTATTACCACAGCACAAACCCGGGAAGAAGCCATAAATAAAATGAAAAGAGCGCTGGACGAGTTTGTTATCGAAGGGATTAAAACCACCATTCCTTTCCACAGACAGTTGATGGATCACCCCGATTATTTGTCGGGTAATTACACCACAAAGTTTATGGAAAGTTTCAAAATGGAACCGCCAACCGAACATTAATTCACAAAGCTCCATTATCCGGAGCTTTTTTATTGGGTATGTACAACGCATCGTATTGGGAAAAATCAACCTGGCTGAACAACATAGACTTTGTGATTGTAGGCGCAGGTATAGTGGGAATTAATTGTGCTATAAACCTAAAAGCCCGTTACCCTAAAGCAAGAGTGGTGGTACTGGAAAGGGGAGTTTTGCCCAGTGGTGCCAGCACTAAAAATGCCGGCTTTGCTTGTTTTGGAAGCCTTAGTGAAATCATAGATGACCTGAAAACCCATACTGAAGAGGAAGTTTTAGCCTTGGTTCAAAAACGAGTCAACGGACTTGTACTTTTACGAAAAACACTAAGCGATAAGACTATAGAATACCGGGAAACAGGCGGATATGAAATCTTCTTAAAAGAAAACAAAGCACACTTTGAACACTGCTTATCCAGAAAAGAGGAAGTAAACAGGCTTTTAAACCCTATTTTCAATAAAGAAGTATTCCAAACGACCTCGAATCCTCACGGATTTAAAGGGATTGTAGAGCATGGCTTTTTTAACCCTATGGAAGGAATGATAAATACCGGAAAAATGATGCAAGCGCTGTATAAATTGGCCGTAAGTAAAGACATTTTGTTTTTTCACCAGGAACAGGTGCTGCACTACGAAGAAGAATCCAATGCCGTAACCATCACCACAACCAATTTTTCACTTAAAGCGACCAAACTTTTTGTCGCGACTAATGGGTTTGCCTCTCAACTTTTGCAAGAAGAGGTTAAACCGGCCAGAGCACAAGTACTTATAACAAAACCCATCAAAAACCTCAAAATTAAGGGCACCTTTCACCTGGATAAAGGCTATTATTATTTCAGAAATGTTGATAATAGAATTCTACTTGGCGGAGGCAGAAATTTAGACTTCAAAGCGGAAGAAACTACCTATTTTGGGATTACACCCATAGTTCAATACAAATTAGAAAACTTACTTCAGGACGTTATTTTACCCGGTCAAAAGGTTGAGATAGACTACCGGTGGAGTGGAATTATGGGCGTTGGGAGTCAAAAGAAAGCTATTGTAAAACAGGTGTCAAACCACGTCTATTGTGGTGTTAGACTAGGTGGAATGGGGATAGCTATAGGAACCTTAATAGGGAAGGAGCTGGCCGATTTGCTCGATTAGTATGCGAAACAAAATTGCGAAATGGGGTTTAAAAATAACCATGTGGTTTTTTGCATTGTCCATTGGGAGTGTAATTCTGCTGAGGTGGATTCCGGTTTGGATTACACCGTTAATGCTCATCAGAAGTGTTGAACAAAAAAGAGAAAATAAAGAAATGGTGTGGCAGCACCAATGGGTTTCTCTGGACAAAATATCAAAAAACCTACAATTGGCTGTAATTTGTAGTGAAGACCAAAATTTTTTACAACACAAAGGGTTTGACTTCAAAGCCATTGAAAAGGCCTTGGAAGACAATAAAAAATCCAAAAGAATAAAAGGCGCAAGTACCATAAGCCAGCAAACAGCTAAAAATGCGTTTCTGTGGCCGCATCGCAGCTGGTTGCGCAAAGGATTGGAAAGCTACTTTACCTTCCTGATTGAAATTTTTTGGACCAAAGAACGCATTATGGAAGTGTATTTAAACAGCATTGAAATGGGCGATGGCATATACGGTGCAGAAGCAGCATCCCGCTATTGGTTTAAAAAACCCGCAGCCAAACTTTCACAAGATGAAGCCGCTGCAATAGCTGCTATTTTACCTAATCCACTTAGGTATAAAGCTACGCCACCTACAACGTACATACAAATAAGAAAAAGATGGATTTTGGTACAAATGAAATATTTTGGTCGCCTGGAATACAAACAATAAACGGCTTAATTTTTTTCTATTTCGAGATAAACAACCGTACCGGAATCCAAAGGCTCTGAATGTTCAAAAAAAATAGGGCTTCCGTTAGTTTTGGCCTCAATCAGGTAGTATCGCCCTTTAAAAAACGACTGTTTTACAGTAGCCTTCAAAGGAGAATGTGGCACGCGCTTCACTTGATGTGCATAAAAAATACCGTAAGGCGGTAACTGCGTAAACTCATCAAAAAATGCCGCCGTAATTTCATGTTCAGGGGTTTTATAAAGTTTTTCGGGATCGCCGCTTTCAATAACTTTTCCTTGGTCAAGTACAAGTATTTTGTCGGCAAACCCTAAGACATCTTCTTTATCGTGAGTAGCGACAAGGCATAGAATATCTTGCGCTTTCAAATAAGAAAAAAGACGACGCCTTAAAGCTTGTTTTTGAAAAGTATCTATATGGCTGAAAGGTTCGTCAAGTAAGAGAATTTCAGGTTCTTTTGCCAAAGCCGAAGCCAAAGCTACACGTTGTTTTTGACCACCACTTAAATTTTTAATAAGCGTTTTTTGGTAATCAATTAGCTCGACAAGCTCAAGCAATTCTTTACTTCGGATAGCTTTTCTTTTCAAGTAGAAGTTGCTCAAGTGTTTACCTACGGCTTCTTCAACGGTAATAAACGGGTTTAAATCAAAGGCTTGTGAAACATACTTTATAAATTCGGGACCTATAACCAAGTGGTATTTAGGTCCAAGAATTTTCTTTTTGTTCCAAAGAATTTCGCCTTCACTCAAATCGTAAAAACCATACAGCAATTTTAACAGTGTGGTTTTTCCTGAACCACTTTTTCCTATTATGGAAACATGTTCGCCGGGATTTGCCACAAATGATACTCCTTTTACGGCTAAGGACGTTTTGTTGTATCCAAAAGAAATATGCTTTACTCTAAGCATGCCATTAGAGATAGATTATTTTTCGCTAAAGATAGCCATTAAAAAAGCCCTTGAGGTATAAAACAACAAGGACTTTTTTTAATCGTATAGTTTAGGTTTATTCTTTTAAAAATTTTCGGGTGGTTATTTTTCCTTGGGCTTCCACACGAAGCATATACATGCCCGGAGCTAGAGACGACACGTCCAGGCTATTGTGGTTTAGTTTTACGTTTAGGATTTTTTTCCCGTTTAAATCAAAAACAGTGGCTATTTTCCCTACAACTTCACCCGAAGTTTTCAGCGTAAGCACTTCTTTTACCGGGTTGGGGTAAATAGACAGATCAATGAGGGTTTCGTCTTCAACAGCAAGTGATTGTCCTTCTATAACGACCAGGTGCTCATTAATGTCCGGGTTTTCAATAGTATCAACCACTCCGGAAGGCCAGTAAATAACAATGCTGTCAATAGCCGTATCGGTTCCTATCCCAAAGTGGGTGTTCAATGTGTTCATATACTCAAAGCCGTCACCGCTTCTTACATCTCTTATTTGAACTCCCGAGGCGGTATATACTTCTACACGGGCACCTATTCCGTTTTTATTGCTGTTGGTCCCTACGGTGGTAATTTTTGTCCAGTTGTTACTGTTGCCGTTATTTAAATAAAGGTTAGCGCCTCTACGTGCATCAATAAATCCATCGTTGTTTAAATCACCATAGGAGCCGGTACCGGTAAACACATTAGACATAAGGGTAAAGGTCATGTCGCCGTTATTGTGCAAAATATTTCCTCCCGAAACAATATCCAGATAACCATCATTGTCAAAATCATAAGTTACATGTTCTCTTGAAGTGGCAGTTAGTGTATTTACTCCTGAAACGTTTGTAATATCGGTAAATATTCCATTGTTGTTTTGCATTAGCTTATGCGTGCCCGAACTTGCCCCTACAAATACATCCATGTCGCCGTCGTTGTCAAAATCGCCCCAGGCTGAAGACCAGGTTTGCATAGGGTCGGCCAATCCAATAACTGATGCATTTTCCTCAAAAGAACCGTTTCCTAAGTTGTGATGCATTTGGTTTGTTCTTCTGGCTTCTTCTCCGCCACATTTGGCTATAAACATATCAATGTTTCTGTCGTTGTCATAATCAACCCATATAGAACCATAGTTCCCACCTGAAGAGTAAAGTCCTAAACCACTTGGCACTCCTTCAGGGTCTGCGCCTCGGTAGAAAATTAAGTTTCCGGAACCATCATTAATGTAGTATACATTTGGAGCTACATCATGACATACAAATGCATCCAGATGCCCGTCATTGTTTATATCAACAAAGTTAGAACGCTGTGAAGCTACATAATCATTATACGTTTCTTTGGTAAAAGTCATGTCGCCGTTAGATTTCATAAAGGTAACTCCACCCCAGGCGGCATAAAGTAAGTCGTTAAAACCGTCGGCGTTGTAATCGCCTATGGATAAACTCCAATCGGGAGTCCAATCGGCTTGATCTGTTGGGATATTTAATTCAACAAAGTCGGTACTGGTTTGTAAAAAGACATTAACGTTAGTTGCAGAAATAGAAACAACGTCATCCAGATAATCGCCGTTCATATCGGCAATGGCTAAACCGGAACCCGATGTAGCAAGCGATTGTTGCGTAAAGGAAATCAGAGGTTCGGGTATGGGTTCTTCTTCAGTAAGAGTGAAGTCGAAGCCACTGGAGTTCCATTTATTGTCAAAGGCTATGTAGTAGGAAATTCCTTCGGTAGCTTCAAATGCTGCTATAGACAAATAACTGCTGCCACCGCCTTCGGGTTCTACTATTCCGGAATCATCATCTCCACCAACACAATTTAATGCGCCGCAAGTCCCGGAATAAATTTGTATGCGGGTATCTTTTCCGGCGTTTTGTGTAAGGTCTGTAGACACTATAACGTGATGATTTTCCGTAGGAGTGTACAAGTACCATTCGCCCATAGTTGCACCTTCTCCATTGGGAGAACACACCGGTAGCGGAACTTCTGTACCGTTAATTGCATCTACGGTATAAAGTCCGGCTGTAATTACCTGAGCCGAATCGCAAGTGTCTTGTGCCTGAATAGCAGATACACAAAAAACAAGCGTGAGAAAGAAAGTAATTTTTTTCATGTTTTGAATATATAGGATTAATTAATTTATTATTGACATACGGTGGTTAACGAGTTAATCCATTCCTCTATCATAGCTACGGCTTCTTCATGTACTATTGTTCTTCCTAACAAAGGCATTCTTCTTTGAGCCAATGTAGTGCTGACCCTAAAGTACAGCATAGACCGGTTTATATTTCCCGGAGAAACAATATGAGTTAAACCGTCAAAAAGCTCTTCGGGTTCAACACAAACACCTAGGTTAACTTCATTTTCACTTTCATTAAAGGCAAATCGCATGGGCCTGTAATCACAATGACGTTCATCAGAATGACAGTGTGCACAATTAATATCTGCATAAGACCGCATTCTGAGGTCTAGCGATTGTGTGGCGTCATCCCAAGGAACAACAGTATTTATAGATTGGGGAACCGAGTTTTCAAGGTAACCAACTTCAATTAGTTTTTGAAGCTGATTCATTGCAATGCCCGAATATACTAAATTTTTATTAAGGTTTTGAGGTTTTGGGCCTATAGGAATAGATACAGGTCCCGATTTATGACAAGTAAAACACTCAGCTTCCGAAGGAATACGGTAATTAACGCTTTTCGGAACGCCGTTTTCCAGCCAGTCTACAGTTTTATAGCTTCCTTCCATATCTAAAAAAGCATCGGTTTGTTCTTCATTCCAAACGTAGTTCGCAAACTCCCAGCCACTGCTTGTTTTTAACATTAAGCGGGTTTCCAGTAATAGGGTTTGATTGTTAGGCTGAACATTTTCGTAGTAAAAGTTTTTTATTAAAATGGTACCCAAGGGAAAATCGAGAACACTGGCATCATCAACATAAGCGGCACTTACTCCTTGTGGCATCCAGATAAATCGCTTTTTGTGTGCGTAATCACTAAATAAGGAGTTAATAGGCTCATAAAGAAGAACGCCGTAGGTTGGAATTAAATCTTGCAACGGTTGTTCAAAAAATAAATAGTCTGACAAAGCCGGATGAGGTTCTTGGTCTATTTGATAGGCCACACCGGAAACGGGAAGTACGGTTACAGTAATAAGCCCTTCAACGCAGTCTTCAGCATTAGTAGGTGAACAGATATAATAGCTGAAGGTATCTGTTCCTGTAAAATTAGCGTCAGGAGTGTATAAAACCGTGTCGTCTAACACAGTGTCATCAGTAGCATTGGTTTGGATGGCAGCATTGCCGTTCAAGGCGGCAGACAAACTTATTTCTGCATCAATGGGAATATTGGTGTCGTTTTCCAAAAATGGAATTACCACGGAAGCATTTTGATTTACTTCAATTTCGTCAGGTTGTGTCACTGTGGCAATAGGCTGATATTTCCCCGAATCGTCTGAGGAACAGCGCACTAAAAACAAAACAAAAAACAACAAACCTACTAAACGAATGCTATTGACCCTAAAATTACTCATTAGTAGCTTTTATAAAGAGGGACGCTAATATAATAAATATGTGTAAAGAAAAGTTAATTCTTTAGCTAATTTGCAAGAATGTACTGTAAAAAACACCACGAAAGCAAAAATTTCTTAGCTAAACTAAGGAATTTGCAACAAGGTATTCAGCAATTTGCACTGTATTTGTAGCAGCACCCTTTCTTAAATTGTCAGCTACAATCCACAGGTTAAGCGTGTTGGGCTGAGATTCATCTCTTCGAATTCTGCCCACAAACACGTCATCCTTTCCGTGAGCAAAAACAGGCATAGGGTAAGTATGTGTATCAGTATTGTCCTGTAGTGTAATTCCAGGTGTGTCAGCCAGAATTTTCCTAACTTCAGAAATACTGAAATCGTTTTCAAAAGCCACATTAACAGCTTCACTGTGACCTCCGGAAGTGGGTATTCGTACCGCAGTAGCAGTAACAGCAATGGACTTGTCGTCGAGTATTTTTTGAGTTTCTCTAACCAGTTTCATTTCTTCTTTAGTGTACCCGTTTTCTTCAAACACATCACAATGTGGAATGGCATTTCTGTGAATGGGATAGTGATAAGCCATATCTCCGGTAATTCCTGCGGTTTCATTTTCCATCTGTCTTACCGCTTTGGCACCGGTGCCGGAAACCGATTGATAGGTTGAAACTACAATTCTTTTAATACCATATTTTTTGTGTAATGGCGCCAAGGCCATCACCATTTGAATCGTAGAGCAATTGGGATTTGCTATAATTTTATCTTTTTTTGTCAGAATGGAAGCATTTATTTCGGGCACAACTAAAGGCTTGTCCAAATCCATGCGCCATGCCGAAGAATTATCGATTACGGTAGTTCCTGCAGCAGCAAATTTTGGAGCCCATTCTAATGAAGTAGAACCTCCGGCCGAAAACAAAGCAATATCCGGAGATTTTGAAAGTGCTTCTTCGATACCACAAACCGGGTATTCATTATTTTTAAATACAATAGGTTTTCCCACAGAGTTAACTGAGGCAACCGGAATCAATTCTGAAACGGGAAAATTTCTTTCGGCTAAAACGGCCAGCATTACTTGACCTACCATGCCAGTGGCTCCAACGACAGCTACTTTCATCTTAATTTAATTTTTCGCAATAAAAATAATCAATAAACCTCTTGCATTTTATAATAATTTCATAAAAAAAACCACTTCGTGTTAGGAAGTGGTTTAGGTTAGTATATGTAATGTAGCGGTGGCTACTTATTTTTTAAGAGCGTCTCTGATTTCTTTAAGTAAGTCTATCTCAGAAGGACCTGCAGGAGCTGCCGGTTCTTCGGTTTTTTTCATTTTATTAACAGCTTTCACTATCATAAACATCACGAAAGCTACAATAATAAAATCAATAACGTTTGTTAAAAATTCTCCCCAAAAAACAGCAACTTCACCTTCAACAACGCCTTCAGCATTAGTGATGCCTTCGGTGATAACATATTTTAAGTCTTTAAAGTCGGCATTAAATAACAGTCCTATTAAAGGAGAAACAATGCCTCCGGTGAATGAAGAAACTACTTTGTTAAAAGCAGCACCCATAACAAAACCTACTGCAATGTCAACAAGGTTTCCCTTCATTGCAAAATCCTTAAATTCTTTAAGCATTCCCATAATTGAATAATTTTTAGTTAGTGAAAACTAAAAATAGGTAAAATTTTTTAAAGCGAGATATAATTTAATTTATTATTACTCTTTTTACGCGCTGGGAAACCCCGGTAATGAGTTCGTAAGAAATGGTTTTAGCAGTTTCGGCTAAGGTGTTGGCTGAGTAATGGGCATCAAAAAAAATCACTTCATCACCTTCTTTGCAAGGGATATGAGTGACATCCACCATAAGCATATCCATACACACATTTCCAAGGATAGAAGCCTTTTGTCCATGGATAAACACATAGCCTTTTCCGTTTCCGTATTGCCTTCCTATGCCGTCGGCATGACCTATAGGAATGGTGGCCGACTTTGTTTTTTTCTGCGCAATAAAGGCTCTGTTATATCCTAGACTATCACCGGGCTGCAAAGTGTGAAGTTGTGAAATTAAAGATTTTAATTGGGATACAGGTTTTAACTGATTGTCAAATTCAAGGTTGTTTCCAAAACCGTAAAGACCAATACCGCTTCTTACCATATCAAAATGGGCTTCGGGATAATTAAAAATTCCTGAAGTATTACACATGTGGCGACAAAGGGAATGCCCTAACACTTTTTCAAGAGCCGAAGCAGCAATCTTAAACTTGCTTATCTGGTTTTGAGTAAATTTTTTTTCGTTTTCATCTTCACTGGCAGCCATATGAGAAAACACACTTTTCACCTTTACAGCAGTGCTTTTGGAAAGCAAATCAGCAATTTCAGAGGTTGCTTCGCAAGATAATCCCAATCGGTTTAAGCCGGTGTTGAATTCAAGGTGTACGGGATAATTTTGCTGCTGTTCTTTTTCTGCAACAGCAATAAAAGTGCGCAGTACAGACAAACTGTATAGGTTTGGCTCCAGACACTTGTCAAGTAAGATTTCAAAATCCGAAGGCTGTGGATGCAGTACCAAAATGGGAGTTTTTATACCGGCATCTCTTAGGGCTACACCTTCGCGGGCAAAAGCCACAGCAAAATAATCGGCACCAAGTTGTTCGAGTTTTTTGGCTACAACTACGGCATCACTTCCGTAGGCAAAGGCTTTTACTACGGCCATAAATTTTACCGTTGAAGCGAACTTGGACTTGAGGAAATGGAAGTTGTGGGCGAGTGCGTTTAAATCTATTTCTAATGTAGTTTCTTGTACTTTACCCATCGTTGTTCTTGGATTTAGACGAAACTTCTTCCGCATCGTTTACCTTCATGTTTCTTACTTTATCACGCATCATCGTTTTGTAAAATGCAGCTCGGCTTAAGGGTTCATACTCTTCAACTTCACCTAGCAGCACCAGATCGTCATTTTTAGATTTTCTGTAGCTGTATTGCGCCAGATTACCTGTTTTTGTGCAAATGGCATGTACTTTGGTAACATACTCAGCCGTTGCCATAAGATACGGCATAGGGCCAAAAGGATTTCCTTTAAAATCCATGTCTAAACCGGCCACAATAACACGAATGCCTTTGTTGGCCAAATCGTTGCATACCCGCACAATTTCATCGTCAAAAAATTGCGCCTCATCAATGCCTACTACATCACAACCATCGGCTAAAATAGGAATATTGGCCGCGGCAGGAACCGGAGTAGAACGTATTTCGTTAGCATCATGAGAAATTACTTTTTCCTCGTCATAACGCACGTCAATAGCCGGCTTAAAAATTTCTACTTTTTGCCGGGCAAACTGAGCGCGTTTTAACCTGCGGATCAGTTCTTCGGTTTTACCGGAAAACATGGACCCGCAAATTACTTCTATCCACCCAAATTGTTCTTTATGATTTACTGTATTTTCGAGAAACATTTTGTAATTTTAACACTAAACCTAAAACGAATTACGTTTTTATAAAGGTGGCATAAATTTATTAAAAATAAAAAGCAATAATTGGAATAAAATTTAAAAGTTATGAAGAAGAAACTAGAGTCTGAATTGGTAAGCATTGCCCATAGGATTCTCAAGCTAAAAGGAAAAGAAGATGTGGTAAAAATGTATGACGAAGTGGCTTTACTTTATGAAAAGCTGGCCGTATTAAAATTTGCACACGAAAATTTCGAAGGTGACATGCCAACAATAGGGAGCGATTCTTCCTTTTTTGGAATGCTGGATAAGGCATTTAACAACACCTTTAGTGATAATATTGAAGTGGAAGATAAAATTTACATTAACTTGGACGATGTGGAAGACGATGGCATTATGAACCCGGCCATTAATACCATTAAAGATATTGTTTCACAAATGCCTGAGGATGAAGAAATCAACACCGGTGAACCTGAGTCCAAAAATCATCCGCTTCCGGATCAACACAAAATACACATTGAAGATATTGTAGCTGATTTTCAGGAAATGCCTGTCTTTGAACCGGTTTCCCAGAATGGTACTCAAAAAAAATCACTCAACGATAAGCTCAAAAACACCGGCTTAAACATTGGACTCAATGACAAACTCGCCTTTATAAAACACCTTTTTAATGGCAATGTGCAGGATTATGAGCGGGTGATTTCACAAATAAACACCACAGCAAATTTTGCCGAGGCCAAAACATTAATCACCTCAGTAGTAAAGCCGGATTACAATTGGAACGGAAAAGAAGAATATGAAGAACGACTTATGGAAATCATTGAAAGTAAATTTAATTAATGAGCAAACTCTATCTTGTTCCCACGCCTATAGGAAACCTTAAAGACATTACCCTAAGAGCACTTGAGGTTTTAAAGGAAGTCGATTTAATTTTAGCCGAAGACACGCGTACCTCTGGAAAGCTTTTAAAGCACTTTAGTATTAGCACATCGTCGCAGTCGTATCATATGCATAACGAACACAAAGTGCTGGAAGGAATAATAAATAAACTCAAAAACGGAACAACCATTGCCTTAATCAGCGACGCCGGAACACCGGCCATTTCCGATCCCGGATTTCTGCTTACCAGAGCGGCTATAGAAAACAATATAGAAATTGAATGTTTACCCGGCGCAACCGCTTTTGTACCGGCCTTGGTAAATAGTGGATTGCCTAACGATAAATTTGTGTTTGAAGGATTTTTACCGGTGAAAAAAGGCCGTCAAACCCGATTGACTTTCCTGACACAAGAAACCCGAACCATGATTTTTTATGAAAGTCCACATAAGTTAATTAAAACACTAACTGATTTTTGTGTCTATTTTGGTGAAGAGAGACTCGTTTCGGTGTCTCGGGAATTAACCAAACTATATGAAGAAACCATTCGGGGTACTGCCAAAGAAGTTTTGGAACATTACACCCGGAAACCCCCGAAAGGGGAACTTGTTCTTGTGGTTGGCGGAAAAAAATAGGGTAGTGTTTCCCTAGTTTTAGGAGATTAAAAAACAAAAAGGCAGTGTCTGAACACTGCCTTTTTGTTTTTTAATCTTTTGAATAATGGATTTTCTTTATTTCGGATTGAGAATCAAATCGATACGATCTGCAATATCCTGAAGGTGAATACGCTTCATGCCGGAACTGTTGGCAGCTGCTCTTTTGGCCATACGTTGTATGGTTTTCAATTCAGCACGAGCTACGGCGCGAATATCCGATTGACTGGTAGTGACTGCTGTGGATTTCACATAGCTGCTTCTGTCAATTTTCCTTTGGTCAGGAGCAGTCAGCAAGTAGGCCAAGCGGTCTATATGAGCCCTTTGTAAATTGCGTTTGTAGGTATCTATAGTTCTTCCGTTTTGTAGTTCGCTCCAGATTCCATTGCGTAAATCACGCACCATATCGGTAAGTTTATAGGCGTCGTTTCCGTTTAAGGTTTCGTTTTCTATCATACGCTGCATGCGTCCTAACGACAAGACGTTGTTTAAAGTTCGCGCCTGTAAACTTCTTACTCTTTCTACAGAACCGGAGTATTCAATTTTGTTGAATATGTTTTCATCAATAAGCCATTCGGGTGTTTCAAACAGATTGTCAATCAAGAATTGTAATGCTTTTTTTTGATGCGCCTTGGGAACAGGCGTATAAACGGCACCATCCTGGTCGGCGGTTTTATAGTTTTCATAAACGCCACCAATATTACTGGAAACGTGCCCCATATACCGATTGAATTGAGAAATGACATGGCCATACATTTCTTCAAGATCATCATAATCCTCTCCCGGTGCTGTTGTCCATGTAATCAAGTTGGGCACAATCCGCTTAAGATTTAAAATACCATAGTGACTTGCCAGCATGGCATCATTCCCTAGATCCTCAGTTTGAGAGCTTGGGTCTACCACATCACCGGCCTGTTGATGTCCAAAACGATACATAGGATCTCCGGCATGTTCTAAAATCCATTGATTGAGAATACTTTTTTCTTCTTCTTCAGACGTATCAAGAATAGGACGGTAACCCCAGTTGATGGCATATTTGTCGTACACACCAATATTGGGCATTAAGGCGACATCGCCGTCTTCGGGTTGTGCCACGTAGTTAAAACGGGCATAATCCATAATGGAAGGTGCCGTACCGTATTGCTTTGTGAATTCCGGGTCTCTGAGTTTTTCAACCGGATAGGCATAGCTACTGCCCATATTGTGAGGTAATCCCAAAGTGTGACCTACTTCGTGCGAAGATACAAAGCGAATTAACCTGCCCATGATCTCATCTTTAAACTCAGGGCTCTGCGCTTCCGGATTGATTGCTGCCGTTTGTACAAAAAACCAACCCCTTAGTAAGGACATGACATTGTGGTACCAATTGATATCACTTTCCAGTATTTCTCCGCTTCTGGGGTCGCTAACGTGAGGTCCGTTTGCGTTAGGGATAGGCGAAGCTAAATAACGAACAACAGAATAGCGTACATCCTCAGGACTCCATTCAGGATCTTCTTCAGGCGACGGAGGATCTTTAGCAATAATGGCCTTTTTAAAACCGGCCGCTTCAAAGGCTATTTGCCAGTCTTCTATGCCTTGTTTTATGTATTTTCTCCATTTTTCAGGAGTAGCAGGGTCTATGTAATATACAATAGGTTTTTTGGGTTCTACAAGTTCACCGCGTTTGAATTTGTCGATGTCTTCTTCTTTGACCTCCAGACGCCAGCGATCTAAGAATGTTTTGGTTTTACTTCTTTGTGCTTCATCGCCATAGTCTATACTGCTGCTGGTAAACCATCCTACACGTTCATCAAAGTAACGGCGTTTCATAGGTTCTTTGGGAAGCAAAATCATAGAATTGTTTATTTCCAAAGAAATGGTTCCGGAGCTTGTATTGGAAGGCGGTTCTGAGGCGGCATAGGTTTTTACGTGTCTGGCTTCAATGTTTAAGGGATAGCTTTTAACAGACTCAATAAAGGATTTATCTTTTTCTACCTTGGAAACTTTATACGCTTTTCTTCCGCGGTAATTAAGCCCCAAAGCTTTGACATCGGTATCAAATAAATCTGTAACATCAATTACGGTATTTAAAGAATCTTTGCTGATTGCTTTGATAGGAAACGTAAACAGTACGGGTTCAAAATTGGAATTTACCACGGCTTGATGTATAGGCAGTGAGTCGGAGGCCACAACATCATGAGATACAATTCTTAGCAATACTTTTTTGTCTTTCTTTTGCCAGCGCAGAACCTGTGTGTTTTGTTTGCCACCGCCAAAGCCAACTCCGCTGGCGGTTTTGGAAATTCGGGTTACCATCAGCATTTCTCGTTCAAAAAGAGAATCCGGAATTTCATAAAAATA
>DASRWB010000029.1:0-21284 GCA_035654775.1 Flavobacteriaceae bacterium | reverse complement strand
CCGGCTCGTAATATTCCACAGTAAACCAATAATCACTGCTTGGCAAGGGTTCTCCGTTGTACATTCCATCCCAGCCCGATCCTGTTGGACTTAACTGTTTCAATAGCTTTCCATAACGGTCAAAGATATAAATTTTTGCATTTATTTGACTCTCTATTCCATAAATGTTCCAAGTGTCGTGATATCCATCTCCATTGGGCGTGAAATACGGCGGGTAATCCATCACAAAAACTTCTGCAATTCCCCATCCACATCCGTTAATGTCTCTGGCACGGATTTCATGTGAACCCGGTGATACGCCACTAAAGATGTTACTCTCTTGCCATGGCCCGTTGTCTAAACTGTATTCAAATACACTGGAACTTCCTGTGCCGGTTGCCGTAACTTCTATTATATGGGTGTCGGCAAAGGCTTCTGTGGTTACCTCGGCAGTAACTACCGGTGGTGAACTCTCTATTACTTCCGTGGTGAACGCTACACTGCAACCACTAAGGTTGTCGGTTACCCATACACTATAGGCTCCTGTCGCTGTGGCTTCATACGTGGGTCCTGTGGCTCCTGTTTGTACTATGCCTTCATAGCTCCATTGAAAACTGTAATCTGACGAACTTAATCCTGTATCCAATATCGGTGTGCCTACTACTTCGGTTCCGTTGGTGTCTATACACAATACATATGTGTCTGACAGCATGTTTGCCGGTACCGGATGTACCGTAAGGCTCAGAGTTACTATCGTATAACAGCCCGTAGTGTCATTGGTCACGCGTATGTATATGGTCTGCGGACTGCTGATGTTAGTGTAGGCGCCCGGTGTGGCTATAGCATTTTCGCCCGTTTCTGCATCGGATAAACTCTCGTGGTAGGTCGGACTTACTCCGGCTTCTCCATTGAGTAAAAGGGTTTCTTGACCGGTTAAATCAAATTCTTCTGTCATATCTCCCGAATTGGTGTCATCACACAACTCCAAAGGTGCTAAATTCTGTGTAGGCGTCGGATTGGGTAATACACGAATGGTTAACGTAGTTAACGCAAAACATCCGGTATTGGTATCTGTTACCCGTACAAATAATGTTTGAGGGTTTGGTGGATTACCGTTTACGGCTGTGTTGGTATAGGTGTCCGCCGGATCTATCGCGCCGATACCTGCCAGAGCTGCTGCCTGAGTTTCATAGTAGTCGACAGCTACCGATACCGTATTGCCGGCTATAATCTCTTCATTCTTCTCTGTTAAATCAAATACCGTAATCTCATCGGCGACTTCATCATCACACAGTTCCAAAGGTGTGGGTTGTGTTGCTAAAGGCAGCGTGTTTACAATTAACTCTAAGGGTATTATGCGGTAACATCCATTGTCGGTATCATCTACTCGAACCCAAACAGTTTGTGTGCCGGATTCAGTGTTGATGTAACTCTCCGGTGTAGAAATTGCTCCTGTGGGTACTTCTGCGTCCGCTTCGGTTTCGTAATAGCTTACTATATAGCGTACCGGATCCAGCCCGTTCAAAATCTCCGTATTCTTATCCGTCAAATTAAACACTCCGTAGCCGTCTGTGTCATCGTCACACAGTATTAGCGGACTGGGTTCAACTATATCCGGCGTGTCATTGACTATCAGTTGCAATGCCACTATCGTGGGACATGATGTTGTAATGGCTGTGTTCTCTACTCGTACCCAAAGGGTTTGCTGGTAATCTACAATATTGGCATACGGACTCTCTAAAGGCAACACATTGTTCTCCGCATTGGTTATGGTCTCGTGATAGGTTACTTCCAAATCCGGATTGCCTCCGGTTATCTCCGGTGTTGCCTGCTCTAAATCAAACGCTCCAAAACCGTCATTGTCCGGATCACAAAAGGTTAAAGCCGATGGCGGGGTTACCGATATCGCTCCTCCTACTTGTAACTCCAAGGTCGTGGTCGAATGACAACCTGTGATCGTGTCTTCTACCCGTACATATACGGTCTGGGGGTTGGATTCATTGGTATAGGGTATTCCAAGTGCCGGTGTGCCTGCTTCTGCAAAGGCCTGGGTTAAATGGTAGCTTACCGCATAGGTTGAATTGCCTCCGGTTATTTCTGCATCTTTTACGCGTAAATCTATCGCCGTAAAGCCGTCTTGCAGTGCATCGTCACACACAATTAAGGGTGTAGGCGATATTACTGCCGGTAAGGGGTTAATGGTGACCTCAAAACTGTTTTCTGCAAAACAGTTCGGCGTGGTGCCGGTTTCTGCGTAGACATACAGGGTTTGCGTGCTGGTGATTATATCGCCCGCGGCTAACATCGTGCCGGTACCGCCGGCGCCGGTGTAATAGGTGCCGTTAGACAATGCCGGTAAGGCGTATTCATTGCAGGCGGTGATGTCTGATGGAGCGTCTACCGTGGGTGTGATATAAACCGTAACGGTTTGTGTGTCACTAGCTGAACATATTCCCGGCGTAGTATATCTCACGGTATAGGTTTCTCCGGGTACGGCATTCGTAATATCACCTGTGCCTGTATTAATCAGTGCACCGTCTGATAAATCCGGATCAAAAGCAAAGGTTCCGCCTGTTGTACCCGTAACTGTAGCTGTAGCTCCGTCACAGGTAGGTGCCAGTGTGAAACTTGGGTCTTCCATAGGAATTAGGCTAAGGGTAAAGGAAGCCGTACTGTAACAATTACCGGTAAAACCATCTTCAATACGTACATAGATAACCTGACCATCGGTTCCGGGATAGTCCCCGGGTGAGGCAATGGGAGATTCATCATTATCTGCATCTTCTTGCGTTTCGTGGTAGGTAATCTCATAGTTTCCGGCATTTTGAGAGCCTAAAACCAAACTGTTATTTTCAGTTAAATCAAATGTAGTTGCGGCTCCGATATCACATTCGGAAAGATCGGCAATACTGCTGATATAAGGTACAGGTAGAAATTCAACAATAATGGCATCGGTGTACTGACATAGTCCGGAAAAGATAACCTCTACCTGATAATAACCGGGTTCAGTAACTACCAGTTGCGAACTGGTATTGCCAATTACTTCTTCACCGTTGGCATACCAAACGTGTTGCAAGGTAGGTGCTTGGGTGTCCAGTGTTAAGGTGCTTCCTATACAACCGGCGGTTCCGGCAGCAATGGTTAAATCTTCTCCTAAATCGCCTCCAATATTAAAACTGCCGGCTTCCAGGAAAACTACAGCGTCTAACAGTGAATCTCCTTCATCTGCCATAACTAATTTGATATGATATGTTTCCCCGGGATTTACATCTGCTTGGGCTGTGAAAACTGTAGTCATACCATCAAGCTCTATAGGTTCTGCTCCAATAGGTATATAGCCTCCAAAATATTCTTCATTTTCTGCTGTTGGGCAGTATAAATCGCCATGTATATTAGTTACTAAAATTGGTGTTGTTGTCCCTGGCAAAACAGCTAAATTAGTTGTATTTCCCAAAGAATCAGTCAACAAGAAAGCAAAAGCATCTGAAAAAGTACACTCAAATCCACTTCCATACTCTTCTGATGCCATTATAAAATCAAAGCTGATATGATTTGACAAAGGGACAAAATCAAATTCTATTAGAGAAGCATCATTTGTTGTCACTCCTACAGCAGCATTCAAGTCAGCATCTCCAGGCCATCCGGCTCCTGAGGTTAATCCTCCATTTGTATTAGGTCCTCCGGCGCTAGCTGCATTACCAGAAGACAAGATGATACCTTCTTCAAATGGAAAAGAACCTCCATTTGAGTTAAAATAACCTATTCCATTAACCTGTCCAAAATTTGTGCCTGTAGACCAAGTTATATTGCTAACTTCGGCACATGGGCTATCTATTAATACATCTGTTACTAGCTCTTCAACAGTATAGGTTGTTTGGTCTACCGTTACATTTTGAGAAAATAAAATTGTACTCCCCATAAGGAAGAGCATTAAAAAAACCTGCTTTTTCACAATTAATTTTAAAATATTGAACTCAAATATATGCATTAGCCTGCATTTCTTTTGCTATTTTTGTAAAAAATATGACTTTTTATGCATAAAATAACTATAAAAAACACTTCAAATCCTTCTATTGTTAAGTTTGAGTCTTCTCAATTTTTATTAAAAAATGAGCGTTTGGAGTTTGCCAATATTGATGAGGCAAAGGATTCGCCACTTGCACAGCAGTTGTTTTACCTGCCTTTTGTTAAAAAAGTTTACATTGCCAGCAACTTTGTGGCTGTTGAAAAATACAATATTGTGGAATGGGAAGCTGTTGCCGAGGAAGTGGCTGCTCAAATTGAAGCTTATTTAAACAACAACGGCGTAATAACCACAAAAACCCTGACGGGTAAAAAAGTCCCTGTTACCGTATATGCCGAAAGCACACCTAATCCCGCCGCCATGAAGTTTGTAGCCAACAAAAAGCTGGTAACGCAAACCCATGAATTTACCAGTATAGAAGAAGCAAAATCTTCACCCTTGGCTACGCGATTGTTTTATTTGCCTTTTGTTAAGAATGTTTTTATAGATGAAAACTTTGTTTCCATAACCAAGTACGACGTTACTTCCTGGGAAGACGTAGCTATGGAAATACGAACCCTTATCAAGGAGTTTATTGAAGAAGGAAACGATGCTGTATCTGCTCCTGCCCCGGTAAAAAACACAGCTGCACAAAACCCGGAGCCAACGGCGCTTGACGACACTTCAAGAGAAATTATTTCGATTTTGGATGAATATGTAAAACCCGCCGTGGCCAGCGATGGCGGCAACATTCAATTTGAATCGTACAATCCGGAAAACAAAACCGTAAAGGTGATTCTGCAAGGAGCCTGTAGTGGTTGCCCTTCGTCTACCTTTACGTTAAAAAACGGTATTGAATCTATTCTGAAAGAAATGCTCAAAGACAAAGTAGCCGCTGTAGATGCTGTTAACGGGTAACCGGTTTTTACCCTTTTCGGTCTCGAATAAAATACGTAACTTTAAGCATGTTTAATTTTTTAAATCTATACTTATGGCCGTATTAAAAGTAATCGAAGTATTGGCTAATTCCGACAAAAGTTGGGAAGAAGCCACCCGAAATGCTGTAAAAGAGGCTTCAAAAACCGTCAAAAACATTCGTTCGGTTTACGTAAACGAACAAAGTGCAGTAGTTTCAGGAGATAATGTAACCCAGTTCAGGGTAAATGTGAAAATCACTTTTGAAGTGAATTAATTTTTACTCTTCACCTGATTTACCCGTATAAAAATGTCTGTTCAACTCATGACTACCGCTGAAATCATTCTGTTAAGCAGTATCGCTCTTGAACACTTTTATTTTTTATACCTGGAAATGTTTTTATGGACCAAGCCCAAAGGGATAAAAGCGTTTGGGCTGAAGTCTGTTGCCTTTGCCGAAGAAACCAAAGTGCTTGCCGCAAATCAAGGGCTTTACAATGGTTTTATGGCTGCGGGTATACTCTATAGTCTTTTTTACAGCGATACCCGAGCGGCGTTTTTCTTTTTGGCATGTATTGTTATTGCCGGTCTTTACGGAGCCTACTCCACAAAAAATATGAAATTGTTTTATATTCAGTCTTTGCCGGCAATTCTGGCAGTTATACTGCTTATATTATAAATTAAGGCTTATTTTTTTGTCATTTTAAATTAAAATTCTATTTTGAGGAAACTCCTCTGAGAGTTGCTTTTTTTATAACCTAAAACACAACCTATGGATATCAAAAAATGGACCGAAATGGGTCTTGAACTAGCTGCCAATTACGGTGTTAAAATAATAGGTGCCATCATTATCTGGATTGTAGGATCCTGGATTATCAAGAAAATGCTTAGTGGCACCCGAAAAGTAATGACCAAACAGAATTACGACGAGAGTTTACAAAAATTCTTGCTCAACTTACTGGGATGGGCCTTGCGCATCTTACTGGTTCTTGCCATTTTAGCCAAGCTGGGAGTTGAAACCACTTCATTTGCGGCTATACTTGCCGCTGCCGGACTTGCCGTTGGCATGGCACTTCAGGGATCGCTGGGTAATTTTGCCGGCGGTGTGTTACTCATGATTTTCAAACCCATAAAAATAGGCGACCTTATCGAAGCACAAGGCGAAATGGGTGTGGTGAAAGAAATTGAAATATTTACCACCAAACTCATCGGACTTTCCAACAAAGAAATTATTATCCCTAACGGAGCACTCTCCAACGGAAATATTATCAATTATACTACTCAAGGTACACGACGTGTAGATTTGGTTTTTGGTGTCGGGTATGATTCTGATATTAAGAAAACCAAAGACGTTTTATTAAATGTACTGCTTTCACATCCTAAAATATTGAAAGAACCCACACCTACGGTAAACGTTTTGGCTTTGGCTGACAGCTCCATAAACTTTGCAGTAAGACCCTGGTGTTCTACTGATGATTACTGGGATGTGTATTTTGATATTACCGAACAAGTTAAAGAAGCACTAGATGCTGCCGGTATAGAAATACCATACCCACATCAGGTAGAAATCCAAAAATAAAACTATTTTTTAGCGGATTTTAACACGATAAAATCTTTTAAATAGTAGGGCTCAAAATAAGCGACATCTTCGGTGTCGTTTTTTTGATATTTTTCATAGGCCAGCTTGCTCATTTCTTCTGCTGAAGGATATTTTCCTTGAATAAATTGGGCGTTGGGATGAGCGAGTACCGTTTGCGTTTTTTCAACGCCGCTTCCAATAAAATACACCTTGTCGGTATTTAAATACGCTCTAAAAGAAGTTTCGGTGATGATTTCAGCTTGAGTTTCCCTTATTTCTTTGTATGCTGCATCAAAAACGGCTGCATATACTTCCATTCGGCGCGCGTCAAGTAAGGGAATAATGACACCATCATTCTGTTTCACCTGACTTGCCAAACTTTGCAATGTAGGCACAGAAATCAAAGGAATATGAAGTGCAAAACACAAGCCTTTGGCTGCAGAAACTCCGATACGTAATCCTGTATAAGAGCCCGGACCTTTGCTCACGGCAACGGCATTAAGTCGGGAAAAATCTACTTGTGCACTTTCCAATACTTCAGCAATGTAAACATGCAAGGTTTCAGCATGCGAATAGGTAGCGTCGTTGGTTTCTTTTAACGCAAGGGTTTTACCCTTTTTTGACAGTGAGACCGAACAATTAGTGGTAGCAGTTTCGATGTTGAGAATATAGCTCACGGTTACTCTTCGGTTTTACTGTCGGTTTTTGAAGATTTGGATGCTGTTTTTACTTTATCGCAATTGTCCAAGGTTCGGGAAACCATGGTGTACGGTCCGGTAATGATTTCTTCACCTTCAGTAAGTCCTGAAATCACTTCTATATTGGTATCGTCTTGAATTCCTGTTTCCACCACGCGAAGTTTGGCTTCATCGCCTGATTTTACAAATACACATTCCCATTTTTGCTGTTCTTGCGTTGGGGCTTTGTCTGTTTTTTTGCCGTAAGACTTGCTGCAAGTAGTATCGGTTTTAATCACCACTGCACTGATGGGTATGCCCAAGGTTTGCTTGCGTTGATCGGTTAAAATGTCAACTGTGGCTGTCATTCCCGGTCTGAAAGGCGAATAGTTTTCGGGTTTTCCCTGAATTAAATCTGCATACGATTCTTCCAGAATTCTCACTTTCACCTTAAAGTTGGTTACCTGATCGGCGGTTAAAACGCCGTCGGCCGAGTTGGCAATCTCGGTCACCAAGCCTTTAAATTCTTTCTTCAGGTAGGCGTCTACTTCTACAATAGCCGAATCGCCAATTTGTACTTTCACAATATCGTTTTCATTGACATCAACTTCTACTTCCATATTGTTAAGGTTGGCCACCCGTAAAATTTCCGTTCCTGCCATTTGTTGTGTACCCACAACGCGCTCGCCCAATTCTACATCGAGTTTGGATATGGTTCCACTCATGGGCGCATAAATCGTAGTTCGGCTAAGATTGTCTGTGGCTTCATTAACGGTAGCACTTGCACTTTGCACGTTGTAATAGGCCGATTGCTTGGCCGCTAAAGCAACTTCATAGGCCGAAACTACTCGGTCCCATTCAGCTTTGGCTATGATTCCTTTTTCAAATAGTTGTTTGTTTCTGTCATAGTTTGCTTGGGCTTCTTTTAGGGTTGCTTCTGCCTGGTTTAAGCCGGCTTTTACATTTTGAAGTGTGGCTTGTGAACGATTGAGATTCGACTGATAAATATCCGGATTGATTTTTACCAACAAATCACCTTTTTTTACTTGCTGTCCTTCAACAACGGGTAACTCAATAATTTCTCCGGATACTTCACTGGAGAGTTTCACCTCGATTTCGGGTTGAATTTTTCCAGTGGCTGAAACTTTTTCGGTAATGTCTATACGTACCAGTTTTTGGGTTTCTACTTCTTTGGCATCTTCATCACCAAACCAGCCGGCTTTTTTCCCTGCAATGAGAAATACCAGTAGTACAACTACGGTAATGGAGCTAATAATGAGTACTTTTTTATTCATATCTGTTGAACGCTAATAAAGTTATAGCTGTGTAATGGGAATTCCAAAATAAAATTCTAATACTTTAAGCTTAAATATATAGTCGTATTTGGTTCGAATTACATCAGATTGGGCATTTTCAAATTGAGTTCTGGATTGGTTGAAATCAAAAGCGTTTATTAAGCCCACATTGTAGCGCTCGCTGGCATACTCGTAGGCCAGTTGTCTGGCTTCTTCGGTTTGTACAGCGGCTTCGTAGGCTTTTTTAGCATTTTTGGCGTCGTTATAAGCTTGGTATACGTTTGCTTCCAAATCCAGTTCAGCTTGTTCCAGGTCCAGTTTCAGACGTTCAACATTTACTTTACTTCGCTTTACACTATTTCGGGTAGCAAACCGGTTAAACACCGGAACATTCAGCTGGACTCCTATAGATGTACCATCAAACAGATACAACTGGTCTATAAAGTTAATTTCTTCTCCTGTGAATGGATTGGTTTGTGAACTGGACCAACGCGTATTGTAACTAACAAATCCGGAAACGGTAGGAAAATAACTCGCTCTTGATATTTCCAGGTCTTTTTTGGCCAATTCCAAATTGGTTTCTGCTATTTTTATATCGTTCAGTTCGTCTCTGGCTTTAGCGGCGATAGTTGACGCTTGATTTTCCAGAATATTTTCGGAAATGAGGTTATATTCCTGGTCAACTATTTCAAAGTTTTGGTAGTCTTTTAATTGCAGTGTTTGTGCCAGTCCTAGCTTGGAAATGAACAAGGCGTTTTCTGCGGCAATAATTTGTTGTTGCTGGGTGGCGTTTGTAGCTTTGAGTTCGAGTAAATCGCCCTGAGGCAACACACCGGCATCAACCAACTCCTGTGTTCTTTCCAGATTTTCCTGGGTGATTTCATTTTGCATGTTCAACACTTTTAACTGTTCTTTGTTGAAAAGAATTTGTAAAAATGAGTTGGCCACAAACAATGAAATGTCGTCTTTCATTTTATCAATTTGGTACTGCGATGCTACTTGATCGAGCTTGGCACGTTGTAAGTTTTTCCAGTTTTCGAAACCGGAAAAAATATTTACTCCGGAGCTTAGTCCACCGGAAGCCGATCTAAAGGTTTCGTTTTCAAATTGGTTGGTAGCCGGGTTAATGTTTGCTCCCGTATTAATGTTGTATGATGCGTTGCCATTGAGATTAGGCAGAAAGTTCATAACAGCTTGTTGCTTATTTATATCGGCAACATCGGCATTTAATTCGGCTTGTTGTATGGTAATATTATTTTCCAGTGCGTAATCTACACACTCTATAAGGGTCCACTTTTTTTCTTGTGAAAAAGAAAAAAGGCTGGCCAGAAAAAGGAAAACAAAAATTGGTTTTTTCATCATTGCTTATAGGTCTTAATTTTATGTAAAGTGTTACAGTAAACGTTGTTTAATTGTTTCGCGTTACATTGTCCGGTCCTTGAACTTTGTTCCACACTTTAATTTTATCGCTGGTTGTAATCCCGCTTTTTACTTCTACAAAAAGGCCATCACTTATACCCAACTCTACGTCTCTTCGTTCAAACTTTTGATCGCCAACCTCAACTTCTACATAAGGTTTTTTGTTTTCGTCATAGTTTACCAAGGCTTCTTTTATAGTTAGCACGTCTTCGGCTTTGTCAAGAATAATGGAAGCGTTGGCACTTAATCCTGCGCGTATAAATGTAGTATCCATATTTTTAAGGGTTCCTTTAATCTCAAACTGAATGGCACCGTTTTCTTCAACACCCTTAGGTGCAATATAATCCAATACCGCTTCAAAGGTATCTTCTTCAATGGCTCCTACTGTAATTTCCAGGGGCAATCCTACTTTGATTTTTCCTACTTCGCTTTCATCTACTTTTCCTTCAAAAATCATTTTCTTAACATCGGCCAGCGAGGCAATGGAGGTTCCTTCGTTAAAGTTGTTCGCTTCAATCACCTGATTTCCTTGTTTTACAGGTACATCCAGCACCATACCGGCTATGGTGGCTCTCACTTGGGTTTGGGCTATATTTCCTACACCGCTTGTGGTTCCGGTTTTTATGATATCGTAATTTTGACGTGCTGAATTCAGGTTAATCTGAGCTTGGGCTACACTCTGTTTGGTTTGCAAATAGGTGTTTTGTACAGCCTCAAAATCGTTTGCTGAAATAACACCTTTTTCAAACAGCGCTTTTTGTCTGTCATAGTTGGCCTGTTGCGTTTCCAGATTGATTTGTGCGGTTTCTAATGCAGTCTGGCTACTGGAAATACTGTTTCTGGCGCTGGTCAAACTTGACACATTGGGAATAACGCGTATTTTGGCAATCAAATCTCCTTGCTCTACATACTCACCGGCTTCTACAAAGACTTCTTCCACTACTCCGGAAATATTGGGTTTTATCAATACTTCTTCTTTAGGAACAATGCTTCCGGTAGCTACTGTTTTAACCGTTATGGTTTGCACCGAAGCGGTTTCAGTTTCATAGGTAATGGGGTTTTCCCTGTTTTTTTGCCACAAATAATAGAGTGCCAGCGTAAAAGCTGATACAATAAGCAGTAAGAGAATAATGGTTTTTGTTCGTTTCATTAGTTAATGGTATTAATCCTATTTTTATTCAATTCGTAATGCGTCTACGGGTTTCATTTTGGTAGCACTGTTTGCCGGAATCAAACCGGCCAGTAAACCGGAAGCAACTAAAATAAACAACGCGGTAAAAACCACTTGCATACTTACGCTGGGGTTGGCAAAGTTTTCCACCGGTCCGTTTATATCCAGTATATAATTTAGTGCCCATATTACACCGGCTGCAAAAGAAATACCTACCATTCCGGAGAGAATAGTCAATAGTAAACTCTCTTGAAGCACTTGTAATTTTATGGTCCACGGGGTAGCGCCCAATGCACGGCGAACGCCTATTTCTTTTGTGCGTTCTTTAACCACAATAAGCATAATGTTACTAATGCCTATAATTCCCGACAACAACACCAAAGCCCCTACAAAATACCCTACCACCGTAAGGATACTGAATAAGCCGTTTACCCGCTCAAATTGTTCCGCAAGGTCAAAATGCCCTATGGCTCTGTCATCTTCGGGATGAATGGTATGTCGGGCTTTCATAAGGTCAAATATCTCTTGTTTCAATGTAGTAATGCTGGTGCCATCTTCAGCAGTAATAGCCATCCAGCCTACGCGGTCGCCACGGTTGAAGGCTTGTCCAAAGGTAGTAAAAGGAATGTAAATGGTATTGGCATCTTGCTCTCTGTCACCCTGACTGTTGCTGGTCTTAAACGTGCCTATAACCATAAAGTTTACGCCGTTTATCTTTATATAAGACCCTAAAACTTCTTCATTCTTGTCGTATAAGCTTTTAATGACTTCGGTACCTATAACACATACTTTACGCTTCGTATTTATATCTGAATAGCTAAGAAATCTCCCTTGAAGAATATCCATGGGCTGTTGTTTTATAAACTCCGGGTAATCGCCGTATATTTCAAATGCTCCGGTTTTTGTACCTCGTATTACATTATTGGCACCTCGAAATCCACCCAGTTGATTTCTTGGCGAAACGTATTTTAAGTTAGATACTTCTGATTTTATTGCGGCTACATCATCTATTTTATAAGAAAACCACCTGCCTTTAGGAAGACCTTTATAGGGCTTTGAAGTTCCTTGTGTCCACATAAACATGGAGTTAGTGGCAAAATTTCCAAAGTCGACCATAACCCCGTTTTTCAACCCATTGGTTAGGGCCAGCAGCAACACCAAAATAGTGATGCCCCAAAACACGCCAAATGCCGTTAAAAAAGTTCTAAACTTATTGGCAGTAAGTGCTTCCAGTATTTCGTCCCAGCGGTCTTTGTCAAACATACTATTCGTCTCTTAATGCTATTATAGGTTTAATCTTTGCCGCCCGGTATGCCGGGAAAAATCCGGCTAAAGCACCGGCAAAAACGAGCAAAAATACCGTAGTTAAAGCTATTTGAAAGTTTACTTGCGGATACTTGATAAAATCACTTTCTATTTGTGGGCCAACAGCTTCCAGCAGTCCCAAACCGGCTATCAAACCAAACAAGCCGGCAAACATGGTTACAAAAACGGCTTCTTGCAAAATCATTCCAACGATAGACAGCGGCTGTGCGCCTATGGCTTTTCGTATCCCGATTTCTTTAGTTCGTTCTTTTACAATAATAAGCATGATGTTTCCTACGCCAACTATTCCCGCTATTATAGTTCCTAAACCCACAAACCAGAACACAGCCTTGATGGCATCGACCAACGAGTAAATTTTTTTGGCCTCTTCCAGCGTATTAAAAACCCGTACCGCACTTGGATCATCCGGAGCTACAGTGTGTCTTTGTTTTACTTCACGTTCAATGTTTTCGGAAAGGGTTTTTGACAGGGCTACTGCCTCATTAAAATTGTCCGACATTTTAACTGTCCACCACATGCTTCTTATATTGTCTTTTGCATTGAAGGCAATTT
The DNA here is from genome assembly GCA_035654775.1 of Flavobacteriaceae bacterium. Classification (GTDB taxonomy): domain Bacteria; phylum Bacteroidota; class Bacteroidia; order Flavobacteriales; family Flavobacteriaceae; genus HKST-UBA85. The sequence goes on along the minus strand of DASRWB010000029.1, from coordinate 8,368 downwards.
GGGATGTGTTTAGCGGCATGTAAACCCGCGTTTCGTCACGTTCTCCTCCGGGATCGGTAAATACGCCCACAACGGTAAAGTTAATACCAAAAACAGCTATTTGTTTCCCGATAGGATCTTCGTCTTTAAACAAATCTTGTTTTAGTCGCTGTCCGATAACTCCAACTTTTCGGGCTTCATCTATGTCAGATTGGTTAATAAATCTTCCATTTATTATTTTTGCATTTTCTATAAACTGATAATCCGGATATACGCCTTGTACCCTGTAGTTTCCGGATTCGTTCTTGTAATTTACCTGTGCTCCCCAAAGGTGATAGGTAGCTGATTTCTTATCGGTATAGGCTTCGTATTGGTTAGATAGCGTAAGGTAGTCTTCATTTTTCAACTGTACATACCTTCCGGGATTCATGCCTTTGTACTCTTTGGTAGTCACACCGGTCCAAACACTAATATAGTTTGAGGCATCGTCTTCAAATTCTGATTTTACGCCATTCTCGATTCCGGTTCCAAAACCCAAAAGAATAACCAAAATAAAAATACCTGAAGCCACAGAAAGCCCCGTTAAAAAGGTGCGCAGCTTGTTTTTACTAAGCGTTTCAAATATTTCCTGCCAACGTTCTAAATCAAACATATGCCTTTGCTCGTATTTGCTCTACTTTAGAGTCGTCTATAATTACTCCATCTCTCAGATTAACAATACGCTTGGTCATTTTAGCAATATCGTGTTCGTGAGTTACCACTAAAATGGTTTTCCCTTCATCATTTATCCCTTGAATAAGGTCCATGACCTCATAGGAGGTTTTGGTGTCCAGTGCTCCGGTAGGTTCATCAGCCAGCAGTACTTTGGGTTCGCTGGCCATAGCCCTTGCTATGGCTACCCGTTGTTTCTGTCCACCCGAGAGTTCGCTGGGTAAGTGGTGTGACCACGGAGCCAAACCTACTTTTTCTAAGTAGTGCATCGCTTTTTCCACACGTTCTTTTCGCTTGACTCCCTGATAGTATAAGGGCAAAGCTACATTGTCTACTGCGGTTTTGTAGTTTATTAAATTAAACGACTGAAAGATAAAACCTAAAAATTTGTTTCTGTAGTTTGCTGCTACTCTTTCATTTAGGTTCTGTACTTTTAATCCATCCAAAATATATTCTCCGGAATCGGCTTCATCCAGCATTCCCAAAATATTCAGCAGGGTAGATTTTCCTGAACCCGATGATCCCATGATAGAAACCAGCTCGCCTTCGGCTACGTTAAAATTTATTCCTTTTAAAACGTGAAGCGAATTGCTCCCCATTTGGTAAGATTTATGTAAATCTTTAATTTGTATCATGTTATGATGGTTAAACTTGCAATTTTACATAAAACACCCGCCTTTTTGTACTAAGAAATTGTTAAGACTTGTTTTTACTTGCTACTTGTAAGACTGCTGGGCAAGAAAAATGTTACAATAATAAGCGGTTTTAATGGGTTTTCTTTTTATAAAACTTGTAGTAAATCGCCAATCCGATACCGCCAATGAGCAAATAAGGAATAACCATTAAATAAACAATTCCGTTGTTAATGCCCTGCGCTGTGGTTTGACTTTCTTCGCTTTCCAGTACAGCGCGACACATGGCACATTGCGCCTGCAGGCTAATGGCCAGTAATACTAAAACGAAAAAGAATATATATTGTTTTCTCACGATGGGTAATAGGGTGAAATCATTAGATACACAACAACGCCCGATACGGTTACATACAGCCATAGCGGGAATGTAATTTTGGCTATTTTTTTGTGCCGTTCAAAATCATTGGTCAGTGCTCTAACAAAGGTTATCAACACAAAAGGGATAACAGCAACAGACAATACAATATGGCTTATCAACACAAAATAGTACACCGTTTTTGCATTGCCTTGATAGGGTGTGGAATCACTGGTCATGTGGTATAGTACATACAAAACCAAAAACACTGCCGAAAACACCAAAGCCAGTTTCATCAGTTTTTCGTGCGTGTTTCGGTTTCCTTTTTTGATGTTGTAAACCGCTAGCAGTAAAATTACCGCGGTAAGCGCATTGATTGTGGCATAAACAGGCGGTAAAAAAACCGGTAACTCCAGGTCTATTTTTACGCCAAAAAGCAAAGCAACCACCAAGGGAATCAGTACTGAAAGCACTACAATCCAGGTGTTGTATTTAGCACTTGACTGAGGAGTATTTGCCTTATTCATTTAGTAACTTTTTGATGTCTTCTTTTAGTTCTTTGATTTGGTTTGGAGCGCCTTCTTCATCCAGCGACTGATAGTAAATCAACGGATTTCCAAAACGGTCTTCACGGGAGCGTATGTTGCCTTCTTTATCTATAAGTGCAAAGAGTCCCGAATGGGAAAAATCACCGTTTTCATTCATCTTGGCGTCTGCATACAGGTTAAACCCTTCGTTGGACAATTTAAGCAAGGCGGTTTTATCGCCCGTTAAAAAGTGCCAGTTTGGATGCGTTACTTCATACTTCTCGGCATAGGCTTTCAGTATTTCAGGGGTATCGGTTTCGGGGTTGATGGTAAACGAGGCGATACCAAAATTCGGATTGCCGTAAAATTCGTTTTGAAGTTCCACCATACGCTGATTCATAATGGGACAAATGCTTGGGCATGTAGTAAAGAAGAACTCCACTACATATACTTTTCCCGCATAATCTTTGTTGGAGACTTGCCTATTGTCTTGATTGGTAAATTCAAAATCAGGAGCTTTCCCAATAGTATGCAAGTCACTTTTTTGAAAATGGGCTACAATTTTTGGGATGCTCCATATTCCAAAAATGAGTATAATGAATGAAATGCCTATGTAGGAATAATTGGGTTTACTCATGGTCGGGTTTTATATCGTTTTCTCTGCGTTGTGTAGAGTCAAAATCTCCTTTACGTTTTTGACGGTACTCGGTGAAAAGCACTCTTAGGTCTTCACCAAATTTATTTTTTATTTCAGCTACTTCTATAGCGTTATACGAGGGTAAATACACTTGAGGTTTGTCCAACTTCACTTCCTTTTTATTTCGATCATCTTGTCTTCCTCGTTGGTTTAACTCTTTATCTACAATGAAAATTTGTGGTGTATACAGGTTTTCGTTTAGGTTTTCTTTCGTGCTTAAACTGGCGTAAAACGCTTTGATTTGAGCTTCAGAGCCGTACACATAGTGCCAATAATTGAGCGGCTCATAACGACCTATTTCTTCGTGAAGCTTTTGAGCTTGTGCTTCAGCGCCTAGCGGAGCCAGCATCACAATTTGAAAGGTTTTAAACCCTTTAAACTTGTCGTAAACCAACTCTTTAATATTAGATGCTGCCACTGCATTATCCAATGGATTTTTTCCTAAAAACCCCACTACGGTAATATGATTGGTTAAAGCAATGTTTTCAGGGTTACCGGCAAAATCCCGTAGTTCTTCTATTTGGGTTTTTACCGTATCCAGCGGAGTGTAGTTATGTTTTGCGGGATAGAGAAACAACAAAAAAGTAACGGGTAGAAAAAATAAAATTCCTAAAATAAGATACTGTTTTGTTTTTTGTTTTTTCATACTACAAAAGTAAAAAAGACGGTTCAAAAAAACCGTCTTTTTCGTATCTATTTAACACTTATCCTGTACTTGAAATTCCGTTGTCTTAGGGATTAAAAATTATGTTTTATAAATCCGTCTGTATATACATCAAAAATATATCCACCTTCCTGAAGCAATATAAATACCAGATAGCAAATCAGGAAAACAGCTGTCCATACTACCATACGACGCAGGCTTGAGGTTTCATCGCGCATGTGCATAAAGTCCCAGGTAATGTAGTAGGCTTTTACTATGGTTAAAATAATAAAAATCCAGTTTAATAATTTCATTCCTAGAAAGGGTCCCATTAACACTTCAGGCTTGTATATCCCTAATACTACTTCTACTGCAGTTACAATAGAAAGTAAAAGTAAAACACCCCATATTTTTTGGGTGTTCGACTTAAATTTTACTAGTCCTCTTAATATTTCTAATTTATGTGCGTGTGCCATGTTTACTTAAAATTTCTATATTAAACCAGATAGAAGAAGGTAAATACAAATACCCATACCAAATCTACAAAATGCCAGTAAAGTCCCACTTTTTCTACCATTTCATAACTTTTTCTGCGTTCGTAAGTTCCTAATATTACATTAAAGAAAATAATAATATTGATAACTACTCCGGAAAATACGTGAAAACCGTGAAAACCGGTGATAAAGAAAAAGAAATCGGCAAACAAAGGCGTTCCATACTCATTTACTCTAAGGTTAGCTCCTTCTACTACGCCTATGCCGTTGGCTTTTAACTGGCGTACCGATTCGGCTCTTGACAATACCGTTTTATGTCCATGCTCATCCAGCATCTGCGTTCTTACCAGTACATTTTCGTTAGCTTCTAGTCCTTGTATTACATCATCCATGGTATACGAAGGCAAGGTCCCTTCTTCAGTAAACCACAACCCGTTTTTGCGTTCGTGCTGAACACGTTCGGTAGGTTGTGCCACCACAAAGTCGCGTAATGCCACACGTTCAAATTTTTGAGTTCCGTTATGGTCTACATATTGTCCAAACTGTAAAATATTACCTCCTTTGGTTTCTACGGCACCGTAATCGCCTTTAATAAAGGTGGCCCATTCCCAGGCTTGCGAGCCCACAAATATCAAACCGCCTATAATGGTTAAAAACATATAGAACGTTACCTTGGCTTTATTCATATGGTGTCCGGCATCTACAGCCAGTACCATAGTAACCGAAGACATAATTAGTATAAAGGTCATAAACGCCACATAGATCATGGGCAGTTCCTGACCGTGTAAAAACGGAACGTGAGTAAAAACCTCATCAGCTATAGGCCAAGAGTCAATAAACTTAAATCTTGAAAAACCGTAAGAGGCTAGAAATCCGGAAAAGGTTAAGGCATCGGAAACAATGAAAAACCACATCATCATCTTTCCGTAGCTGGCTTTTAGCGGTTGGTTACCGCCGCCCCAGGTTTTGCCTTCTGTTCCAGTAGTTACAACTGTAGTACTCATAGGTATGGTTTAGTTTTTAAAAGTTGCACAAAAATAACGATTTTATTTATCTAAAGAAATATAAAAACAAAAAGAGATACAGCCAGAGCAAATCTACAAAATGCCAGAAGGTTGCTGCCAGTTCAAATCCCAGCCTTTCCGTTGGCTTATATTTTTGTTTAAAATGATTATAAATTACTACGCATAAGCAAATGATTCCGGCTACCACATGCAGGATATGTACCACCGCTATCAAATAAATAAACGACATGGTAACGTTACTGGTGGGACCGGTAAAGTTATATCCTTGTGCAATAATCTGTTCAAATCCCGTGAATTGAGTGTAAATAAAACCAATGCCCAACGCCAGTGTGGTTAGTAAACCCACTGTTGTGGCCTTCCGGTTTCCTTGTTTTAAAAAGCGCCCGGACAGCCAAAAAGTTATACTGCTCAGGATAATCAGTACGGTGCTTAAGGTGAAAGCGGCGGGCAATTCAAAAGTGTGTAACCAGTCTTCCCGGGAACTGCTCACCACAAAGGCACTTGTCCATCCCGCAAAAGACATAATAAGGGAAATAATGCCGAACCAAAGCATCATTTTTTTGGCTCTTTCTTGTTTTTCTGTTTGTGTTCCCTGCGTTAAATCCATGGTTATACAAATTTATCGATTACGTATACAATTTGCAATAAAGTGATATACGAAACACTGGCCAGCATGAGCTGTTTCGCGGCTTTAGCGGTCATCTCTTTAAACAGTTTTACTGCAAAATACACCATTCCTAAGCCCAATAGAGCCACAAGCACAGCACCTACAACCGAGAGCTGTAACTTCCCGGTAAAACTAAACAAGGGCAATAACGAGGCTAGCAACGTCCAGATACAGTACATGATAATTTGAACCGCTGTTCCTTTGTCTCGCTTGCGTGTGGGCAGCATATAGAAACCTCCTTTTTTATAATCGTCGTACAAAAACCATCCGATAGCCCAAAAGTGAGGAAACTGCCAGAAAAACTGCACCATAAACAGGGTTCCGGGTTCAATACCAAACGAATTGGTTGCCGCTACCCAACCCAACATAAAGGGAATAGCACCGGGAATGGCACCCACAAAAACGGCCAGCGGAGTTTTGGTTTTTAGCGGTGTGTATACACAGGTATAGAGAAAAATGGAAATAGCACCGTACATGGCTGTTTTGGGGTTAATGGCATACAGTATAGCTACACCCAACAAGGTAAATACCGTAGCAATTATAAAAGCCGTTTGCACGGTCATTCGTCCGGAAGGGATAGGCCGGTTTTTGGTACGGTCCATCAGCGCATCAAGATCTTTTTCAATAATTTGATTGTAGGCATTAGAAGCCCCAACCATAAAATAACCTCCAAAAGCCAAAAGCAAGAGCGTTTTAAACGCTACGGTTTCAGCACCCAGTAAATATCCGGCTACCGACGAAAACACCACACTCAGGGCCAATCCCATCTTGGTGATTTCTTTAACATCTGAAACTATAGAAACACTTGCCGGCTTGGTAGTTGCTGTTGTATCCAAATAAGAAAAGTTTTCTGTTCTTAAATTTTGTGTGGCAAAGATACTTGTAAAAATTAAAAGGCAAAAGTTAAAAAGATAAATATTGGTTTCACAGCAGCATTTTATCTAAAACACAAGAACCTTATTTAGCTTAATTTTATGTAAACAATACAATCCGTTAGATATTCATTTCCAAACGACTACAAACGACTACAAACGAAAGCAAATGTGTAACAACCGATTAAGAACTAAAACCTTGTAAATATTTGCATCGTAGAAGTATAAAATTCTATTGTATCAATTGTTTAACATTAAATCCTATTTATTATGAATGCACTAAGAAACAAAGTACAGTTGATTGGAAGATTAGGACAAGATCCTGAAATCGTAAATCTTGAAAGTGGAAAGAAATTAGCAAAATTTTCTTTAGCCACCAATGAAAACTACACCAATGCAAAAGGTGAAAAAGTAGAAAATACCGAATGGCACAATATTGTAGCTTGGGGCAAAACTGCTGAAATTATTGAAAAGTATGTCAACAAAGGACAGGAAATCGCCATCGAAGGCAGGCTCACCTCTCGTTCTTATGAAGACAAAGAAGGCAACAAGCGATACTTCACTGAGGTGGTTTGCAACGAAATGCTAATGCTTAGTAAATAAAAACTAAACATTTAACCAAGGCAAAGGCGCCGGCTTCTAAACAGAGCTTAGCGCCTTAGCACCTTGGCGATAAACCTTTAATGAGCAACCCATGTCAGAAAATCAAATTGCTAAAATACTGGTGGACGTGTGTTACAAACTTCACGTGCAACTTGGTCCCGGACTTTTAGAATCTGTGTATGAAACTATTTTATATTACGAACTCACTGAACTGGGTTTGAAAGTGGAAAAGCAAAAACCCATTCCTGTTATTTGGAATGAAATTAAAATGGAGCTTGGGTTCAGGGCAGACCTGATTATTGAAAATAAAGTAATTGTTGAAATTAAATCTGTTGAACAAATTGCACCGGTTCATCCAAAACAATTACTTACCTATTTAAAAATAACAGGATTAAAATTAGGTTTATTGATAAACTTCAACGAACCCTTAATTAAAACCGGAATCAAGCGTATTGTGAATAATTTATAAAGCAATTCTGATGACCTAACCAAGACCCAATGAAATATCCGATCAAAACCTTTGCGCCTCTGCGCCTTTGCGAGAATCCAAAAAAACTAAAGTAAAAATGTTCTAGAAAATCAAATCGTTTGCGTAATACTGATGTTCTAACCAAGACCCAATGAAATATCCGATCAAAATCTTTGCGCCCCTGCGCCTTTGCGAGAATCCAAAAAAACTAAAAGTAAGAATGTTGTAGAAAATCAAATCGTTTGCGTAATTCTGATGACAAAACCAAAACACAATGAAACATCCGATCAAAACCTTTGCGCCCCTGCGCCTTTGCGAGAATCCAAAAAAAAACTAAAAGTAAGAATGTTCTAGAAAATCAAATCGTTTGCGTAATACTGATGTTCTAACCAAGACACAATGAAACATCCGATCAAAACCTTTGCGCCCCTGCGCCTTTGCGAGAATTTAAAAAAAACTAAAAGTAAGAATGTTCTAGAAAATCAAATCGTTTGCGTAATACTGATGACAAAACCAAGACACAATGAAACATCCGATCAAAACCTTTGCGCCTCTGCGCCTTTGCGAGAAAATAACTCCTTCTTTAAATAATCTTAAATTTGTATTATGATCACAACTGAAACCCCTATAACGCTCCTAAAAAAACACTTTGGCTTTGACAGTTTCCGCCCCAATCAGGAAGCCATCATCAATA
>DASRWB010000028.1:0-27451 GCA_035654775.1 Flavobacteriaceae bacterium | reverse complement strand
AAACAATCCCGGATTGATGGAAATTTTTGATGTACTTACCTATTTTCACGAGTTTGGACATTTAATGCATTCTATATTTAATGGGCAGCAAGAGTTTCCCGGAAGTTTTGAAAATGATTTCGTCGAAGCTCCATCGCAACTGTTTGAAGACTGGGCAATTAATCCAAAGATTTTAAAACGCTATACAAAACACTATCAAACGGGTGAAAGCATACCTGACACCTTGTTAGTTCAGTATGTCAACGCATCTACTTTTGGCAGAGCAACAGAAATGGGGCAAATGGCTTCCGGCGGCTATACCTCCCTTAATTTATATCGCTTCACGCCGGATGAAAAGTCAATAGATGCCATAATCAACGAGGGTTCTCTGAAATTTAACAACTCAGAAATTCCGGAAGGTTTTCATCCTGCGGCTTCCTGGCATCATTTGTATCATATGGGAGCCCGTTACTACACCTATCTTTTCTCGGGTATTTTGGCAAAAGATTTATATACAGGTTTTAATCCCGAAGATTTGACAGACCCAAAAAAAGGAAAACTTTATCAGGAAAAAGTACTGTCGCCCACCGGCACCAAACCTTCTGCTGAGCTCGTAAAAGACTTCCTTGGAAGACCATATAATTATGATGCCTGGCGGGAATGGATTTTGGAAAAATAATTCAATACGGGTATTTTAATTCTTGTGTTTTTCTTCATGAAAACATAATCCCTTTGAAATTGTATTCCTCAAATTTTGAACTGATAATTCCTAAGGTAAAAAATCAACATCCAAGTTCGTATATGTATGAAAATCAATATCTAAATTGAATAAGTAAAGATGTCTTGTGCTAAATAGATACCGTATAGTTATTTTAGGACAGGTCACAAAAGCAGCTCATAGGGAGATACTTAATAGATACTTAATAGATACTTAATAGATGGTGTATGGATAGTGTATGAGGAGTGTATGGAATGAATAATAACGTTAAGCGCTAATGAAAAAAGTATTTAAATAGATTAAAATAATTCAACCCACGCATTGCCCATTCCTAAAGCAATACCTATTTTTGTGTAACTAAAAATTGAAACATGAAACCCGATTTATTTGAAGCTCCTGATTATTACAACCTTGACGAACTTTTAAGTGATGAGCACAAACTGGTGCGTGATGCGGCCCGTGAATGGGTGAAACGTGATGTTTCCCCTATCATTGAAGAGTATGCTCAAAAGGCTGAATTTCCCACACAAATCATCAAGGGGCTGGCAGAGATTGGAGCTTTTGGCCCCTACATTCCTGAAGAATACGGTGGTGCCGGGCTGGATCAGATTTCGTATGGGTTGATTATGCAGGAAATCGAAAGAGGCGACAGCGGTGTGCGTTCCACGGCTTCAGTACAATCCTCTTTGGTAATGTATCCCATCTGGAAGTATGGCACTGAGGAACAACGTCAAAAATTCCTTCCCAAACTGGCAAGCGGAGAATGGATGGGCTGTTTCGGCTTAACCGAACCCGACCACGGTAGTAATCCCGGTGGAATGACCACCAACTTTAAAGACAAAGGCGACCACTACTTGTTAAACGGCGCAAAAATGTGGATTTCAAACGCTCCCTTTGCACAGGTTGCTGTAGTATGGGCAAAAGATGAAAGCGGAAGAATCCACGGTTTGATTGTGGAACGCGGCATGGAAGGTTTTTCAACTCCTGAAACGCATAATAAATGGTCGCTACGCGCTTCAGCTACCGGCGAATTGATTTTTGACAACGTCAAAGTTCCTAAAGAAAATTTATTGCCCAACAAATCCGGCTTAGGAGCACCGCTGGGTTGTTTAGACTCTGCACGTTACGGTATCGCTTGGGGTGCTATTGGTGCCGCCATGGACTGTTATGACACGGCATTACGCTACTCCAAAGAACGCATGCAGTTTGGAAAACCCATTGGGCAATTCCAGTTGCAACAAAAGAAACTGGCCGAAATGATTACCGAAATCACCAAAGCACAATTACTCACCTGGAGACTGGGTGTTTTACGTAATGAAAATAAGGCTACTTCAGCACAAATCTCTATGGCAAAGCGTAACAATGTGGATATGGCCATCAACATAGCCCGCGAAGCGCGTCAAATTCTTGGCGGTATGGGCATTACCGGTGAATATAGTATCATGCGTCATTCGATGAACCTTGAGAGTGTAATCACTTATGAAGGCACTCACGATATTCACCTGCTAATTACCGGATTGGATATTACGGGGTTAAATGCTTTTAAATAGCTATTGTACAAACATATGCCTGCACTTTAAAAACGGTAGTTACCTAAAAAACGCTTTAAGACTCCGGAGCCAGTTCAACTTCCAGCCCATCAATTTTAGGGGTAATCTGGATTTGACAGCTTAATCGTGAGTTTTCTTTAACATAAAAAGCCTCGCTTAACATGGCTTCTTCATCATCTTGCATTTGAGGCAGTTCATGGTTGGATAGCACGTAACATTGGCACGAGGCACACATGGCCATACCTCCACAAATGCCAATAGTGCCTTCTGGTGCAAGTTCATAACTGCGCACTACTTCCATTAAGTTCATGGCCATATCTGTGGGTGCATCAACTTGATGGGTTACCCCATCGCGATCTATAATTGTAATTTTAATATCTTGTGTTTCCATTATTCAATTGCTTTTACAACGGCTTTAGGCGCTTCTTTTCGCGTTCCGTCAAAACCATCAATTCCGCTAACTGTAGTATACTTCAACACATATTTTTTTCCCGGATGTATAATTTGATATGCGGCTTGACACATAAGCGTAGCTTCATGAAAACCGCAAAGAATTAATTTGAGTTTTCCAGGATATGTATTTACATCACCAATAGCAAAAATTCCGGGAATATTGGTTTGATAATCTAAAGCATTATTGACTTTAATGGCATTCTTTTCTATTTCTAATCCCCAATCGGCTATAGGGCCTAGTTTTGGAGACAACCCAAACAAAGGGATAAATTTATCACACTCTATTTCAAATTCTTTCTCAATATGCTGCGCTTGTGATACGACGACGCCCTTGAGTTTTCGGTCTCCTAAAAGCCCAATCACTTCTGCCGGTGTAATCAGATTTATTTTTCCCTTGCTTTTCAATTCCTGCACTTTTTCTACAGAATCCAAAGCGCCTCTGAACTCGTTTCTTCGGTGAATTAAAGTTACTTCAGCAGCTACATCTGAAAGGAAAATACTCCAATCCAGTGCCGAATCGCCACCACCGGCGATAACTATTTTTTTTCCTTTGTATTTTTCAGGATTTTTTACAAAATAGTCTACACCTTTGCCTTCAAAGTTTTGCAAGTTGTGAATAAGTGGTTTTCTGGGCTCGAAGCTGCCCAAACCTCCGGCAATAGCAACCACCGGCGCTTGGTGCTTTGTGCCTTTATTCGTGGTAACGATAAACGTCCCGTCTTCTTGTTTTTCAATGGTTTCGGCTCGTTCCCCTAGCGTAAATCCGGGTTGAAATTGCTTGCATTGTTCCATCAGGTTGTCCACCAATTCACCGGCCAATATTTCGGGAAATCCGGGAATGTCGTAGATGGGTTTTTTGGGATATATTTCTGCACACTGTCCGCCTATTTGAGGTAGTGCGTCTATAAGGTGGCATTTTAACTTTAACAAACCGGCTTCAAAAACTGCAAATAATCCTGTGGGTCCGGCGCCTATAATAAGTATATCTGTTTTAATCATGAAATGGGTTTTGTCTTTGACAAATTTAGAGGTGTGATTTCTTTGAGTAAATGACAAAGGTCATCTTAGTTTAAATTAATTACTTTTTCTATTTGTGGCGCATACTTTTTAATGGTCATTTCTACTCCCGATTTCAGTGTCATTTGATTAACACTACAGGAAGTACAGGCTCCAAGTAATTTTACGGTTACGTATTTATCCTCTTCTATGGAGACTAATGAAATATCGCCGCCGTCACTTTGAAGAAACGGACGTATTTCGTCCAGCGCCTTCTCTATATTTACTCGTAATTGTTCTGTAGTCATGTTCAATGGCTTAAAAGGTGTTATTTTTTCACAGCGGCACAACCTGCCATCGTGGTTATTTTAATTGCTTCTGTTGGAGGTAAATTACTATTTCTTTTTACGACTTCCTGTACCATATTTTGAGTCAGTTTTTCAAAAGCTGCTTCCAGTGGTGTTGCTGTTTGTAAGGCTGCCGGTCTTCCTATGTCACCGGCTTCACGAATACTTTGCACTAAAGGAAGCTCACCTAGATAAGGAACATCTAAATCCTGTGCCAGATTTTTGGCACCTTCCTTTCCGAAAATGTAATACTTGTTTTCCGGCAATTCTTCGGGAGTAAAGTAGGCCATATTTTCAATTATACCCAGCACAGGCACATTAATGCTTTCCTGTCTAAACATAGCCACTCCTTTTTTTGCATCGGCAAGAGCTACATGCTGTGGCGTACTTACGACTACTGCTCCGGTAATAGGCAAGGATTGCATGATGCTTAAGTGAATATCGCCGGTACCCGGTGGCAAATCAACTAACAGAAAGTCCAACTCGCCCCAGGCGGCATCGAAAATCATTTGGTTTAATGCTTTTGCTGCCATCGGTCCGCGCCAGATAACTGCCTGATCGGGTTTGGTAAAAAATCCGATAGACAAAATTTTTAGCCCATAGTTTTCTATGGGTTTCATTTTCGATTTGCCGTCTACATTTACAGCCAACGGACGTTCTTTTTCTACATCAAACATAATGGGTATGGAAGGCCCGTAAATATCAGCATCTAAAATACCTACCTTGAATCCCATTTTAGCCAGAGTAGCTGCAAGGTTTGCGGTTACCGTAGACTTTCCAACGCCGCCTTTTCCTGAAGCTACGGCAACTATATTTTGAATACCGGCTATGGGTTTGCCTTTAATTTCCGGCAGAGCATTTTTTGTTTTTTCCGGTGTGTTTACTTTTACATTTACTTTCACTTTAGCCTTTTCGTATACCTGATTGTGTATTACTTTCATAATCTCAACTTCGGTTTTCTTTTTGGCTTGCAGACTTGGATTTGCAATTGTAACATCCACAATTACTTCATCCCCGAAAACCACGACATTGCTTACAGCTTTACTTTCTATTAAATTTTTTCCTTCTCCCGGAGCCGTAATGTTTTCCAGTGCTTTTAAAATATCTTGCTTGTTTATTTTCATGGTTTATGTAGAATAATTCTAAACTACAAATATACAGCGAAATGTTTAGAATAGAAAGCTAAGTTATTGAAAGGATTTATCGTTAAATTTTATTTCTCAATGACTTTTAAAGTCATATAGCTTAAAAAATAAATGTTAATTCGTAAAACGAATCTGTGAATTGATTACTTTTAAATCAAGGACTTGTAATTTTAATTAAAATGAAAACAATCGTTATTGGATTTTTTAGTTTAGTATGTTGTTTTTGTTTTTCGCAGGAAAAATTTATTTACCATGAAAATGGGTTAACTCAAAGTGTAGTAGTTAAGCTAGAAGGTCTGAGTAAAGATTTTATTTTTAAAAAGGCTAAAGAATGGTATAAAAAAAATAAATATCCTGGCAAATTTTTTATAAACACAGCAAACCGAAAGAAAAACTTTATCCGAATGAAAGGTTTTCAATTTAAGTACACTTTTGTAGAATTTGAAAACTTTACAGAATACTACGATGCTGAATATGTAGTAGAAATCCATATAGATAGTGAGAGTTATAGCATATTCCCAAAAAAATTAAAATTTTGTCCTTATGAAGAACATGTTGATGATGATAAATCAACATTAGAATTGCTATTCTTTTGTAATGATATCGATATAATAAATGGAGAAACCGTTTATATAAAAAAATTTGGTGGAGCTGCTAGTTTACAACAGTTAATAGAAGTTTTATTCAATACTATAAATAAAGAGTTAGAAAATTTCATAAGGACAGAAGCAAAAAAAGTCAATCTATAGTTCTGATAAAGGATTCCAAAACACCTTATCAAAATCTTGCACTTGATTGTTTTTAATTTTGATTCCTTCGTTTTCTAAAAGCTGTTGCATCAAGTGGGTTCCGTCAAAATGATGCTTTCCGGTAAGTAGTCCGTTTCTGTTTACCACTCTGTGAGCAGGAATATCTTTACCTACAGAGCCGTTCATGGCATAACCAACCATTCGAGCACTTCTGGCAGCTCCCAAATATTTGGCAATAGCACCATAACTGGTAACTCTTCCGTAGGGAATTTGTTTGGCCACAGCATATACTTTTTCGAAAAAATTTTGGGTTTCAGGCTTCATTTACAGTTCTTGAATGATTTTGATAAGGGTAATTATAGCAATAACCCCGGTTATACTACCTATGATGTAGTTCATGCTTTTTTGTGAGGTCAAGCGTTTGCTTTTTATTTTATCAAAAAAGAAAATATAAATATACAACATGACAAAAGTGCCCATGGTAGCTCCGGAAACATAGGCTGTGATGCTTATTTTTTCAAAAGTCATCCACCCAAAAGAAGCAATAGTTAAGGTCATGTAGGCTTGATACGGTATAGGAAATACATTGAGTGCAGAGAGCAACATGCCTTGAAAAAACCGGCTGTGTTTACTTCTTGATTTGGCTTTAATAGGTAAACTTGTGTTTTTCTTAGCCAACTTAAAATAGTATATCGTGATAAGAATGAAGATGACCAACGCTACTTGTTGCAAAATAGCTATTACATCCGGATGATTGCTTAAATATTTCGCAAATACCGCCGCAATAGTGGTTTGGATGGTTACCACCAAACAAGCACCTACAGAAAACATAATGCCTCTGCTGTAACCTTCTTTCAGACTTATTTTTGCTGCGGTCATGTTTAGCAATCCTGGAGGAATTACACCCACAAGTGCAATAAGCAATCCTATAAAAAAAAGTAAAGTGATATCCAAAAATTACCTGATTTTGAACCTAATATACGTAATTGGTTTGTTTTGTTCCAAATATTGACTTTCATAAAAGGTTTGAATGCCTGTAACTTCTTCCGGACTTCCGGTTTGATGATACACATCGTTATTGGCATACAACACTTCATGTCCTTCTCCATGCAAAAGTCCAAGCGTATACCCGTGCATAAATTCGCTGTCAGTTTTTAAATTCACTATTCCGTCAGGCTTTAAAATTTTTTGGTATTTCTTTAAAAACTGCGAATTGGTCAACCTGTGTTTGGTTCGCTTGTATTTAATTTGCGGATCAGGAAACGTAATCCAGATTTCGTCCACTTCGTCTGGGGCAAAAGCCAAATCAATAAGCTCGATTTGGGTACGCAAAAAACCGGCATTTTTTATACCTTCTTCAAGAGCCGTTTTGGCACCGCGCCAAAACCGGGCACCTTTAATATCTATCCCTAAAAAATTTTTATCCGGGTATTTTTTTGCCAGCGCTACGGTATATTCTCCTTTTCCGCAACCTAACTCTAGTACCAACGGATTTGTGTTTTTAAAAAAAGAACGGTTCCAGTTTCCTTTAAGATTAAAATTGCCATCCACCAGAGTTTCTCTAGAAGGTTGAATTACGTTTTCAAACTGTTCGTTTTCTCTAAATCTTTTAAGTTTATTTTTACTTCCCACCGGATTGATTAATTAACAATTTCTTATTATTATAAAATTATTTGGTAAAATTAAGGAAACAAAACTGCTTTACATTTGCTTTTACTATGAAATTAAAAAAACGCATTCTTGTCGCGCCGTTAAATTGGGGATTGGGTCATGCCACGCGCTGTATCCCAATAGTAAATGCATTGCTTACTCATGGTTTTGAGCCTATTTTGGCTTCCGATGGAGATGCTTTGGTCTTGCTGAAAAAGGAATTTCCGGAACTCACTGCGGTTTCCTTGCCTTCTTACAACATAAAATATGCAAAAAAGGGCAAGTGGTTTAAACTGAAATTCATTCAAAATTCACCTAAAATACTTAAAGCGATAAAGGCGGAAAGAAAAATCACCGGGCAACTGCTGGTAAAGTACGAGCTATCCGGTATAATTTCGGATAACCGATTGGGCGTGTACAGCAAGCTCGTGCCTTGTGTTTTTATAACTCACCAACTTCAGGTGCTGAGCGGAAATACAACCTGGTTAAGCACCAAGCTCCATCAAAAATACATGCGTCGTTTTACCGAATGCTGGGTGCCGGATACTTCTACTGAGCCTAATTTATCGGGAAAGCTTGGTCATGTTTCTTCTTGTAATGTTCCTTTAAAATACATTGGTCCAATAAGTCGTTTTCGTAAAACGGAAAGCGAGATAGTATATGATATTATGGTCTTAATTTCCGGTCCGGAACCGCAGCGGGAATTGCTCGAGAGATTGCTTGTTTCACAGTTAAAAAACCACCCTAAAAAAGTTTTAATAACACGCGGTGTGGTTGAAGAACAGCAAACGGTTGCCCATCAAAACAACCTAACGGTGTATAATTTTATGACCAGCGAGCAGCTTGAACAAAGTTTAAATAGAAGTGCATTGATTATTTCCCGGTCGGGATATACCACAATTATGGATTTGGCCAAGCTGGAAAAAAAAGCCTTTTTTATTCCTACACCCGGACAGTTTGAACAAGAATATCTGGCACATTTAATGCAAAAACAACAACTGGCACCTTACTGCGAACAAGCATCATTTTCTCTTGAAAAATTGGATGAAGTTGCTTCATATCAAGGCTTACACTCCATTTCAGAAGAAATCTCTTTTGAAAAATTATTTGGTCTTTTCCAGGGTAAATGAAAACTCGCTTCCTACACCAAACTCACTTTCTACATAAATTTTTTCATTGTGTGCTTCAATAATATGCTTAACAATGGACAAGCCTAATCCTGAACCGCCTTCTTTTCTTGAGCCACTTTTGTCTACGCGGTAAAAACGCTCAAAAATTCTGGGTAAATTTTGTTTTGATATGCCTTCGCCATTGTCTGTTATTCGAACTATTACTTTGTTTTTTATTAAATTTTCAATGCTTACTTCGGTAGTGCCTTTGTCTCTGCCATACTTTATGGAGTTCACTATAAGGTTGGTCAGTACTTGCTGTATGCGTTCTCTATCTGCCATAACAAGAATAGGCTCTTTATAAATTTTATCAAAGGTAAGGGTGATTCTTTTGTCTTTTGCCTTCATTTCAAAAAGGTCAAAGACATTTTGTATGAGTTCAACAATGTTAAAGGTAGTTAGGTTGAGTGCCAAATCGCCCAGTTCCAGCTTGGTAATCATATCCAGGTCTTTAACAATGTATATCAGGCGTTCTACTCCTTTATTGGCTCTGCTCAGGTATTTTTTATTTACTCTTTTGTCGTCTATGGCACCATCAAGTAGCGTTTCTATATATCCTTGTACCGTAAAGAGTGGTGTTTTTAGTTCATGGGAAACATTGCCAAAAAATTCTTTTCGATATTCTTCACGCACCTTCAGCGTTTCTATTTCCAGTTTTTTGTCTTTGGCATACTTGTCTATTTCTTTGGTGAGCGTAGCCATATCCGTGGTAATGGGTTGATTTCTAAGCGTAGTGGACTCCAGCAGGGTTAAGTCGTCGTAGATTTTTTTTATCCTACGGTAAATAAAGTGCTCCACGCGGTGCTGAATAATAAAAAAGGGAATGCTAAAACTACAGATAGCAACGCCAAAAAGATAAAACAAATTAACCTCTAAGACATAAAAAAAAACACCCATGAAGAGCGT
Source organism: Flavobacteriaceae bacterium (assembly GCA_035654775.1). Lineage (GTDB taxonomy): Bacteria > Bacteroidota > Bacteroidia > Flavobacteriales > Flavobacteriaceae > HKST-UBA85. The sequence goes on along the minus strand of DASRWB010000028.1, from coordinate 17,789 downwards.
TAAAAATAGGGTTATGTACAAGGCTGTTTTTAAAGCAAACTTATACGATTTTTTTAATTTTTGAGTCATTTAATCTACAAACTTATATCCCACGCCTTTTACGGTTTTAAACGATTCATCTCCAATTTTTTCACGTAGTTTTCTAATATGCACATCTATGGTTCGACCACCTACTACTACTTCATTTCCCCATACTTTATCCAAAATTTCTTCGCGCTTAAAAACTTTACCGGGCTTAGACGCCAACAAAGATAACAATTCAAACTCTTTTCGGGGTAAAACTATCTCTTCGCCCTTAAGTACAATTTTGTACTCGTCTCTATTGATAACCAAACCGCCTATTTTTAAAACCTCTGTGGTCGAATTTTCTTCCTTTAACCTGCGTAGAAGCGCCTTTACTTTACTCACCAAAACTTTGGGTTTTATGGGCTTGGTAATATAATCGTCTGCTCCGGCATCAAACCCGGCAACCTGCGAATAGTCTTCACCTCTGGCAGTTAAAAAAGTGATAATGGTATCCTGCAACTCAGGAACACGTCGTATTTGTTCGCAAGCTTCAATCCCATCCATTTCCGGCATCATCACATCCAGTATTATTAAATGAGGTTGTATTTTTTTGGCTTTTTTTACCGCTTCTATACCATTTTCGGCAGTGCTAACTTGATACCCTTCGGCTTCCAAATTGTAGCCCACTATTTCCAGAATATCCGGCTCATCATCTACCAAGAGGATTTTAATGTCGTTTTTTTTCATGCACTTCTGACTTTAGTACCCGTCAAAGATAAAGTTAATAAATAGAATTTGTTAACAGCAACTTGCATTTAATAATTTGGTAATATTAGGCTTACCTAAAGTTAACCTAAAAAACCAAAATAGGTTAACATTTTGTAAATAAAATTTTTAACCTCTATGGAGTTTATTCTTTCTCACATTTATTCTTATCTTTGAACATTAAACAATCAATTTTTTATTATGAAAAAACTTTACTTTTTATTTTTTAGTCTCTTAATTTCAACAACCACTTTTGCACAAGTGATAAATGAAATAGACTCTGATACACCGGGAACGGATATAGAAGAGTTTATTGAAATAAAATGGACACCAAACACTTCTTTAGACGGACTTATTGTAGTTCTTTACAATGGAAGCAATGATTTAAGTTATGCTACATTCGATTTAACCGGGTTTAGCACAGATGCTAATGGTTTTTTTATTCTTGGTAATACAGGCATAATTTCAGCTGGTGATTTAGATATGGGTGCTAGTAATATTTTACAAAATGGTGCAGATGCCCTAGCAATATATCAGGATACTGCTGCCAACTTTCCTAATGGAACACCTGTCACCAGCACAAATTTGGTAGACGCCTTAGTTTATGGTACCGGCGATGCTGATGATGTTGAGCTATTAGCAGGCTTGGGTGAAAGTGTGCAATACGATGAAAGCGCAAATGGTGCAAATGCAACAGAATCCATACAGCGCAAGCAAGATGGCACTTATGAAACGAAAGCTCCTACCTTCAGAGATGAAAATGACGCTGCTGTTTGCGAGCTATCCTTAACAACTACTTTCGCTACATGTGACGATTTTACCAGCGGTACAGACACTTACACTGCTACTGTTAATTTTGCTGGTGGAGGTACAGCTTCATACAATGTTAATGCAGACAGTGGAATTGTTGGTGGTGATGATCCTAACAGCGTCGCTACAGGTACAATTATAATTACCGGTGTAACCGAAGGAACCGATGTTACAGTTACAGTCGATGGTGCCGGTGGTTTGTGCAACCTTATGAGTACAATAACTTCTCCTGTCTGTGAGCCTTCATTAGATTTACCCATATACGAACCCTTTGATTATACTAACGGCACTTCCCTTGTAGATGCTTCGGGTGATTGGGAAAATGTTTCCTCTGCTTCTGATGAGGTTATTGTTAATTTAGGAAACTTATCCTATAGCGGCTTACCTGCTTCTACAGGAAATATGGTGTTCTTTGGTGGTACAGGAAGTGATCCGGCATTAAGTTTTACTCCTGTAAATTCAGGTGAAATATTTACCTCTTTTATCTTTACCGTTAATGACCAATCAGCTATGACTGATTTAACTGACGGAGGATACTTTGCCGTGTTAGGTGATTTTGATTTGCGTCTTTGGGTTAGACCAAACCCTGATGCTACAGGTTCTACTTTTGATATCGGTTTTGGAGATATCCCTTCAAGTCCTCCATTTAGTCCATCTACTTATGATATTGGTACACCAATATTTGTAGTGATGTCTTACAATATTGATACAGGTGATCACGCATTATGGATTAATCCGGATTCAGGTGATTTAGGAGGTTCTGCTCCTGCTTTTACCATGTCAGGAACAGATGCTACTCCCGCATCAAGTATTGGACAATTTGTTATTCGCCAAGATTCAACAGGTGAAACTCCTGATATGTTTTTAGATGAATTACGAATAGGAAATACATGGGCTGAGGTAACCGGTGGTGCTTTATCAGTAAATGATTTTGAGATTTCAAGCATTCGTTTACATCCCAATCCAACATCAACCGGTTTGGTAACTATTTCAGGCAGTCATGCGGAGCCGTTTGAAGTTGTTGTTTACAACATCCTAGGCAAACAAGTAAAAACAGCAACGGTAAACTCTACCCTTGATGTTTCAACATTAAAAGCCGGCGTGTATATCGTAAACATTACACAAAACGGAATTTCTACTACCAAAAAACTGGTGGTTAAATAACCTAAAAACATAGTATTATAAAAAAGCGTTACTTCAGGGTAGCGCTTTTTTTATTTTATATTTTTGTCTTTGATGATACATCCTTCCGACATATTTACGATTAAAACCGCAAACGAATTTGAAAATAAGGCTCTTGAAATTTTCAAATTTCAATTTGAAAACGTTCCTGTATACCGTTCTTTTTGTGATTTATTATACATTCATCCTTCCGAAGTAAATCACCTCAAAGACATTCCTTTTTTGCCTATTCAGTTCTTTAAGTCACACCAAGTGCTTGCTGAAAACAAGTCTTATGAAATAACTTTTACAAGCTCCGGAACTACCGGACAAACCCTAAGTAAGCACTTTATACACAACCTCAAGCTTTACGAACAAAGTTTTTTATCGGCTTTCACTCAATTTTACGGAAACGTTGAAGAGTATACCATTTTGGCTTTACTGCCTTCCTATATGGAACGTGAAGGCTCTTCATTAATCTATATGGTCGAGCGTTTAATTAAAGCTTCAAAACATAAAGAAAGCGGTTTTTATCTGGATCATTTAGACCGGTTGCCTCACACCTTGAATAGCTTAAATACACGTGGAAAAAAAACATTGCTTATAGGGGTTTCCTTCGCTTTATTGGATTTAATAGAAAAGCAACATTTCAACCTAAACAACACTATCATTATGGAAACCGGCGGGATGAAAGGCAAAAGAAAAGAACTTACGCGAGAGGAATTACACAACAAGTTAAAAAAAGGGTTTGGGGTAGAAACTATACACAGTGAATACGGTATGACGGAGCTTTTAAGTCAAGCTTATTCCAGTCATGACGGCTTTTTCAAGTGTCCCAACTGGATGCGCGTGTTAACCCGAGATACAGAAGATGCCCTGACGCTTTTAAACACTTCCAAAACCGGCGGAATAAATGTAATTGACCTAGCTAATGTGTATTCCTGTGCTTTTATTGCCACGCAAGATTTAGGCAAAGTTTATCCGGACAATTCTTTTGAAATACTGGGTCGTTTTGATAATTCGGATATCAGAGGTTGTAATTTAATGTTGTTGTAAGGAATTTACATTTTATACGACTTACCCAATAGCTAAAAATGAAAGATTTTTTAGTTTGGTTGGTTAGTTTTTAAGTTAGACCCGTTTTCGCTTTAAAAAACGGGTCTTTTTTATACCGCCTTAATAATGTAAGTCTGCTTTTTCCCTTTGTTAAGTATAACGTATCGGTTGTTGATTAAATCAGCAGAAGAAATGCTATACGTTTCATCTACTTTAGATTTATTCACTGAAATTGCATTTTCCTTTAGTGCTCGGCGCGCTTCGCTGTTTGAGCTTAAAAAATTCGTTTTTGCGGCTAGCGCGGCAATCATATCCAACCCGTTTTCGATTTCATTTCTTTCAATTTCCACTTGAGGCACACCTTCAAAAACATCTAAAAAAGTGCGTTCGTCAAGCGTTTTGATATCTTCCTTAAACGTATGACTAAACAATATTTCTGAAGCACGAGCCGCGTTTTCAAAATCGGTTTTGCTGTGTACCATTTCCGTAATTTCCTGAGCCAATCGCTTTTGTAACAACCGAAGATGCGGAGCTTCCTGATGTTGATGTACTAAAGTGTGTATTTCTTCTTGTGTTAAAAAAGTAAATATCTTGATGTATTTTTCGGTATCCTCATCACTGGAATTCAGCCAGTATTGGTAAAACTTATACGGTGAAGTTCTGTCGGCATCCAGCCATACATTTCCGCCTTCGCTTTTCCCAAACTTAGAGCCGTCGCTTTTGGTTATCAACGGGCAAGTAATGGCATAGCCTTTTCCATTGCCTATTCTACGAATAAGTTCTGTGCCTGTGGTAATGTTTCCCCATTGGTCACTACCGCCCATTTGTAAGGTGCAGTTATGGTTTTTATACAGATGAAGAAAGTCGTACCCTTGAACCAGTTGGTAAGTAAACTCGGTAAAACTCATTCCTTCTGAAGCATCAGCTGAAATCCGGTTTTTAACCGAGTCTTTAGCCATCATATAGTTAACGGTAATATGTTTTCCAACATCGCGAATAAAATCTAAAAATGAAAATGTTTTCATCCAGTCATAGTTATTCACTAAAACTGCTGCATTTTTAGCATTGCTGTCGAAGTCTAAAAAATGGGACAATTGCTTTTTTATGGCTTCCTGATTTTGTTTTAAGGTAGTTTCGTCTAATAAATTACGCTCGTTTGATTTTCCGGATGGATCTCCTATCATTCCTGTTGCGCCACCTACCAAAGCCATGGGTTTATGCCCGCACCGTTGATAATGAGCTAAAAGCATAATTGGGACCAAATTTCCTATATGTAAAGAGTTGGCTGTTGGGTCAAACCCTACATAGGCACATCGCATGGCTTCCATAAGGTGTTCTTCGGCTCCGGGCATCACATCGTGAATCATGCCTCTCCATTTTAATTCCTCAATAAAATTAATCATCTGGTAAAAGGTGTTTTTGTAGACATGCAAAGATAAAAATACGGCTAAAAATAGCAGGCAATTATTAATAATTCTTTACTTTCGGGATATGATTCTTGTTACCGGAGGAACGGGCTTGGTGGGAAGTCATCTTTTGTATAGGCTAACGCAAACCCATACGGGCATTAAAGCTATCTACCGTTCAGAAAAAAAAATAGATTTGGTAAAAAGGGTGTTTTCCTATTATTCAAAACACCCGGAAGAGTTGCTGGATAAAATTGAATGGATTTCGGCTGACATCACCGATGTTCCTTCTCTGGAAAACGCAATAAACAATGTCACACATGTATACCACTGTGCTGCGTTTGTATCTTTTGAACCTGACAAATATCACTTGCTTCGAAAGGTTAATATTGAAGGCACTGCCAATGTGGTGAATGTATGCCTTGCAAAAAAAGTGTCAAAATTGTGTTATGTGAGTTCCGTAGCCGCATTGGGCGACGCTAAAGAGAATTATGAAATAAACGAAGATTCCTACTGGAATCCCGAAGCTGAACACAGCGTTTACAGCATTACCAAATATGGCGCCGAAATGGAGGTTTGGCGAGGTATACAAGAAGGATTGCCTGCCGTAATTGTTAATCCGGGTGTAATTATTGGTCCCGGAATTTGGCGACATGGCAGTGGCAGTTTGTTTACAAAAGTTCACAAGGGATTGCGCTTTTATACTCAAGGTAGCATTGGACTTATTGATGTAAATGATGTGATAAACAGCATGGTTTATTTGATGGAAAACCCTTACCACAACGAACGCTATCTCTTGGTTTCAGAAAACTGGACTTACCAAAAATTCTTCACAACCCTTGCAAACCGACTGAGTAAAAAACCTGCTGAAAAAGAACTAAAACCTTGGGTATTGCAACTTCTGTGGAGAATAGATTGGGTGTGGCACAAACTTACCGGAAAACGCAGACGATTACCTAAAAGCATTGCGAAAACACTTACGCGAACCGTGAAATATAATCCTTCTAAAATAAAAAGTGTACTTCAACAACCTTTTCAACCCATAGAAAAAAGTATAGAAAAAACCGGTGCTTTCTTTTTAAAAGATTTCGGGAGCAAGTAATGGTTTTACACTGTCTTTCGCTTTTTGTGGCTTTCTCTTTTTTAGAAGTTTGTCAGGTACTGGTACTGTATCTTTTTCTCTTTTTTCTTTTAACTCTTGTTCACTTTTTTCTTTGTAAAACGCTTTCAATTTATCCAGACTGTCTTCCACTTTTTTATAAATAGCGGTGTATTTTTTTAAGTTATAAGCATAATAATCATTGCTTTTCGCAAATTGGGCACTGTCTATATTATGCTTTCGGTAAATATAGTTTTCGGTATTTACATTGTTGTTTTCTAAAACTGCTTTATTCGTTCCTTTAGCCGAATTTAGCAAAGCAATATCTACAATAATGGCCACCATTTTATCTTCCGGAATTAAATTTTTGGGTTTTGATGGTTTTTCTGAGTAATTACAGGAAAATAAGAGTGCGATAAGGCCTATATAACAGATATATTTCATCGGGTAAAGGTTAATTTTTTATTTGCTTTTTTTTCACTAAAGACATTGTTGGCATAGGCTAAATGACCATTCACAAAGGTATGAGTTACTTTTGATTTAAAGGTTGTCCCTTCAAAAGGCGACCAGCCACATTTGTACAAAATATTTGATTTATTGACTTCCCAGGCTGCGTTGGTATCCAGAAGTACTAGGTCTGCAAAGTACCCTTCCTTGATAAATCCTCTTTTTTCAACACTAAAAAGTATTGCAGGATTATGACACATTTTTTGCACTATTTTTTCCATGCTGATTTTTCCTTCCAGATGCTTTTCTACCAGAGCCACTAATGCATGTTGAACCAAAGGTCCACCTGAAGGAGCTTGGGTATAAACATTGTTTTTTTCTTCTAAAGTGTGTGGCGCATGGTCTGTGGCAATTACATCAATTCTGTCGTCCAAGAGTGCTTCCCATAGTTTTTCTCTGTCGGTTTTGGTTTTTATTGCGGGATTCCATTTTATCAAATTGCCTTTTTCTTTGTAGTCTTCATCAGAAAACCACAAGTGGTGTATACATACTTCAGCCGTAATTTTTTTGTCTTTCAGAGGTATTTTATTGGTAAAAAGTTCCGTTTCAATCCCGGTTGAGAGATGAAAAACGTGCAACCTGGCACCTGTTTTTTTGGCTAAAGCAATAGCGCTTGACGAAGATAAATAACACGCTTCAGCACTTCTGATTTCCGGGTGATATTCAACAGGAATAGCATCTCCATAGCGTGCTTTGTACCGTTTAAGATTGTTTTTTATAGTGGTTTCGTCTTCGCAGTGTACGGCAATAGGCAATGTGGTATTAGAAAAAATTTTTTCCAATACGGCAGGGTTGTCTACCAGCATATTTCCTGTTGATGAGCCTAAAAAAAGTTTAATGGCAGGAACTTCTTTTGGGTTTACTTTTAAAATTTCTTCCAGATTATCGTTGGTGCCTCCAAACATAAAGGTATAGTTTGCATACGAAGTTTTTTGGGCTATATCAAACTTGCGGTGCAATTCTTCTATGGTAGTCGTTTGCGGATTGGTATTGGGCATTTCCATAAAAGAGGTAATGCCACCGGCCAGCGCTGCTTTGGATTCTGTTTCTATGGTTGCTTTGTGGGTTAAACCGGGTTCGCGAAAATGTACTTGGTCATCTATGATTCCGGGAATAAGGTATTTTCCGTTGGCGTCAATAAGCATGGAAATGTCTTGGGTTTTTTCAATATTTGATGCTATTTTGGCAATATATTCGCCTTCTATTAAAACATCGGCGTTGAAAGAGGTATTTTCAGAAACAATTTTTGCGTTTTTAATTAAGGTTTTACCAGTATGCATAGGTTGTTAACTTTTTATCAGGCTTCTGTATTTCATTTTAATTACTCCAAAAACAGCTTCAGAAATAATGCTTTTGCTCAATTTGGATTCGCCGTGAACCCTATCTGTAAAAATGATGGGGATTTCCACAATTTTGAATTTCTCCAGATAGGCTTTAAATTTCATTTCTATTTGAAAGGCGTAACCAATAAACTTGATTTCGTCTAAATTTATGGTTTCCAGCACTTTTCTGTGATAACACACAAAGCCTGCCGTGGTGTCGTGAATTTTCATGCCTGTTATCAGCCGCACGTACAGCGACGCCAGATAGGATAAAATCACTCTGCCCATAGGCCAGTTGACAACATTTACGCCTTTTATATACCGGGAACCTATGGCCAAATCGGCGCCTTCATGGTGGCAGGCGTGATAAAGTCTTTCCAAGTCTTTGGGATTATGTGAAAAATCGGCGTCCATTTCAAAAATATAAGTGTACTCGTTTTTTAAACCCCATTTAAACCCGTGGATGTAGGCTGTACCTAATCCGGATTTTTCGTTTCTTACCTCTAGGAATAACTGTTCCGGGAAGGTTGCCTGCAATTGAGTGACTATTTTTGCTGTTCCGTCGGGCGAGTTGTCATCTACCACTAAAATATGAAAAGGGGTTGGTAAAGCAAAAACTGCAGTAACTATGGCTTCTATATTTTCAGCTTCGTTATAGGTAGGTATAATAACTACTGCCTTTGTCATGTATCTAAACGTTTTAGCAAATGTAACCTTTTTGTGACAGATATTTTTTTAAATATTCCTTAATAAATTCCTGTTTTTGTATTCTATTTTATAATAATTTTACGGTTATGTATAGAATTGTGGTTTCTAACGAGCTATTTACCGTGCTGATTCTTTTAGGGCTTATTTTTGTAGCCTTATCAAAATTATTGTACACCAAACGCTTTTCAAACTTTGTTTTTTTACCCGGAAATTCGAAGTATTTGCTAATTCACACGCGTGAACAAAAGTTTTTTGACAAGTTTGACGCGTTGTTATTTCTAAATTTAATTATTTCGCTGACTCTTTTTTTAGCGATTTGTGCACGGATTTACAATACGGCATTTGAATTTTCAATCCCCATTGCACTAAAGTTAATGGTAGCCGTTTCTTCCTTTTTTTTAATCAAAGTTTTGATAGAACGTTTATTGGGCAGTCTGTTTGAAATAGATGAAATAATGAATGGTTATTTGTTTCAGAAAACGAGTTATAAAAATTATTTTGGTTTACTTCTTGTCCCGATAAACGCCCTTTTTATTTACACTTTCACTCCCGACAAATTCATCATTATAACTGTTGTTGCTGTGTTTATAGTACTTTCAACCATTGGATTACTGGTTTCTTTTAAAACCCATCAAAATACGGTAAAAAGAAATATGTTCTATTTTATTTTGTATCTTTGCGCTCTTGAAATCGCACCCTATATAGTTTTATTTAAATTATTACAGCTTAATGGGGTTATTTAAACTACATAAACCCGTATACTTCTATGTTAAAAGTGAAAACAATTTTAGTCTCTCAACCGGAACCTAAAATAGAAAATTCGCCTTATTTTGACCTTCAGGAAAAACTAAAAGTAAAAATTGATTTCAGACCCTTTATACATGTCGAAGGGGTTTCAACCAAAGAAATTAGACAGCAAAAAGTTGATTTAAACAATTATACCGCCATTATTTTAACCAGCAGAAACTCGGTAGACCATTTTTTTAGAGTTGCCGACGAAATGCGATTTAAAGTGCCGGATACCATGAAATATTTTTGCCAGTCTGAAGCTGTTGCTTTTTACTTACAAAAATATGTAGTATACCGCAAGCGTAAAATTTATGTAGGAAAACGCAATTTTTCTGAATTATCCCCATTAATTAAAAAATACAAAGACGAAAAGTTTTTACTACCAACTACAAACAAGCTAAAACCTGAAGTTCCGGAAACACTAAACGCATTGGGTGTAGACTGGAAAGAAGCCATTTTTTACAAAACGGTAATAAGCGACCTTTCTGATTTGGCCGATGTGTACTACGACATTCTGGTATTTTTCAGTCCTTCGGGAATAGAATCTTTATTCCATAATTTCCCCGATTTTAAACAGAACGATACTCGTATTGCGGCCTTTGGCTCAACCACTATAAAAGCGGTGGAAGATCACGGACTAAGAGTTGACATTGCTGCGCCAACTCCCCAAACACCTTCTATGACGATGGCCTTGGAAAAGTATATTGAAACTGCTAATAAATCAAAATAACCCATCCTATGTTAGGATACTAAAAAAGGCGAACATTGAGTTCGCCTTTTTTTATAGCTTTATACATATAACTAATTTATAATTAGCTTTTTGGTAAAGGTTTGATTTGTTCCGGATGAAAACTGTACTAAATACACCCCGGATTTTAATGCAGCAACATTGATTGAGTTTTGACCAAAGTTTAACTGGTTTTTCAAAACTCGTTTTCCTGTAATGGTATATACTTCTACATGTGCCGAAGGCTTGCTGGACATAATATACAAAGTAGTTTTCACAGGGTTTGGATACATATTAAAGGCCGTAGCATCTGCTGTTCCTACAGATAGCGTAGGGCAATCCATATCGTTTTCATAAAAACTACTTGCGTCATCAAGTGTCCATATTGCTAAATTGGGTTCTGAAGCATCATCCACCATTATACAAGGTCCCGGATTAAAATCAGCTCTAAAATAAATGACATTGGCGTTATTCCCGTTACGCATATCTATTACTGTCAATGCATTGTTTCTTACTTCAACACTTTCTATAACTGTATTGGCAGACAAATCGAGAGACGATAAATTGTTGTATCTAAGATTAATCGATGTTAAACCTGTATTTGTGGAAAGGTCTAAAGAAGTCAAGTCATTATTGAAAAGATGTAACGAAGTCAGATTTGTAAGCCCCGAAATATTAAGTGTTGCCAACGAGGTACACTCTTCAGTGTCAATGCTTGTTAACGAAGTGTTTGCTGTTAAATCTAATGCCGTCAATCCGTTGTTATAACTTACATTTAGCGAGGTAAGATTCACAAACCCTTCAATTCCGGTTAAATCTGTTATACTTCTGTTGATTACGGTTAGATTCGTTTCTGCTGCTGCATCAGCAGATAATATTTGCCCATCCAGTATGCCTTCACTATCTACGCCAAAATCTATTAAGGCTTGTTCAAAATTACTGTCGGGTATGGAAGTGTATTGAGCTGCAGCCGAAAATGAGCCTATCAGCAGTAATAAAATTAAATAAGTAGTTTTTCTCATGGGACTTCTGTTTGAATTACGGTATATATAAAATTACCCAATATCTTCAATAATGCAAAATTATTTTTAGGTTTCTATCTTTTTTTCGACGAAATTCATTCTTGGCTGGGTGCACCGTTCAAAATTTCTTCACTGGCATAAGCCTCAAACTTTTTAAAGTTGTCAATAAAAGATTTTGATAATTTATAAGCGGTCTTGTAATACGCTTCATCATTATTCCAGGTTTGACGTGGACTAAGCACGCTGGTTGGCACATTAGGGCACGTACGCGGTTGTTGCACTTTAAAAACCGAATGGATGTGATAGTTCCCTTTATTGGCCTCTTCTAAACTTCCATCCATAGCCGCTGAAATCATGGCTCGGGTATATTTTAGCGCCATGCGTTTCCCTATGCCGTAAGGTCCGCCTGTCCAGCCGGTATTAATCAACCAAACATTCACTCCGGCTTCCTGCATTTTTCTGCTTAGCATTTCGGCATATTTGGTAGGGTGCAACGGCATGAATGGCGCACCAAAACAGGCCGAGAAACTCGGCACCGGTTCATCTATTCCGGCTTCGGTACCGGCAACTTTTGCCGTGTATCCGGAAATAAAATGATAGGCAGCTTGTCCCGGAGTTAATTTTGAAATTGGAGGCAATACCCCAAATGCATCTGCTGTTAAAAAGAATATATTTTTTGGGTTTTTGCCTATGGATGGCTCTTGAATATTTTCAATGTGGTAAATAGGATAACTCACTCGGGTGTTTTGAGTAATTGAAGTATCTGCAAAATCGACATTGCCTTGAGCGTCTAAAATAACATTTTCGAGAATCGCTCCTTTTTTGATGGCATTGTAAATTTCGGGTTCGTTCTCAGCAGAAAGATTGATAACCTTTGCATAACAACCGCCTTCAAAGTTAAACACAGTGTTTTCTTTGGTCCATCCATGTTCATCATCGCCTATAAGACTTCTGTTTGGATCTGTAGACAATGTGGTTTTTCCGGTACCCGATAGACCAAAAAAGATTGCTGTGTCTCCATTTTTCCCCACATTAGCACTACAATGCATCGGCAAGGTATTTTTAAATACCGGAAGTATAAAATTAAGTGCAGAAAAAATACCTTTCTTTATTTCTCCGGTATATCCGGTACCGCCAATAAGGGCAATTTTACGGGTGAAGTCTAGTATGGCAAAGTTGTGTTGTCTGGTTCCGTCTTCTTCCGGATTGGCCATAAATTCGGGAGCATTAACAACAGTCCACTCGGGATTGAAGGTTTCCAGTTCATCTATAGATGGTCTCAAAAACATATTGTAGGCAAACATATTGCTCCACGGATATTCATTGATGACACGAATATTCAATCTGTAATCCTTATCTGCACAAGCATAACAATCTCTTACGTAAACATCTTTTCCCGAAAGGTAGTTTACTACTTTGTCATAAAGCTTTTGAAATTTATCAGAATCAAAAGGGATATTTATATTTCCCCACCAAACTCTGTCCCGGGTAATGTCGTCTTCAACTATAAACCTGTCTTTAGGCGATCTTCCGGTAAATTCGCCTGTATTTACCGCTAAGGTTTTATTTGCTGTTTCCACACCTTGTCCCTTAGCTAAGGTGATTTCCTGTAATTTTTCAGGTGAAAGTTGGTAGTAGATGTTTGCGTTTTTAATTCCGTAGTTTTCCAACGAAATCGTTTTCGTAGATTGTGTATGGTTTACCATAATTTTATGTTGTTATTTCTTATGCAAAATTAGAACTTTATTTTGAAGTGAATGATGAAAATTAATTTTATTACAGCTTATTTTTCAAAAAATTAATTAACAAAACAAGCCAAGAGAAAATTAACAACAATCCTCCTGCAGGAGTAATAAAAGCGATTTGCTTAAAATCAAAAGCGGTAAGTGTATTTGTTGACAGCAGATATATAGAACCTGAAAAAAACAACACTCCAGCCAACACCAAAAACCCTACCAAACGCTTAGTTTTTAGGGGTAAAGAAGCCTGATTTCCAACAATTAGCAACAAAAAAGCATGATACATTTGATAGCGTATGCCGGTTTCAAAGGTTTGAATGGCCTCAGCAGAGATTAACGCTTTTAACCCATGGGCTCCGAAAGCTCCCAGAATTACAGCAATAACTCCCAAAATGGTTCCGGATAATAAAACAAATCTGTTCATAGAAATTATGGTTTTAGGTTTTTATAACAGTATGTATTTGTTACATTCGTGCTTACAAATTTACTTAACACAATTATATTATGCGAAACATTTTGGTTATAGGTTCAGGAAAGTCTTCTTCATACCTAATCAAATATTTATTAGAGAATTCTGAAAAAGAAAATTTACACATTATCATTGGCGATATTAACACGGATAATGCCAAAAAATTACTAAAAAACCATCCCAACGGTCAGGCGATTACACTGGATGTTTTTGATGCCGATTCCCGGAAAAATGCCATAAAAAATGCTGATATTGTAATTTCCATGTTGCCGGCCAGCTTTCATATTGAAGTAGCTAAAGACTGCATTACCTTTAAAAAAAATATGGTAACCGCTTCCTATGTTAGTAAAGAAATGGATGCCTTACACCAAAATGCCGTTGAAAAAGGATTGATTTTTATGAATGAAATTGGTGTCGATCCCGGGATAGACCACATGAGCGCCATGAAAGTAATTGATCAAATAAGAGCTAAAGGCGGAAAAATAATTTTATTTGAATCCTTTACCGGCGGTCTTATTGCTCCTGAAAGCGACACCAATTTATGGAACTACAAATTTACCTGGAACCCCAGAAATGTAGTTGTTGCCGGTCAAGGCGGCGCGGCGAAATTTTTACAAGAAGGAACTTATAAATATATCCCGTACAACAGACTCTTCAGGCGTACCGAATTTCTGGATGTTGATGGCTATGGTCGTTTTGAAGCTTATGCCAACCGCGATTCACTAAAATACCAAAGTGTTTACGGACTGGACAATGCCAAAACCTTGTACCGCGGTACCATGCGCCGCGTGGGTTTTAGTCGTGCGTGGAATATGTTTGTACAACTGGGAATGACCGATGATAGTTACACTATAGACGACAGTGAAAACATGAGCTATCGCGATTTTGTAAATGCCTTTTTACCTTATAGCCCAACTGATTCAGTGGAATTAAAATTCAGACACCAACTCAAGATAGACCAAGATGACATCGTATGGGACAAGCTGGAAGAACTGGACCTTTTTAGCAAAACCAAAAAAGTGGAACTCAAAAAAGCAACTCCCGCTCAAATACTTCAAAAAATATTAATGGATACCTGGACACTTGCCCCTGACGATAAAGATATGATTGTAATGTACCACAAATTCGGTTACGAACTCAACGGCAAAAAACACCAGATAGATGCTACAATGGTAACTCTGGGCGAAGACCAAACCTATACGGCCATGTCGAAAACAGTAGGCTTGCCGGTAGCTATGGCTACTTTAGCCATTTTGAACGGAAAAATCACAACACCCGGAGTTCAAATTCCAATTACCGAAGAAGTTTACACTCCCATACTGGACGAATTGGCTCAATATAATATTCAGTTTAATGAAAAAGAAGTGCCATATCTAGGATACAACCCTTTAAATCTTTAGTAAATGTGCATCTTTTGGTATAAAAATTTTCACGTGTTATGAGCCTTACAAATCCAAACTTGTCTATTGATGGTATTGACAAAAAAATACTTCGAGCCCTAATGCAAGACGCGCGCACTCCGGTACTAGAAATTGCCAGACAAGTGGGCATTTCCGGTGCAGCCATTCACCAACGCCTTCGCAAATTAGAAAAGTCCGGGTTATTGGCCGGCTCAAAGTTTATTATCAATCCAAAAGTTTTAGGCTATACTACTATGGCATATGTTGGTATTTATCTTGACAAAGCCATAAGTAATCCGGAAGCCGTAAAACAGCTTAAGAACATTCCTGAAGTACTGGAATGTCATTACACTACAGGTCATTGGAGTATTTTTATAAAAATACTTGCCAAAGACAATGAACATTTAATGCATCTACTAAACAAAAAAATTCAGTCTATCAGTGGTGTTTCCCGAACGGAAACATTCATTTCCTTACAACAACAAATTGACCGACAAATCAACATATAAAAAAAGCCGGACTATTAAATCCGGCTTTTTTAAACTTATTTTTTTAGTCTCTTCCTAAAAGCTGAAAAGCCCAATAAACCAAAGACGCTAAGGCACCCAAAGCAGCAACCAAATAGGTTCTGGCTGCCCATTTTAAGGCATCTTCAGCACCGGCATACTCCTGCTGAGAGACCATATTTTTGTTCTTTAGCCAGGCCAAAGCTCTATTACTGGCATCATATTCTACCGGCAAAGTTACAAAGCTGAAAAGTGTAGCAACGCCCATCATTGCCAATCCGGCAATGGCAACCCACCAGCCAATTCCGGTTTGTGCAGCAGCACCCAGTATCAAGCCGCCAATAATTAACCATTGCGAAAGTCCTGAAGCTATACTTACAACCGGCACCATTTGTGAACGCATTTGTAACCAACTGTAGGCTTTGGCATGTTGTACGGCATGACCACATTCATGTGCCGCAACTGCTGCTGCAGCTGCATTACGTTCGTTATATACCGATTCGCTTAAATTCACGGTTTTATTTTTAGGGTTGTAATGATCGGTTAATTGTCCGGCGGTGGAAATAACCTTAACATCGTATATACCGTTGTCTGCCAGCATCTTTTCGGCTATTTCTTTTCCACTCATTCCATTTCTGAGTGTAACTTGTGAATACTTTTTAAATTTTTGTTTTAGCTGACTGCTTACCAGCCAACTCAATAGAGCTATTCCTCCTATTAAGATATAATATTCTAATCCCATATTTTTTAATTTTTAGTAAAAGTAATTTATTTCAAACAAAAAATGAGCCAAATTTTAGTTAAGAAATTTTGTCAGTTATTGTATTATTTTCGGGTGTATTTAAGTTTAAAATACAGCAGCAAAAACGAAGAAATCAGAGTAATACTGTTTGCAAAAATCATGGACGGACTTTCTTTCAAAATCCCATATACAAACCAAAGTCCTATGCCGAGAAAAAAAATAAGCAGCATAGGTAGTGACAGCCCGGTAACATCCTTGGTCTTCCAGGTTTTGTAGACCTGAGGCAAAAAGGCTGCTGTGGTTAAAATGGCTGCTGTAAAACCTATGGCTTCTGTCATGGTGTAACTATCCCACTATGTTTATGATTTTACCCGGAACCACAATTATTTTTTTAGGGGTACGCCCCTGCAACTGCTCTTGGGTTTTTTCGTTTTCCAATACTGTTTTTTCAATATCTTCCTTGCTCATATCTAAAGGCAATTCCAGTGTAAAACGTGTTTTCCCGTTGAATGAAATCGGGTAATTTTTACTGCTCTCTACCAAATATTTTTCATCAAATTTGGGGAACGGTGCTATTGAAATCGATTCGGTATGTCCCAGTTTTTCCCATAATTCCTCAGCTATGTGCGGTGCATACGGTGATATTAAAATCAACAGGGGTTCCAATATGTCTTTTGAAGTACATTTTTGGGCCGTTAATTCATTCACCGCAATCATAAAGGTAGACACCGAAGTATTGAAAGAGAAATTCTCAATATCTTCTTCTACTTTCTTGATGGTTTTGTGCAATGTTTTTAAACTGTCCTTTGCCGGTGACGTATCGGTTACTTTGAGTCCGTTATCATCAAAATACAGTTTCCACAATTTTTTAAGAAAACTGTGAACTCCACTTATCCCGGCGGTATTCCAGGGTTTGTATTGTTCCAATGGTCCCAAAAACATTTCGTAGAGCCGAAGGCTGTCGGCTCCATAATCTTTACAGATTTGGTCCGGATTCACTACATTGTATTTGGATTTGGACATTTTTTCGACTTCATAATCTGCAAATAAATCAAATTTTTTAATCAATTTTACTTTTCCAAAAATCGATTCAAACATTTCCCAATTTTGTAGTTTTTCTATATTAATTTTTGCTCTAGAATCTACACAATCAACCGGAATATTATAGCTTCTTGAAAATTCTAAATTTTCAACCACTATATTTTCATCATAAGATTTCAAAAGAAATTCTTTGTCTTCAGCATTAGAAAACTCGATTATTGTATTAAATAATTCTCTAAAATAATTTCCATTATCAGGATAATCCTTAAAATTATAATCAGAGAAAAGTATGGGAATATTCAAATTCAATTTTGTTTCCGAAAACCTATTAAGCTTATCTTTTACTGAAAAAGTACTTGACATTTTAACCTTTGCACTCGTCCCTAAAATCATTCCTTGATTAATCAGTTTTTTGGCAAATTCATCAACGGGAACTAACCCTTTATCAAACATGAATTTTTGCCAAAAGCGTGCATACAGCAAATGGCCGGTAGCATGCTCGCTGCCACCAATA
>DASRWB010000027.1:0-10080 GCA_035654775.1 Flavobacteriaceae bacterium | reverse complement strand
TATGTCTAGGGCATATTCGGCCAAACGCTGCGGATCAATTCCATACTGACGGTCACCCATTAGGGCTTCACCCGATAGTTTTAAGAGAATTCTTTTGTATTTCATAGTGGAAACAAGAGTTTAGCAAAACTACATATTTTTATTTATATATGGTACATAAAAAAACCTCACGCTAAGGTGAGGTTTTTATTCTATGGATGAACAAATCTTTATAGAAAAATTATCCTAAAGCAACACGTTCAAAACCTACCACTTTTACATCGCCGTAAGTCTTTACGTAATCGGCAACACTGAGTTTGCTGTCTTTAATAAAATCTTGGTTTACCAGGGTATTGTCTTTAAAGAAACGCTTTAGTTTTCCTTTGGCAATGTTATCAAGCATGGCTTCCGGCTTGCCTTCGGCACGCAATTGGTCTTTGGCTATTTCAATTTCTTTTTCAATAGTGGCCGCGTCCACACCGGCTTCGTCAAGCGCTATGGGGTTCATAGCGGCGGCTTGCATGGCTACGTCTTTGGCCGCAGTATCAGCACCGTCTACTTTGGCAGATAAGCCTACCAAAGTGGCAATTTTGTTCCCGGCATGAATATAGGAACCCACAAAAGGAGCTTCCAGTTTCTTGAAACCGCCAATTTCTATTTTTTCACCGATAACACCGGTTTGTTCAATTAATTTTTCTGAAACCGTCATTCCGTTATAGTCTGAGGCTAACAAAGCGTCTAAAGTTTCGTAGGATAGCGCTTTAGTGGCTAATTCCTGTGCTAGGTTTACAAAACTTTCATTCTTGGCAACAAAATCGGTTTCACAGTTAAGCGATACAATTACACCTGAAGTGGCGTTAGAGTTTACCTGGGCTATTACAGCACCTTCAGTAGATTCTCTGTCTGCTCTGTTGGCAGCAACTTTTTGTCCTTTTTTACGTAATAGCTCTATGGCTTTGTCAAAATCTCCACCGGCTTCAACCAGTGCTTTTTTGCAATCCATCATTCCTGCACCGGTGGCTTGTCTTAATTTGTTTACCTCTGAGGCTGTTATTTTTGTCATAATTTGCATAAAAATGTTTAAAAAAAAAGTCGTTTAATTTAGTTCCAAACGGAAAAAGAAGTAAACGACTTTTTATAGGGTTATATAATTGTGATTATATGAGTTTTATTCTTCTTCCTCGGCAGCTACGGCTTTCTTTTTCTTTGCCTTGGGCTTTTCAGCTTTAGGGGCTTCCTTTTCGGTTTTCCGTTCTGAAAGGCCTTCAGCAATAGCAGAAGCTACGTGCGTTAGAATTTTGTTGATAGACTTTGATGCGTCATCATTTGCCGGGATAACAAAATCTATAGGGCGAGGGTCAGAGTTTGTATCTACCATCGCAAAAATAGGAATGTTTAATTTTTGAGCTTCTTTAATGGCAATGTGTTCACGTTTGATATCTACTACAAACAGTGCACCCGGTAAACGAGTCATGTCAGCGATAGAGCCTAAGTTTTTCTCCAACTTAGCACGCAAACGCTCTACTTGCAAGCGCTCTTTTTTGGATAGGGTATTGAATGTACCGTCTTTCTTCATTCTATCTATAGAAGCCATTTTTTTAACGGCTTTTCTGATAGTCACAAAGTTGGTTAGCATTCCGCCGGGCCATCTTTCGGTAATGTAGGGCATGTTAATGCTTCCGGCTTTTTCGGCTACAATATCTTTAGCTTGTTTTTTGGTGGCTACAAATAATATTTTACGTCCTGAAGCAGCTATTTTACTTAGGGCTTCACCGGCTTCTTCTATTTTTGCCGCCGTTTTGTACAGGTTGATAATATGGATGCCGTTACGCTCCATATATACATAAGGAGCCATGTTTGGATCCCATTTGCGGGTTAGGTGTCCAAAATGTACACCTGCTTCTAAAAGTTCTTTAACTTCTACTTTTGCCATTTTTTTAATAGTTTACGTTCTGTTGAATTAGCAATGGATATGTAAACTTGTGTTGTGTTTTATCCATTTAGATGCTAAACTACTTTGGCATTTCTGCCATAACAACAATAACTGAATTAATATTGATTTTAAATTAACGTTTTGAGAATTGGAATTTCTTACGCGCTTTTTTCTGTCCGAATTTTTTGCGCTCTACCATTCTGGGGTCTCTGGTTAACAACCCTTCAGGTTTTAGAATACTTCTGTTTTCTGCATCTATTTCGCACATTGCGCGAGATAAAGCCAGACGAATAGCTTCGGCCTGACCGGTAATGCCACCTCCATATACATTTACTGTAATATCAAAGTTGCCATCATTGTTAGTCATGGCTAAAGGTTGGTTTACTTTGTACTGCAGGGTTGCTGTAGGAAAATATACCGCCATGTCTTTTTTGTTTACCGTGATGTTCCCTTTTCCGGGGCTAACATACACACGAGCAACAGCCGTCTTTCTACGGCCAATTTTGTGAATTACTTCCATTAGTTAAATTCGTTTAAATTAATTGTTTTGGGTTTTTGAGCTTCATGCTTGTGCTCGCCACCGGTAACAACGGTTAGGTTACGGAATAAATCTGCACCAAGTTTGTTTTTAGGCAGCATTCCTTTTACTGATTTTTCTACAAGTCTTGCCGGATCTTTGGCTAGCAATTCTGTAGCTGATAAACTTCTTTGACCACCCGGATAGCCTGTATGACGTACGTATGTCTTATCATTCCATTTGTTTCCGGTTAAGTTAATTTTCCCTGCATTGATAACAATCACGTTATCGCCACAGTCAACATGTGGTGTGAAGTTTGGCTTGTGTTTGCCTCGTAAAAGTTTGGCAACTTTTGAAGCTAAACGCCCTAAGGTTTGACCATCGGCATCTACCAAAACCCACTCTTTGTTTACAGTGGCTTTGTTGGCCGAAATGGTTTTGTAGCTTAATGTATTCACACGTATAAAATTTAATAATTAAACATTCCTCTCCCAAAAAGAGTTTGCAAATTTACGATAAACTATCGGATTACCAAATACTACACAGTTATTTTTTAATCAGGTTTTTAGCGTCTTATTCCCCGGGATTTTTATTATCTAAAGCCAGGCAAGTCCGTGTCGGATAAAAATCTTGCTATACAGCTTCTTAGGGGCTTTTGGCATTTTGAGTTTTTAACGAATGGGTAATAATAAAATACCCTATAAAACTACTGAGTACCGAAGCTAAAAATACCCCAAACTTTGCCTGATTTAAAATTTCAGCATCCGCAAAAGCCAGTCCGGCTATAAATAACGACATGGTAAAACCTATGGCACTTAAAAATCCAATACCTAAAATTTGTCTGGTATTCATGCCGTCCGGAAGTGTTGCCCACTTCAACTTTACCATCACATAGGTTACACCGGCAACACCCAATAGCTTCCCAACAATTAAACCTAAAATAACACCAACGGTTACGGTAGAAAACAATGGCGAATCGCTACTGTCTATCAGTGTAATTCCAGCATTGCTAAACGCAAACAAAGGCATGACTATAAAACTGACTATGGGATGCAGGCTGTGTTCCAGTCGCTGTAATGGAGGAATAGCACGCTTGGATAAACTTCTTAGCTTATCCAGAATTTGATACTGCTCGTGAGTTACCAAAGAAACATTGTTTGGCGTGGCTTCATCAAATTCTTGTACAAGTTTGTTGGATTTGCCTACAAAAAGGGACTCGTCTATTTTTGTACTCGCCGGAATACAAAACGCAGCCAGTACAGCAGCAATGGTAGCATGCACGCCCGAAAGCAAAAAGGCAAGCCATAAACCACCTATGCCCAGTATGGCATAAAAAAGAGTTTTACGGACACCTAAAAAATTCCCGCCTATCATCACGGCGAGTACAATGCCGCCCCAAAATAAACTTTCGGTATCTATGGTTGAAGTGTAAAAAAAGGCAATAACCAGTACGGCACCAATATCATCTACAATCGCAATGGCAGTCAAAAATATTTTTAACGATAACGGAACCTTATCGCCTAACAGATACAGAACGCCCAGCGCAAAGGCAATATCGGTAGCCATAGGAATGCCCCAGCCGTCTGCTGCCGCAGTACCATGATTAAAGTAAAGGTAAATGAGCGCCGGCAAAAGCATGCCGCCTAACGCCGCTAAAATGGGCAGAATGGCATTTTTGGGGTTTTTAAGCTCTCCTACCAGTAACTCTCTTTTCAATTCGAGACCAACCACAAAAAAGAACATGGCCATCAACCCGTCATTAATCCAGTGATGCAAGGTTTTGTCTATGCTTTTGCCGTCAAAACCTATGGAAAAGTGAATTTCCCAAAGGTCATGATACCAATGCCTTAACGGAGAGTTGGCCACAATCATGGCTAATAGGGCAGAACCAAACAAAAGAATGCCACTGGTTTTGCTGCTGCTGATTATTTGATTAAAGGGATCTAGCACCCACTTTTCAACAATTTCTTTTTTTGGTAGAATCATCAATCTTCTTTTTGAATAAACAGGTTTATTTTTTTCCAAATAAACGTTCAGGTTGCAACGCTTCTTTAAACGACGGGCGAAAGATATAAAATATAAGGCATATTTGCTCTTTACGTGTTATGCGAATGTAAAATTAATAACGGTACCTGAGAACTGAAAATTTGTGTGGTGGTAACACTGTCCTTGAACAAACGCTCAAAAAAACCTACGGTATTTTTTTTACGTCTAACCATACAAAGCATATCGGCTGAACGATCATGGATAATTTTTTTAATGCTCTCGTTCACATTAGGAGTTTCACTGTCATTGACCACAGTAAGGGAAACCCCGGGAAGCCATTCGCGTAGTTCAAAGTTAACTTCTTTTTTTAAGGTATTGACTTCATCATAATGAAACAAAACAAGTTCCGCTGAAAACGCTTCTGCTAGTTGCTTTAAAATAAATAGACTGTCTTCATGCTCAATCTTCAACCCGTCCATAGCGAAAACAATTTTTCGTAGGGAAGTAAAGGTGAAATGTTCCGGAATAGCCAAAATAGGAGTATAGGTGGTTCGCATGACGCCTCCGGTCACACTGCCGATAAACACTTCTTCCAAAGCACTTTTTCCTTGAGTGCCCATAACGATTAAAGAAATACGGTGCTGTTGGGCATACTCGGTTATGGCAGCTACGGTATGTCCTTTCAGAATTTGAATGTCAACCGGAATAGTTTTCGGAATAAGGTCGCGTAGTGCCAGCATATCTTTTCGGGCATTTTTTGTCAATATTGAATCCATGGAAACAAACATATCCGACCTGCCGGGCACCTGGTAGGTATGGAGCAACACAATGCGCGAACCAAAAGCTTTTGCTAGCGCTATAGCATATAAGAGAGCGTTTTTTGCGTTTTCTGAAAAATCTGTAGGAACCAAAAGGGTATGCATAGAGTTGTGGTTTAGCTGTGTTCTTGCGTTACTGTAAGATAGTGATTTTTTTGCAATTTCCCAGAGCAACAAACACCAAAAAAAGTAAGAAAACCAGCCGCCGTAAAAACCTTTAGGCAAGAGCTTGAATCATCAAGTCCTTAAAATATTTTCCATAGCGCGGCCTTTGGCCAGTTCATCTACCAGTTTGTCCAGATACCGCACTTTTTGGGTTAATGGGTTGTCAAGTTCTTCTATACGGTAACCGCAGATAACTCCTTTAATCAACGAAGCATTGGGATGAAGCTTTGCGCGTTCAAAAAAAGTTTCAAAAGTAACCTTTTCAGCAAGGAGTTTTTTTAGCATGTTTTCATCAAAACCGGTAAGCCATGCAATAACTTGGTGAAGCTCTTCTTGAGTGCGACCTTTTCTTTCTACTTTTGAAAGATAGTGCGGATACACAGAAGCAAAGGTCAGTTGTGCAATTCTTCGGTTGTGTTCAGGTGTGGCTTTCATATAATAATGTTAAGATGAAACTACTTTTAGTCCAACAATAGAACCAATAAGCGTGGCCAGAAAAAGCATACGTAAAAAAGTGGCAGGTTCTTTAAATACAAATATACCAACCAAAACGGTACCCACAGCACCTATACCTGTCCATACGGCATAGGCAGTGCCTATAGGAAGCGTTTGGGCGGCTTTAATCAAAAACCCCATACTTAGCACAAGAAATACTACAAAACCGGCATACCATAAGTACATTTCACTTCCGGTGGTTTCTTTGGCTTTTCCTAAACAGAAAGCAAAGGCAACCTCAAACAGTCCGGCAAAAATTAAAATAATCCAGGGCATGGCTTCTGTAATTTTTTTATGATGTATGGTAATTTAAGAAACATCAGCATAGTTTAAACAGGCATTAACTTTTTCAAAATCTTCCGGTCGATCGGCAATAATCATAAGTACATCACCTGATTCCAGTACCGTTGAACCGCCGGGACGAAGATACTCACCGTTTCGGTTTATCATCACAATAAAAATCGAACTCGGAAAATTCAAATCTACAATCCTTTTCTGTACCGCATAAAAATGGGGCAGAATTTTAAACTCTTTTAAAGACGACTTGGGAAGGTCTAAAATTAATTTGTCTACTTCAGTAATTTTTTTGGCCTTTTCCGGTAAAGCTACATGAAGCCATTTTGCAACTATAGATAAGGTAGTGCCTTGAATAAGAATTGAGGTTACCGAAATAAAAAAAACAATATTGAAAATCATGTAGGCCTTGTCTATACCGGCCAATAGCGGATAAGTAGCAAATACAATAGGAACAGCACCGCGTAAACCTACCCACGAAATGTAAAATCGTCTTCGCAGTTTCATTTTAAAAAACACTAAACTCAAAAAAACGCTTACCGGTCGGGCTACCAATATTAAAAACAAGGAAATGAGCATCCCAATACCAAAATAAGGAACAATTTCTGAAGGAAAAACAAGCAGCCCCAATGTAAGGAACAAAACAATTTGCATTAACCAGGCCAAACCGTCATACATTCTGAAAATAGTTTTTTTGTGAATTAGGTCTTGATTACCCAGATAAACGGCACAAATGTAAATGGCAAGAAACCCGTTGCCTCCCAGAAAATCGGTGGCCGAAAAAGTAATAAACATCAGCGCGATAACCAAAACAGGATAAAGCCCTTCAAAATCAAGCCTTATCTTGTTGATGATGAATTTACTTAACCTGCCAAACCCAAAGCCCGCAATACCTCCTAATAACATCTGTTGTAAAAACAAAGGAATAATAGAATATATACTCTGGTCTTGATGAATCACCAAAGTTAAAAAAGCAAGCGTCAGCACATACGCCATAGGGTCGTTACTTCCACTTTCCAGCTCCAGCGTTGGGCGCAAATTCGTCTTTAAAGCCAGACTCTTTGAACGTAAAATTGAAAATACAGCCGCTGCATCCGTAGACGAAACAATAGAACCCAGTAGCATACTTTCATAAATCGTAAAATCAGTAACCAGCCAAACAAAAGTACCCAGCGATACCGCGGTAAGCAAAACCCCTAAAGTGGAAAGTATAAGACCTTCACGCAGTATGGGCTTTACAGACGTCCAGCTCGTGTCTAGACCTCCGGAAAACAAAATAAAATTCAGGGAAACAATGCCAATAAATTGAGCCATTTTAGGATTATCGAAATGAATACCGCCAATACCGTCAGAACCGGCAAGCATCCCAATAGCCAAAAAGAGTAACAACGTGGGAACACCAAATTTATAAGAGGTTTTACCTACAATAATACTCACAAAAAGCAACAGTGAGCCAACTAATAAAATGTTCTCAATAGTTAAATTCATTCAGACACTTAGATTCATTTTTATTTAACGGTTCAACACTTAGACTTCAGTAAAGGTGAAAATAATCCCATATTACTTTTGCCTTTTGGGCTTTTGGTTGACCAAGATAATAAAAACAAATACAAATTTCAGCCGAAAAAATAACAACCGCTAGTTTTCGGCTAAAGTGTCTATCAGCGCAAAACATAAAGGGTCTATCTGTTTCATATCCGGATTAAATGCCGAAACATTCGACAGTATAATTACGCCGCGTTTTGCGTCAGGATCCAGTGCCATGGAAGAGGTATAACCACCCGTACCGCCATTGTGCCACAGCAACGTTCTGCCGTTTTTTCGATGCAAAATATGCCAGCCTAAACCTACTTCCATGTATTCACTTACCTTAAAAGTAGGGCGCTGCGTCAGCAATAACGCCGCATTGTCTTTGTCAAACTGAGCTGAGGCAAACTTCGCTAAATCTTCAGTGGTAGACAGAATGGCACCGCCACCGGCCAGTACATTAAAATCCCAATTCGAAGTCACTTCACCATTAGGGTTTAATCCGCGAACTATGGGAGCGTTCAGTGTCTCCATTTGCGTGCTCGAAGTGTACATTCCGTAGGGTTTAAAAATCTTTTCCTGCAACAAATTTTCGTAGGTAGTATCCCGTAATTCCGCCAGCACATAACCCAAAAGTCCCGCGCCAAGGTTTGAATAGGCATACTTCGTTTCCGGTGCTTGCTCCAGGGCAATCTTTTCGGTTAAGTAAGTGATAAGCTTTGCAGAATCATAACCTTTATACGGATTGTCTCGATCCACAAAAAGCAAGTGTAAATTCGAAGGAAGCCGCGGCAACCCCGAAGTGTGATTCGCCAACGATTGAAAAGTAATCTTTTCCGGAGTACCAATAGGAAAAGATACATAGTCTTGAATAGCATCAGACAAACGCAAGGTTTCGTCTAGCGCAAATTCCGCCAGCAAGGTAGAAGTAAATACCTTGCTTATAGAACCTATTTCAAAAACATGTTGATGATTTTCGGTAACTCTTAGCGTATCATTCAATCGTTTTATCCCAACAAAACGGATTTTTTCATTTTCTAGTAAAGCAAGAGACAACTCGGTATGGTTGGGAAAAGCTTTTGCCTTTTCATAAAGCAATTCAGCTTGTGCAGAAGTAAGAAAATCAGCCGAAAAGGCGATGCCGTTGGCAGCAGTTTTAACCTGACCGTTTAAACAGCCGGTCAATACAAAAACAAGGAGTAAACCAAGGTATTTTGCCATAGAAATTAAAGATTATCCTAAGTAAAAAAACAGGTTAACAGTTGGCGGCTTCAGTACAGTCGTTATCATCGCAGTCAATAAACCCGTCGTTGTCATTATCAATTCCGTCATCACAAATTTCAACAGCACAATTGGCCGCTTCAGCACAGTCGTTGTCTTGACAATCAACAAAGCCGTCATTATCGTTGTCCAGACCATCATTGCATATTTCTGTAGGTGTGGAATCGTCATCACTTTTGCAGGAAAACACAAGTGTAGCACAAAAAAGAAACAACATCAGTACAAAGGTGGGTTTTAAAGTGTTCATAAACAGCAGTTTTTTAGTTTTTACGAAGATACCAAATCGCTGGAAATAAATAAGATAGTAAACCCCAATTTTTATAGACAGTATAAACATTACGTTTGAAATGCTACGGCGTGTGGGCTTAAATTATTTTTCACTCAAATTTTTACCTCCCTTTACAAGTAGCCAAACTGCCAATGACATTTCACCAATAATACTTGGAATGGCAACAAGCGCCAAAAATACAGAACCATACGCATCATAGTTAGAAAGCATAAAATGCGCTCCTGTATCTATCATATACATTACACCCGCAATCCCAAGGAAAAAAGCAATTAACCTTGGTTTTTTTAGTATCCTGCTTAAAATAAGTAAGTGTATTCCAAAAAAGAACAATCCTATGAGCCAGATCGTGTTAAATAGTTCAAGCTGTTTAAGAACTTCATTAACCGTAATTGCAGATAAAATTTGAACAAGCGCATATATTGACACACCCATTATTCCGGCATGCATCATCCTAAATAGCGTACTAATACCGGATAAAATATGGTTTTTATACAATTCATATAAAGCCCAAGCAACAACTACATCAAAAACAACGGTAATCAAAAAGGCAAGTATTCCAAATCTAACCATAAGTTGATTCTCCTGAATGGCAGCCAAAGGAGCTTGCTTTATAGATTCAAGCACCAAGAAGTTAGCAAATACTGCCGCAAAGAAAATAATAAGATAACTTACACCCGCCAGTAAGGATAAAAACCTTTGATTTATAACTTTATTTTTCATTTCCCTTTAGTGTTGTAAAAATAGTTTCCGTTCCACACCCATTTCTTAAAGGCATAACACCGTGTTTAATCCACAT
>DASRWB010000026.1:0-21135 GCA_035654775.1 Flavobacteriaceae bacterium | reverse complement strand
CCACTCACTTTGATAGCCCTCTTGTTTACCATCGTTGTTATGTTTTCACTAAAAGGGGAAGTAATCGTTACCATTCCTTCGCATGTGTTGATTATTGCAATTCCTTTACTAATCTACTTTGTCGTGATGTTTATTGTTGGTTTTTTCATTACTAAAGCTATGGGTACAAGCTATGACAAAACAACAGCGGTTGCTTTCACAGCTGCAGGCAATAATTTTGAATTGGCTATTGCAGTAGCCATTGCGGTATTTGGTTTAAATTCAGGACAAGCTTTTGCAGGAGTTGTTGGGCCCTTAGTAGAAGTTCCCGCTTTAATCCTACTGGTTAAAGTTTCTTTTTGGTTGCGAAAAAAATACTACTTAAAGAAAACGGTGTAAGTACTGTAAAAAAACAATCCTGTTTCTATCGGGAATAATTAGGCGATTCTTTAGTAATGGTTACATTGTGCGGATGGCTTTCATGTATACCTGAAGAAGTTATTTTTACAAACTTTCCATGGCTTTTTAGGGTGGCTATGTCTTTTGCTCCGCAATATCCCATTCCGGCACGTAATCCTCCAATAAACTGGTGTATACTCTCCACCAACTCTCCTTTGTAAGGGACACGACCCACAATACCTTCAGGAACCAGTTTTTTAATGTCGTCCTCTACATCTTGAAAATAACGGTCCTTACTGCCTTGTTTCATGGCCTCAACGCTTCCCATTCCTCTGTACGACTTAAATTTTCTGCCTTCATATATAATGGTTTCACCCGGAGATTCTTTAGTTCCTGCAAGCAATGAACCCAACATAACACAATCTGCTCCGGCTGCAATAGCTTTCGGTATATCACCGGTATATCGTATGCCGCCATCAGCTATTACCGGAACGCCACTTTCTTTTATGGCAGCTGCTACTTCCAGTACCGCCGAAAACTGAGGGAAACCAACGCCGGCAACCACTCTTGTGGTACAAATGGAACCCGGACCAATACCTACTTTTACAGCATCGGCTCCGGCTTCTACCAAATATCGGGCAGCTTCGGCCGTGGCTATGTTACCTACCACCACATCTAAATTGGGAAAAGCGTCCTTAATTTCTTTTAAAAGGGCTACAACTCCTTTAGTATGCCCGTGGGCTGTATCAATCACTACTGCATCTACCCCACTTTTTACTAGTGCTGCAGCTCGTTGAACAGCATCAGGTGTAACGCCTAAGGCAGCAGCTACACGCAGTCTTCCATAACTGTCTTTATTGGCTATGGGTTTTTGAGTTAGTTTAGTGATATCCCTGAACGTAATAAGGCCTATAAGTTTATAGTGAGTATCTACTACAGGTAATTTTTCAATTTTATTTTCCTGTAAAATGACCTCAGCATCTTTTAATGAGGTGCCTTCAGCTGCCGTGACTAAATTTTTGGAAGTCATCACCTCAACAATGGGCCTGTCGTTATGATGTTCAAATCGAAGGTCTCTGTTGGTTACAATACCTTTTAGAATTCCGTTTTCATCTACAATGGGAATTCCTCCTATTTTATGTTCGGCCATGTTTTGTTTGGCATCAGATACTTTTGCGGTAAGGGGTAAGGTTACCGGATCGAGTATCATACCGCTTTCAGCGCGTTTTACCTTTCGTACTTCATTGGCCTGCTCAACTATGGTCATGTTTTTATGCAGCACACCTATACCGCCTTCACGGGCTATAGCTATAGCCATGGCGCTTTCAGTCACGGTATCCATAGCTGCCGAAACTATAGGCACATTTATGGTAATGTTACGCGTAAACCGGGTTTGGATATTTACTTCGCGTGGTAATACTTCTGAAAAAGCGGGAATTAAAAGGACATCATCGTAGGTCAAACCTTCACCTACTATTTTATTATGCTGTGTAGTCATGGTGCAATTACGTTTTAATTGCATGCAAAGATACTTCTTTTTTTAATGTTTATATATACTTTGAGTTAATTAAAACGGAATCCTCAGGTTTTGATAAATCGCTTCGTATTTGCGCCTAATCATCCGGCGTATAAATTCAGATAAAGACTAAAAATAGTGAGAAAATAGCTTAGTGGCTTCATTGTAGGCACTTTCAAAACTCAGGGCATTGAGGTTGTTTTTTTGTTTTGAAGTAAAGTATGAGAGTAATTTTTCGGTTGGCATATTTCCGGTGAGTTCGTCTTTTGCCATTGGGCAACCCCCAAAACCTTGGATAGCACCGTCAAAGCGTTTACAACCGGCTTTGTAGGCGGCATCTACTTTTTCAAACCAGGTGCTTGGCGTGGTGTGTAAATGGGCACCAAATTCTACTTGGGGATATGCAGGAATTAAATGTTTGAAAAGATAGTCTATGGTTTCCGGTGTTGAACTTCCTATGGTGTCACTAAGCGATAAAATTTTCACACCCATTTTAAAAAGCCTTGCAGTCCAGTCGCCTACAATATCTACATTCCACGGGTCGCCATAAGGATTGCCAAACCCCATAGAGATATACACCACCACTTCTTTATTGGTTTTTTCGGCAAGGCTCAGAATTTCCTGCAGAGTGACCACAGACTGCGCAATGGTTTTATGGGTATTGCGCATTTGAAAATTTTCTGAAATCGAAAACGGATAACCTAAATACGCAATTTCTTTATGCTGTGAAGCCGTTTCTGCTCCGCGGGTATTGGCTACAATAGCCAACAGTTTACTTTGTGTTTTACTCAAGTCCAGTTGCGAAAGTACTTCAGCCGTATCAGCCATTTGAGGTATGGCTTTAGGCGATACAAAACTGCCAAAGTCTATAGTATCGAAACCCACGCGGAGTAAGGATTGTATGTACTGCACTTTCGCTGCCGTAGGAATAAAGGTCTTTATGCCTTGCATGGCATCTCGCGGACATTCTATTATTTTTAGTTCACTCACAGTCTCAAAAATAGGATATTTACTCTTTAGTTAAAAACAATTTGAAGAGGATTCTTTTCTTATTGGAATTTTATACCTTGCTTGTTCTAAAATTTGTTTGATTCAAATGGCTTTGATAACGCCTGTACTCACTAAATCGGCTATTGAAATTACTTCCAAATTGGCCTTCAACATTTGGAATCAGCACTATATTCCTATAATTGGGCAAGCTCAGGTGAAATACATGCTCGAAAAATTTCAAAGTCCTCAGGCCATTTCTGAACAAATTAATCGGGGAACCGAATATTTTCTCATATACCACAACCACAAACCGGTAGGTTATATGGCCTTAGTGCCTGAGCCTTCTGAAAAAAAATTAATGCTCAGTAAAATCTATGTTGACACTGATTTTCGAGGCTTGCATTTAGGTGTAAAACTGTTAAATTTTGCGAAAACGATAGCTCAAAACAAAAAGTATAACACGCTTTGGCTAACGGTAAACAAAAACAACCAAAACGCGATTTCCTGGTATCAAAAAAACGGATTCTCTATTAAAGACTCGCTTGTGATAGATATTGGAAACGGCTTTGTAATGGACGATTACCTGATGGAAGCTGCTATAAACTAGCTTTACGCGCTAAAATGGCCCGATTGATGGCTTTCACCAATTTTGGGCCTTCATAAATAAAGCCGGTATACAGCTGAATCAAATCGGCTCCTGCATCCAGTTTATCCAAAGCATCCTGCACCGAGTGTATCCCGCCAACTCCTATTATGGGAAAAGCTTTATTGCTTTTTTCCGCAAGAAACCGTATCACTTCAGTAGCGCGGTTGGTTAAGGGCTTTCCACTCAAACCACCGGCCTCGGTTTTGTTTTTTGACTGTAATCCTTCTCTTGAAAGGGTAGTATTGGTAGCTATTACACCATCTATTTGAGTTTCTTTTACAATGGTAATGATATCCAGCAACTGGGCTTCACTTAAATCGGGAGCTATTTTTAACAGAATGGGTTTGGGCAAAGGGTGTTTTTGGTTTTCCGCTTTTAGTGTATGTAAAAGTTGGGTCAACGGTTCCTTGTCTTGAAGTGCTCTTAAGTTTGGCGTATTTGGAGAACTCACATTCACCACAAAATAGTCTACATAAGCAAACAACGCTCTAAAACAGTATACATAGTCGTCCACGGCAGCTTCGTTCGCTGTGATTTTATTTTTCCCTATATTGCCTCCAACCAATACACCCTTATTTTTTTTTAATCGAATTACCGCCGAATCTACACCTTCATTATTAAAACCCATTCGGTTTATCAGGGCGTTATCCCGGGTTAATCTAAACAACCGCTTTTGGGGATTTCCGGCTTGAGCTTTAGGGGTAAGCGTACCTATTTCTACAAACCCAAAACCTAACATATCTAATTCATTAAACAACTTGGCGTCTTTATCAAAACCTGCAGCCAGACCAACAGGATTCTTGAAAGTAATCCCAAAAACGGTACGTTCAAGACTCTTATCAACTACTTGATACCGCCTTTTTACCATACGGGCTACAAACGGAAATCGCAGTAAAAACCGAAGGGTGTTAAACGTAAAATGGTGCACGGTTTCAGGATCAAAACAAAATAAAACAGGCCGGAGTAAAATTTTATACATAACAAAAAAAGTATTGTGCAAAAATAGTGAGCAAATACTAAACAAAGCGACTCGGGCATTTAGAAATTAATAGTATTTTTGAAAACGTTATTAACATAAACCTCTTTCCATGTTAGACAAACAACATATCATAAACCGTTTTTTAAGCTATGTAACTGTAGATACGCAGTCAAACCCAAATTCTCAAACCACGCCAAGCACCAAAAAACAATGGGATTTGGCAAACGCACTGGTAGCCGAACTAAAAGCTATTGGTATGAGCGAAGTAACCATTGACGAAAATGCATACATCATGGCTACACTACCTTCCAATGTAGACCACCACGTACCTGTAGTGGGTTTTATTTCTCACTTTGACACCTCACCGGATTTTACGGGAGCCAATGTAAAACCACAGCTCATTGAAAACTATGACGGCAAAGATATTGTCCTTAACCGGGAAGAAAATATTATACTTTCTCCCGACTATTTCGATGATTTACTTCTGTACAAAGGACAAACTCTAATTACCACCGATGGCACCACACTGCTTGGTGCCGACGATAAGGCCGGCATTTGTGAAATTATTTCTGCTATGGAATACCTGATACAACATCCGGAAATTAAACACGGTACCTTAAAAGTAGGGTTTACTCCTGATGAAGAAATTGGTCGTGGCGCTCACAAATTTGACGTGAAAAAATTTGGAGCCGATTGGGCCTACACCATGGACGGAAGCCAGGTAGGCGAACTGGAGTACGAAAACTTTAATGCTGCAAGCGCCAGGGTAAAAATTAAAGGCAAAAGTGTTCATCCGGGATATGCCAAAGGAAAAATGGTGAACTCCATCTACATTGCCACCGAGTTTATAAATTCGTTACCCCGCTTGGAAACCCCCGAACACACCGAAGAATATCAAGGATTCTTTCATTTGCATGATATCGAAGGTGATGTAGAAGAAACCGTTTTACAATATATTATCCGCGATCACGACAAAGGACACTTTGAAGCGCGAAAAGAAGTGATGCAAAAACTCACTGACGAGCTAAACGCTCAATACGGACGGGAAGTTATTGTGACCGAAATAAAAGACCAGTACTACAATATGAAAGAAAAAATAGCGCCCGTGATGCATATTGTAGACATTGCCGAAGAAGCCATGAAGCAAGCAGACATCAAACCTATAATCAAGGCCATACGAGGAGGAACGGATGGTTCTCAACTTAGCTATATGGGCTTGCCCTGCCCGAATATCTTTGCCGGCGGACACAACTTTCACGGTAGATACGAGTATGTTCCTGTGGAAAGCATCTTGAAAGCTACCGAAGTAATCTGTAAAATTGCCGCTCTTACCGCTGAAAACTATCAGAAATAAGTACAGCGAACCCGGTAGCGAAAGAAAATCTTTTTTAAAACACCTCCGGGATTCGTTACCCCTTTTTTGACTTTTTGTAAAAATGAACGACCTTCGTAAAACGAAAAAAAGACAAAACACATGAAAAAAGTACACGCTGTAGAAGAGTATATAGAAGTAAACAGCCATTTTGGTGAAGCACTTACCGTTTTGCGAGAATTGCTGTTAAGTACCGAATTGGAAGAAACACTAAAATGGAATGCACCCGTATATACAGTCAATGGAAAAAATGTAATTGGGCTCGCCGCATTTAAACAGCACATCGCGCTGTGGTTTTTTAACGGGGTGTTTTTAAAAGACAACCATAACCTATTGGAACAGGCTCAGGAAAAAACCAAAGGCTTGCGTTCTTTAAAATTTACTTCACTGGCCGAAATAGACAAAAAAGTGGTGTTGGCCTATATTAAAGAAGCTATAGCCAACCAAAAAGCAGGTAAAGAAATCATTCCGGAAAAAAAAGGAAAAAAAGTAACCCTTCCGGCTGAACTTGCTGACACACTAAAAAACAATACAAACTTGAACAACTGCTTTAAAGCACTCACACCCTACAAACAAAGAGAATATGCCGAATATATTGCCACGGCCAAACGTGCTGAAACCAAACTAAACCGGCTGGAAAAAATCACTCCTTTGATAGCACAAGGTATAGGGCTTAACGACAAATACAAGAATTGCTAAAAATAAAGTCATAAAAAAAAGCCGCTTAAATAAAGCGGCTTTTTATTATCTGATAAGGAAAGTTCCTAACCGGTTGTTTGATTGAGTTTCTTACTCATTTCCATCGAAATGGCAGAACGCTCAAATTTTAGTTTGCCGGCCAGCGTTTCAATTACACAACTGCTGTCTTTGTCATTCAACTCAACAATTTTGCCGTGCAATCCACTTTTGGTAACTACCTTGTCGCCTTTTTTTAATTCCTGGGCGAACTTCTTTTCTTGTTTTTGTCTTTTCATTTGCGGCGCTATCATAAAAAAATAGATCACCACAAACATCAAAATAAAGGGTAAAAAACTACCTAATCCTCCTTCCATAAGTGCTTAATCGTGGTTATGCCCTTCGTGCCCGGGTTGAGTGGACGTTTTGGTTTGTACGGCAGATGGAGTGGCTTGAGCCGGAGCATTAGGGTCAGGCTTTACAAAAGCGGTAACTTTTACCGTTTCTTTTCCGGTTTCTGTATTGGCGGTAATAGTAACCGTTTTGGTAACTTTATTGGTTCCGGTACCGTTAAATTTTACGGTAAACTCTCCCGATTCTCCTACAGGAAGAGGATCTCTGCTCCAGTCTTGTGGTACTGTACATCCGCAAGAACTCTTGATGTCGGTAATAATTAATGGAGCGTTACCTGTATTGGTATAGGTGAAAACCGTCTCTACATTTTGTTTTGATTCAATTTCACCAAAATCGTATTCAGTGGTGTTGAATTCCATTACCGGAAACTTACTTGCTGTTGCATCTCTCTCAGCTGCTTCAGCTACATTTTTCTCATCAATTTTTTTGGTGGCGTCGTCTTTACAAGAAGAAAATGCCAGTAAACTTACTACGCTTAACGCTAAAAGTATTTTTTTCATAATAGATATTTTTTTTTAATTATGGGAGGTAAAAATAGTAATTATTTCTAATTACATCAACCCTCGGCCTGTTTTATTTAAAATTCCGCTCTCTTGTTCGTCCTTAACCAGCTTGTCTAAAATACCGTTTATAAAAATACTGCTTTTGGGTGTGGAGTATTCTTTGGCTATTTCAAGGTACTCGTTTATGGTAACTTTAACGGGTATGGATGGAAAATATTTTATTTCGCAAACGCCCATTTGTAATAGCGTGTAGTCTATTTCAGCAATACGGTCGGTATCCCAGTTATTGGCGCGTGCTTCTATAATTTTTAGCAGCTTGGTTTTGTTTAAGATGGTTTTCTTTAAAAGGTTTTCAGCAAACTGCAAATCGTCCTTGTCTTTACATAACTCAGGAAGAAAATGAGAAGCCGTGGTACCCGGATTTACTTTTCGCAAGAGTTTCAATATGGCGGTATTTACAGCGGGCAAATCGTCCAACCAAGTAAGGTTTTTGTCTTCTAAATAACTGTAAAGTTGCTCGTTTGGAGCAATGATTTCTTTAAAAATATCGATGATAAAGTGCTTGTCTTCGGTGAAGTTTGAGGTTCGGGTTTGCATATAACTTCGGTACAAATCGCTTTTTTGTAGGGTTTTAAAAAGAATATCGATGTACTCGCTGTCCAGGTCCCAGTTAATGATTTTCTGCTTTGCTATCCGTTCTTGCAGCGTGGTATTTTGGGAAAGCATTTGAAGGATTTCGTTGTTTACAAATTTCCGGTTCGGATTTTTATCCGCAGCAGTTGCCAGATGTTTTTGCTGACTTTTCTTGAGGTAGTCTTCTCCTTTTTTTTGAAGTTCGGAAAGAATAGAAATAAGCAACAGATACAAGGTGAACATTCCGTTAATACTGGTATGTAAAAAACTCAAATCGGTGGTAAAGGTATCGCCTTCTTCCCGCTTAAAGGCATAAAGCGTTTGCATTACTTTTACTCTAATATGTCTTCGGTTTAGCATGTACAAAGAACTTTTTTGAACGGTCTACTTTTTCTTAAAAAAACAAAGGCGATAGTAAAAATTACTTTCGCCTTGCAAAAATAGGACAATTCCCTGTTTTTATTACTTTAAATTTTCTTTTTTTCTTTCGTCTATTCGTTTTTGAGCTATGCTTAACGCAGCTTGATTAGTGGTTATCTTGCTGGTTTGGGCCAAAGACAAAATCTCCAGTGTGGTATTGTAAATGTTTTCTGTTTTACGAATGATTTCTTTTTTTCCGTAGCCTTCCAGCTCTGCATATACATTGATAATTCCACCGGCGTTAATTAAAAAATCCGGCGCGTATACAATTCCGCGTTCCTGAAGTAGAGCTCCGTGTTTGTCTTCCACAGCCAGCTGATTGTTCGCCGCTCCGGCAATAACTTTGGCCTGTAGTTTGTATATGGTGTCATCGTTTACGGTAGCACCCAGTGCACAAGGCGCATAAATATCCATGGGTTCATTGTATATATCGGCACCGCGGTAAATAGTGGCGCCGTACTTTTCACTTACTTCAACTAAGCGTTCTTCATTTATATCGGCGATGATAACCTTCGCGCCTTCATGGGTTAGATGTTCTACAAGAGCTTCGCCCACATGCCCGATGCCTTGTACATAAATAACTTTGTCCTCCAGAACATCAGAACCAAATTTGAATTTTGCGGCAGCCTTCATGCCCATAAACACTCCATAGGCCGTAATAGGCGACGGATTTCCCGCACCGCCTTTCGCTTCGGATATTCCGGTTACAAAAGGAGTTACTTCGCGCACCAAATCCATATCGGCAGTTTCCATACCTACGTCTTCGGCTGTGATGTATTTTCCGTTTAACCCATGTACAAACTCGGCAAACTTCCGCATCAACTCCGGTGTTTTTTGAGTTTTGGCATCTCCAATAATCACTGCTTTTCCACCGCCTAAATTTAAACCGGTAATGGCTGATTTATAGGTCATTCCTCTGGACAAACGCAACACGTCGTTTAGCGCTTCCCACTCGGTTTTGTAATTCCACATACGTGTACCTCCCAAAGCCGGACCTAATACCGTATTGTGAATGCCAATTATTGCTTTCAAACCTGTATCTTTGTCATTGCAAAACACCACTTGCTCGTGGTTATCAAATGATATTTGACCAAAAACCGGATCGGCTTTATATAGATCTTTTGTGTTTAATACATCTGTAATCATCAAGTATACTTTATTAAATTTTATTTGCTGTTAATAACGGTATGTCAAAAACAACGTGCAAAAGTAATTTAATATTAATAGTTTCACAAAAATAGTACTATTAAATTGAGAATTTGTTAAAAAAAGAACAGACAAGCCCGACGATCGTATATGAAAGAACTGCAACACCTAAATAAATATTTTTACAAGTACAGATACAAACTGCTGGTAGGTATACTTATTACCATAATTGCACGTATTTTTTTACTCTTCACCCCGCGATTGATAAACAAACTGTTTAAAGTGGTGGAAAACTACACCAAGGAAACCTCGGGAAATACGACCAACATCCGTTCCGAATTGCTGGAAATTATTCTGCTTATTATTGGAGCGGCTATCGTGGCCGGCATACTTACCTTTTACATGCGCCAGCTTATTATTAATGTATCCCGATACATTGAATACGATTTAAAAAATGAAGTCTATCAACACTACCAGAAGCTTTCCTTGAATTTTTACAAAAAAAACCGAACGGGCGATTTAATGAACCGCATAAGCGAAGACATCAGTCGGGTGCGTATGTATTTCGGTCCGGCCATAATGTACAGTATAAATACCATTACCTTATTTATTATCGCGCTTATTTTTATGTTCAATGAGGCGCCTAAACTTACACTATATGCCATAGCGCCTTTGCCGGTGCTTTCCGTAATTATATACAAGCTCAGTAAAGAAATTCACCTGCGAAGCACTGCGGTGCAGGTATACCTTTCCAAACTCTCTGCTTTTTCACAGGAAACCTTTAGTGGCATTTCCATTATTAAAGCCTACGGCATCGAACCCAAAATTGCAGCCGATTTTGAAACCCTTTCTCAGGAAAGCAAAAACAAACAACTGGATTTGGCCAAAGTGAATGCCTGGTTTTTCCCTATGATGATTTTGCTCATCGGGGTAAGCAACCTTCTGGTTATATACATAGGCGGTATGCAATACATCAACGGCGAAATTGAAAGTTTAGGAACCATTGCCGAATTTATCATTTATGTAAATATGCTTACCTGGCCGGTAGCCACCGTAGGATGGGTAACTTCCATTGTACAGCAAGCCGAGGCTTCACAAAAACGGATTAACGAGTTTTTACAAGTCGAACCGGAAATTGTAAACCGGTCAGACAAAACATACCCCATTGAAGGTGATATCGAATTTAAAAACGTAACCTTTACCTACGACGATACCGGTATAACCGCTTTAAAAAACATAAGTTTTAAACTTCCTAAAGGCGAAACACTGGCCATTATAGGAAAAACAGGCTCGGGAAAATCAACCATCCTGGACTTGGTAGGCCGGCTGTATGACGTACAGCAAGGCTCTATCTTGATAGATGGCATTCCTATCGCTTCGCATAATTTAACTGCGCTTAGAAACGCCATTGGCTATGTGCCGCAAGACGCCTTTTTGTTTTCAGATACTATACAAAACAACATCAAATTCGGAAAAGAAGACGCCACAGATGAAGAAGTCATTCAAGCGGCAAAAAACGCACAGGTACACAAAAACATTGCCGGCTTTTCTAAAGGCTACCAAACCGTACTTGGCGAACGCGGATTAACCTTGTCCGGCGGACAAAAACAACGCATCTCTATCGCACGGGCCATCATCAAAAATCCAACGATTTTATTGTTCGACGACTGTCTTTCGGCCGTTGATACAGAAACCGAAGAAAAAATACTTAAAACGCTCAACAACCTGTCCAAAAACAAAACCACCATCATTGTCAGCCATCGGATTTCATCGGCCAAAAATGCCGATAAAATTATAGTCCTCAGCGAAGGTGAAATTATTCAATGCGGTTCACATCAAACGCTTTTAAACGAAGACGGATACTACAAAATGCTGTATCTAAAACAACTTTCAGAAAAAGAAATAATGTAAATTGTTGGTTGGTATAGTTTTTTTTTAGATTTTTGGTCTGGTAATTTAAAACATAAAGAAGGCTAAATTATGAATACAAATGACATGATGGAGAAAGAAGAAATCTATTCCAAAGTACTAAGAGCAGGCAGAAGAACCTATTTCTTCGACGTGAGATCAACCAAAGCGGGCGACTATTACCTTACCGTTACGGAAAGTAAAAAGTTTACAAACGACGACGGCAGCTTCCACTACAAAAAACATAAAATATACTTGTACAAAGAAGATTTTGCCGATTTTGAAGCTATCTTAAACGAAATGACCACCTATATCATCAACGAAAAAGGGGATGAAGTAATAAGCGAACGCCATCAAAAAGACTACAAAAAAGACTATGACGACACCGATGATGGGGATAATGCAGATGCGGCTCCCGAAAACTTCACGGATGTAGATTTTGACGATATTTAAACCAAAACAACATTGAAAATCACTTTAAACCGTTACCGTCAGTAGTAACGGTTTTTTTATGCCTTAACATAAAGCAGCATAAGCAGTACCGAAATAAACAAATAGCTTGCTGCTGGCAACAAACCCCAGAAAATACAAACAAAACCCGAAACCAGCAACAGCCATAAAGGAATCAAAATCACAGAAACGGCAAACCGGAAAGTGGCCGTAAACGCAGCATCCTGAATCTTTGGTTTGACATAACCGCGCCAAAACAAAACAGGAAAAAGCAAATTGACATATAGCGGATATTTCAAATATCCCTGCCAAACTCTTTTTTTCACTGTAGCCGTACATCTCCTTGAAGGATTCGCTATACAGGCATTAACCGCCGTAGGGTTAAGAAAATCTACCTGCAACGCATGCAACCTCGCTATGGTTGAGGCATAGTCTTCCTCAGGAATATGAGTGGTAATTTGGGTGAGCGCTTGATAAACGGCTGTTTTAAGAGCGCTTACGGGAGTATCTGTCTTGTGTTGCAAAACTTCTTTTACAGCTATCGGTTTTCCGTAATAAACACGTGCACTATCGGGAAAATCTTCGGCGTTTTGATAATTAAATCCTACAGGAAGCAACACCAAGTTCAACTCGGGGTAAGTGGCTACCGTATCCAGAACAATACGGGTAAACCCTTTACTTAACGGTCGTACACGCCGCACCAAACTGTGACTGCCTTCCGGAAACAAAACTACCTTTTGCTGCTTACCCAAAAGGGTTTTACAGGTTGAAAAAATAGCATTGTTCTTTGTAATGGTATTCCAGCCGTCACTGATTCTGTATACCGGCAGCATATTAAAAAACGAAAGAAACCGGCTTACTACAGGTTTTTGAAACACACCCGCGCGTGTAAGATAATGGGCATAATCGTCAAATTGCACCGCCAGCAACAAAGGGTCAATCAGTGCATTTTGATGATTGCCCAAAACCAAGGTAGCGGTTTGCTGTGGAATGTTTTGTTTCCCTTTCACCTCAAGGCGCCTGTAATAAAAAAACAACCCCACTTTTAAATACCATTTTACACCATATAAAATTATACGCTTCATGCTTTACCATTTTTTGACCACCAAAAGGCCAGCGTTAAACCGGATAGGATGTGCCATATTCCCCAAAAGGCAGCCAAAAGAGCCATACCTCCCAACCCGTTAAAAAAAGTAAAAATCAACAACAAACCCAACCCCGAATTTTGAATACCGGTTTCTAGGGTAAGGGTTTTAATGTTTTCTTTAGCCGAAGTAAAAAGCTTAGCCACCATATACCCCAGTGCCAATGCCACAAAATTATGGGCAATCCCTATAAAGAGAACGGCGTGAATAAACTGCGAAAAAACGCTTGTATTCCTGGCAAAAGCAAGTACTATAATGCTTAAAAAAACAAGTATGGAAACGGGTTTAAAAATACGGGAAAGCCTTAGTGCCGTAGCTTTGTAATAATGCCTGACAAGCATTCCTAGCATAAGCGGTATACCCAAGATAAGAAGCACAACTTCAAACAAAGCTTGCGGGGCTATGGAAATCGCCTTTAACATAGGTGCCGTTGGCGGGTACAAACTTCCGTAAAACTCAAAATTAAACGGCGTAAAAAACAAAGCCAGCACGGTAGCAAAAGCAGTTAAACTTACCGAGAGCGCCGCATTCCCTTTGGCCAGATGCGTCATAAAGTTTGACACATTTCCTCCGGGACAAGCCGCTACCATAAACATCCCTAAAGCAATACCGGGCTCAGGCTTCAACATACTGACCAAAAGAAAGGTAACCAAAGGCAACAAAACAAACTGCGATAAAAAACCGGCAAAAAGCAAATTGGGTGTACGGAACAGTTTTTTAAAATCCGTAACGGTGATACCTAGTGCAACCCCAAACATCACAGCTGCCAAAGCCAGGTTTAATACCCATATCCCTTGGACGTCAAATACAATAGTCGCTTGGTTTATATCCTGCATAAATCCTTTAGGATACTGTTGTTCCGTTTTCAGCTTCGTTTTCAGGGGTCAGCAAAACAACATCCGAACCCGAAACTGCCCCTAAAACCAAACATTCGCTGATTTTATTCGCTATTTGTTTCTTGGGAAAATTAACCACCGCTGCTACTTGTCTATGTAGCAAAGCTTCCTTACTGTACAGAGCGGTTATTTGTGCCGAAGATTTTTTTATCCCCAGACTTCCAAAATCCAGGGTAAGCAAATAGGCCGGTTTTCTGGCCTCAGGAAAATCCTGAACTTCAATAATGGTTCCGATACGAATGTCTACTTTGGCAAAATCTTCAAAACTGATGGTGTGATTCATTTTTATAAACTAAGATTAATTCAGATATTTGCGTAAAATACAAAAAATGGCTAGAACTCCATCAAATATGTTGCCTTTAGGCACAAAAGCACCGCAATTTACATTACCCGATACCCTGAGCGGGAACACCTTCCGTTTGGAGGAACTTGCCGGAAACAAAGGTACAGTGATTATGTTTATTTGCAACCACTGCCCGTTTGTGCTGCACGTTCAGGAACAGTTGGTAAAAACAGCCAACACCTATAGCCCGAAAGGGATAGGCTTTATAGCCATTTCAAGTAATGACGCCAAAACCTATCCGCAGGATGCACCCGATAAAATGACTCTCCACGCTAAGGAAAACCACTACCCTTTTCCCTATCTCTACGACGAAAGTCAGGAAGTTGCAAAAGCCTACCATGCGGCCTGCACACCCGATCTTTACCTGTTTGACCACGCGCTGAAACTCGTATACCGGGGGCAACTGGACGATTCGCGTCCGGGCAATGCTGTTCCGGTAACCGGACTCGACCTGGAACACGCGCTGGATTGCTTGTTGCAAAACAAGCCCAATACCAAAGCACAAAAACCAAGCATTGGGTGCAACATCAAGTGGAAATAAAAAAGCACTTCATATACTGAAGTGCTTCTAAAAAAATACCTTGTCTTTGAGCTTATTTTATATCCATAAGCTCTACATCAAAAATCAAATGGGCATTGGGTGGAATAACGCCACCGGCGCCACGGCTTCCGTATCCTAAATGACTGGGAATAACCAGCCGGGCTTTATCCCCAACCTGAAGCAACATAATACCTTCGTCCCAACCCGGGATAACTTGACCAACACCAACGGGAAATTCCAGGGGCTCATTACGCTTGTAGGAAGAATCAAAAACAGTTCCGTCGGTCAACTGTCCTTTGTAGTGCACAGCTACGGTTTGCCCTTGAACAGGCTTGGCACCTTCACCTTTTTGAATAATTTTATACCGCAAGCCGCTTTCTGTTTCATCAAAACCCGCAGCAAGGCGTTCTATGGCCGCCTGAGCTGCGGCTTTTTCTTCAGCCAGTCTTTTTTCACGGGCGCCTTCAAAAGTCCGGAACGCTTCTACGGCATTAAATTTTTCGGCTTCTTCGCCTATTCTTTCTATTTCTATACTTTCTATAGTATCGCCTTGGGCTATGGCATCCACCACTTCCTGACCGCTAACAACCTTGCCAAAAACCGTATGGTTTCCATCTAGCCAAGGTGTAGGTACATGAGTAATAAAAAACTGACTGCCGTTGGTTCCCGGACCGGCATTAGCCATAGATAAAATACCCGGGGCATCGTGTTTTAAATCGGGATGAAATTCATCATCAAACTGATAACCCGGATTTCCGGTTCCGGTTCCCTGCGGACAACCGCCCTGAATCATAAAATCAGCGATTACCCGATGAAAAGTCAATCCGTTGTAATACGGTGTGCCTTGCTTTTTTGCACTGTTCTCCAGATTCCCTTCGGCTAAAGCGACAAAATTACCCACGGTTCCCGGGGTTTTTTGATATTCTAATTGAATTCGTATTTCGCCTTTTGGCGTGTTGAATTTGGCATATAAACCCTCTTGCATCTTGTCTTATTTTTTTATAATGAACGGCAAAGATACTGGTTTCATTAAAATTGAGCAATGTATATACCGGGTATTAAAAGAATGCTTAACGCCATGCGCTGCTTAGTTGGCTACTTCACTGATAAATTTTATGCGGTAGAGCCGCAACTCTTCATCGTCGTAATCGCCTTCAAACTCATCAATGGCTTTAGAAATTTTGTCGGTGTCGGCTTCCATAAAATACTCGTGAATTTCCTCTTGCTGTTCGTCGTCCAGAATTTCGTTAATCCAGTAGTCTATATTTAATTTGGTTCCGGAGTACACAATGGCTTCCATTTCCTTAATAAACTCAGGCATTTCCATACCCTTGGCTGCGGCAATATCGTCCAGTGGCAATTTTCGGTCTATATTCTGAATAATGTAAAGTTTCAGTGCCGAATTGCTTCCGGTGCTTTTTACCACCAAATCGTCAGGCCGGATGATGTCGTTGTCTTCTACATAGCGACCAATGAGTGCAATAAAGTCCTTGCCGTATTTTTTGGCTTTACCGTCACCTACTCCGTGTACATTGGCCAATTCATCTAAAGTCACCGGATATTTCAATGCCATGTCTTCCAGCGAAGGATCCTGGAAAATAACAAACGGAGGCACCCCCAGTTTTTTGGCATTCTTTTTTCGTAAATCTTTTAACATTTCCATTAGCACTTCATCTACCACACCGGCACTGCCTTTGGCTGCCGTGACTATGGAGTCGTCTTGGTCATCGTCAAAAACGTGGTCTTCTGTCATCATAAAAGAGGTAGGCTGGTCAATAAAGTGATGTCCTTGTTCACTCAACTTTATGATGCCATAGGTTTCGATATCTTTTTTCAAGTATCCGCCTACCAGCAGTTGTCGCAATAAAGCCATCCAATGTTTTTTCTCTTTGGCTTTACCTAAACCAAAAAACGATTGCTCATCGGTTTTATGCGACTTGATAAGCGCATTGGCTTTGCCTACTATTACATTCACCAAATCTTTGGATTTGTATTTTTCGTTTGTCTCTTTTACGGTTTTTAGCAACAACAATGCATCATCCTGCGCTTCAAATTTCTTTTTGGGATGCCTTACGTTATCATCCATATCACCGCCTTCACCGGTTTCATTGTCAAATTCTTCGCCAAAATAATGCAGAATAAA
Source organism: Flavobacteriaceae bacterium (assembly GCA_035654775.1). Taxonomy (GTDB): domain Bacteria; phylum Bacteroidota; class Bacteroidia; order Flavobacteriales; family Flavobacteriaceae; genus HKST-UBA85. The sequence goes on along the minus strand of DASRWB010000026.1, from coordinate 4,037 downwards.
CTTGCGCCGGGAAACAGAGGTTTCGGCATAGGCAACCATTTCCTGAAGTAAAGCATGTCCTATTTCCTGCTCGGCTACAGGTTTTCCGGACATAAACTTTTCCAGCTTTTCTATGTCTTTGTAGGCATAAAAAGCCAGACAATGGCCTTCACCGCCATCGCGTCCTGCACGTCCGGTTTCCTGATAATAGCTTTCTATACTTTTGGGAATGTCGTGATGAATCACATAGCGCACATCGGGCTTGTCTATGCCCATTCCAAAAGCTATGGTGGCAACAACCACATCTACATCTTCCATTAAAAACATATCTTGATGACTGGATCGGGTTTTGGCATCCAGCCCGGCGTGATAGGGCACGGCTTTGATGTTGTTTACCTGAAGTACCTGCGCCAGCTCTTCCACCCGCTTTCGGCTTAAGCAATATACAATCCCGCTTTTGCCCTGGTTTTGCTTGATAAAGCGAATAATATCGGCATCTACGTTTTTGGTCTTGGGTCGTACTTCATAATATAAATTAGGCCGGTTAAACGAGGCTTTAAAAGTAACGGCATCGGTAATGCCTAAATTTTTCAAAATGTCCTCCTGAACTTTTGGCGTAGCCGTCGCAGTTAGCGCAATTATAGGGATATCGTTTCCTATACGTTTAATGATATGACGCAAATTTCTGTATTCAGGTCGGAAATCGTGTCCCCATTCGCTGATGCAATGGGCTTCGTCTATGGCGAGAAACGAAATTTTAACCCGTTTTAAAAAAGTGACGTAATCTTCTTTTGTCAAGGATTCCGGAGCCACATACAGCAATTTGGTAATGCCGTTTTCTATATCGCTCTTTACCCGCTTTACCTCCGTTTTGTTTAAGGAGGAATTCAGTACATGTGCAACTCCTTCATGGTCAGAAACCCCTCGAATGGCATCTACCTGATTTTTCATCAGTGCGATTAAAGGCGATACCACAATGGCAGTGCCTTCCTGCATTAAGGCCGGCAACTGATAGCACAGCGATTTTCCGCCGCCTGTGGGCATGATAACAAAAGTGTTTTTTTGGGAAAGGACAGTTTGTATTACTTCTTCTTGTAATCCTTTGAATGCGCTGAATCCAAAATATTTTTTTAGCGCTGAATGTACATCAATCTCACTTGTCAAAATCTATCGTTTTAATTTTAATAAATAATCAAAACACACAAGCCGGTACATGGCTGTTATTTAATGCGCTTGTGTATTTAGATAACCCTCTTTTTTGTTAGCTTTGTAGCAAAATACTTGGTAAGAACTATTTTCTTACGTTGCATTATTTAAAGATAAAAAAATAAATAGAAGTGTCAACTTAAAAAAAGTATAAAATTTTGAACACAAAACAGGCTATACTAAACACCGCCCTTAAAACCATAACTACAGAAAGTAAGGCTATTGCCCATCTGGCCACCTTATTGGACGACGATTTTGCTGCCAGTGTGGCCCTTATTCTGAAAGCCAAAGGACGTGTTGTGATTACCGGCATTGGCAAAAGCGCTATCATTGCCAGTAAAATTGTGGCTACCTTAAACTCCACCGGTACGCCATCGGTCTTTATGCATGCCGCTGATGCCATTCACGGCGATTTGGGGCTTATTCAGAAAGACGATGTGGTAATATGTATATCAAAAAGCGGGAATACTCCCGAAATTAAAGTGCTGGTGCCTTTAATCAAAAATGCCAACAACAGTATGATTGCCCTAACCGGAAACAAAGATTCGTTTTTGGCTCAAAATTGCGATTACGTCATCAATACCTACGTAGAAAAAGAAGCTTGCCCCAACAATCTGGCGCCTACAACCAGTACCACGGCACAGCTGGTTATGGGCGATGCCCTGGCCATCTGCCTTTTGGAACTCAGAGGGTTTTCCAGCAAAGACTTTGCAAAGTATCATCCCGGCGGCTCTCTGGGCAAAAAACTCTACCTGAGAGTCAACGACCTTTCCTCGCAAAACATGAAGCCCAAGGTCGCTCCTGAAACCAACATAAAAGAGGTGATTATTGAGATTTCCGAAAAAATGCTGGGCGTAACAGCCGTAGTAAGTGACGATAAAATTGTAGGAATTATCACCGATGGTGATTTACGACGTATGCTTAGCAAAGGTACCGACTTTACCTCGCTTACCGCAAAGGATATCATGAGCGCAAACCCCAAACGCATTGCACACAACGCCATGGCTGTTGACGCTATGGAGCTCATGGAAACACACGGCATATCGCAACTGCTGGTTGAAAAAAATGAAAAATACCAGGGTGTGGTACACCTGCATAATTTAATTAAGGAAGGGATTATTTAAAATGGCAACAAAAGACACAAATGCAATGTCGTTTTTAGACCACCTGGAAGAACTGCGCTGGCATTTAATACGGGCAACCTTAGCCGTGGTAATAGCCGGTATTTTCGCCTTCACCGCCAAATCTTTTGTCTTTGACACCTTACTTCTGGGTCCGGCTAATCCCGATTTTGCAACCTACAATATCCTGTGTAAAGTCTCGCAGTTTTTGGGACTTGACGAAAGTTTCTGCCTTAAGGAAATTGCCTTCGAAATTCAAAGCCGTACCGTTTCTGGACAGTTTTCAGCTCACTTGTGGACTTCCATTACCTTTGGCTTTATTATTGCTTTTCCATACGTACTGTACGAGTTCTGGAGGTTTATAAGCCCCGGATTATACCATAACGAACGAAAACATTCCAGAGGGTTTATCCTGGTGGCTTCCTTGCTTTTCTTTATAGGTGTGCTTTTCGGGTACTATGTGGTGTGCCCTTTATCCATAAACTTCCTCGGAAGTTACAGCGTAAGCAGCCGGGTACATAACGACTTCGATTTAAACAGTTACATTGGCCTGATCAGAGCCTGCACACTGGCCTGCGGACTTATTTTTGAATTGCCCATTCTCATCTATTTCCTGACCAAAGTAGGCCTGGTAACGCCTCAGTTTTTAAGAACCTACCGAAAATACGCTTTGGTGATTGTTTTAATTGTCTCAGCCGTTATCACACCTCCGGATGTGGCCAGCCAGATTATTGTAGCCATACCGGTACTTATTTTATACGAAATAAGCATATACATCTCTAAATATGTGCTTAAAAAACAAGCGAAAAACGCACTAAAAAATCAATAAATGACTACAGATCTCGTCTCTCAATTTAACGCCTATCGCTCCAAGATGAACGACAAACTGTTAAGCGATAACAATAAGATAATCAAGCGCATTTTCAACCTCGACACCAACGCCTATCAGGCCGGTGCCCTGGATGTAAAAACCAAAGAACTCCTGGGACTGGTGGCTTCGGCCGTATTGCGATGCGACGATTGCATAAAATATCACCTGGAAACCTGCTTCAAAGAAGGCCTGACCAAAGAAGAAGTGATGGAAGCCCTGAGCATTGCCACCTTAGTGGGCGGAACCATAGTCATTCCCCACCTCAGAAAGGCCTACGAATTCTGGGAAGCTTTGGAGGCACAACGTTAATTTTTTGATAAAATCCGGTATGCTGTTACCGATCGTTTCAATTTTAGTATTTTTAAACACAAAAGCCGCAGCATGATTTTACGAGCAGACAATTTAATGAAAGCCTACAACGGGCGTAAAGTGGTAAAAGACGTATCGCTCAAAGTAGCGCAGGGTGAAATTGTGGGACTGTTGGGACCCAATGGTGCCGGTAAAACCACTTCCTTTTACATGATTGTGGGATTGATAAAACCCAACGGAGGTAACATCCACCTGGACCAGACCAACATTACCAAATTCCCGATGTACAAACGGGCTCAAAACGGCATTGGGTATCTGGCTCAGGAAGCTTCCGTTTTTCGAAAACTCAGTATTGAAGACAATATCCTAAGTGTATTGCAACTTACCAAACTCAGCAAAAAAGAACAACTCCATAAAATGGAATCGCTCATTGAAGAATTTGGACTGGGACACATACGTAAAAATCGTGGCGACCTGCTTTCCGGTGGCGAACGCCGAAGAACCGAAATTGCACGGGCACTGGCCACCGACCCCAGTTTTATCTTACTCGA
>DASRWB010000025.1:0-5902 GCA_035654775.1 Flavobacteriaceae bacterium | reverse complement strand
ATCGGTGTGGAAACAGCCGGAGGTTATTACGTTCACAATGGGCATTCACCTTTGGTTTACGAATTACCCAACTCAAAAATAAAAACGCAGTTTTCCATGGTGAATGTAGTGCAGGATGCCCCTAAAAAGGACGATCAGCCCACAGGTCGCGGTATTATACCTGATTACGAAGTATGGCAGACATTAAATGACTTTTTAAAGCAAAGAGATACCCAGATGGAATTTACCTTGAAACTTATAGAAAAATAAACCGCAAACACTACAACCGATAACAGATGTATTTATTAACTTAGGTCTAAGTTTCATTTCGGTTATTTGCTCTATAGAAAGCAGTTAGTGCTGAAAGTCAGAGAAAAAACCATTTTACGATAGTACTGCCTTAAAAATGAAATACTTTTTTTACATTCGTAATTCAAATCACATACTATTTTTTACACAAGATGAAAGATCTGTTTTTGTTGCGAAAAGATATTTCGTTTCTCAATTTCGGTTCATTTGGAGCCTGCCCTAAACCCGTTTTTGAAACCTATCAAGATTTTCAACGTGAGCTGGAATCCCAACCGGTAGAGTTTATTGTTGAAAAAGCACCATTATACCTGAAAAATGCGCGAATTGCCTTAGGTGGGTTTCTTAATTGTCATGAAGATGATGTGGTTTGTATTACTAACCCCTCTTACGGAGTAAACATCGTTGCCAGAAGTTTAAACCTAAAACCCGGAGACGAAATTTTAACCACCGATATAGAATACGGTGCCTGTGACCGTACCTGGAATTATTATTGCAAAAAACGCGGAGCAAAATATATACGACAAAAAACACATTTCCCTATTCAGTCAAAAGAAGAATTTGTATACGCGTTTTTAAAAGGAATCACTCCAAAAACGAAATTAATTTTTATCAGCCATATTACCAGTTCTACCGCTCTGCGCCTTCCTGTAGAAGAAATTTGCAAAGCTGCCCGTGAAATGGGTATCATGACCTTTGTAGATGGCGCACATGGTCCGGCACAGGTAGAGGTTGATTTACAAAAGATGGATTGTGATATGTATGTAGGCGCCTGTCATAAATGGATGATGGCTCCTAAAGGTAGTTCATTTCTATATGTTCGTAAAGAATGGCAGTATTTTCTTGACCCCGTTGTTATTAGTTGGGGTTATGAGTCTGATTTCCCAAGTCATTCACAATTTCTGGACTATCATGAAACACAGGGAACAAGAGACCTTTCGGCCTTTTGTTCGGTTCCTGCAACAATTGAATTCATGCAAGAAAACAATTGGAAAGAGGTAAGTAAAAATTGCCGAAAACTGGTACAGGATAATTCTTTGGCATTATGTCAAATACTTAACAAACAACTTTTATCTCCTATAAACGATGATTTCGTTGCACAAATGTTCAGCTGCGAAATCAAAACCCAAAACCCAAAAGAATTACACGATATCTTAATCCAGAAATACAGAATAGAAATTCCGGTCATGCCACACGGGGATAAGACTTTTATACGTTATTCCGTCAATGCATTTAATTCGCAAGAAGATTTGGATCGTTTGTTTAAAGCTTTGAGAGAAATTATTCAGCAAAAAACAATCATATAGTTTGATAAGCAGTCCTAAGTAAACACGGTTTACAATCTAAAAAATAATATACTACTAAAACACCCGGACAAAATACATTCTTGCTTTCATTTTTTATAATTTCAAAAGTTCATTATCTATGACTTTCAATTCATCTTTTGTAAGCTTGAAATCAAGTGCCCGGGCATTAGCGATTGCCTGCTCTGCATTTCTGGCTCCTGCCAAAACAACGCTGATACCTGGTTGAAGTGTTGTCCATTGTAAAACCAGTTGTGAAAGTGTAGTACCTTTGTTTTTAGCAATAGACTCCATTGCCTGCAAAAAGGATTTTACTTTTGTCAAATCAAATTGAGAGAAATAACCGTTCCGGTGATCATCACTCTTTAGCTTGCTTTCCTTGAAGTATTTACCTGTTAACAAGCCACGCTCCATTGGACTGTACACGATGATGCCCAGGTCATTTTCCAGTGCATAAGGTACCAGATCCTTTTCAATCGTACGGTTCAACATACTGTAGGAAACTTGGTTGCTGGCTAATTTCAAGGTTCCGGAAGCTTCCTTCAATTGCTCAACGCTATAATTGCTTACTCCTGCCGCACGGATTTTACCCTGCTGAATCAATAATTCCAGAGCTTCCATCGTTTCACTGATGGGTGTGGAATTGTCCGGCCAGTGTAATTGCAATAGGTCGATATAATCCGTACCCAAGCGTTTCAGACTTTTTTCAACCTCTTTCATAATGCTTGCTTTAGCGGCATATTTGTAAACAGGTATTTTCTTCCCTCCTTCTTCAGCGTCGAAGAAAAACTCACCCTTACCGGCATTGCTTCCATCCCAGACCAATCCGAACTTGGTTAACAATTGGATATTGCTTCTGTCTTTTCCTTTAATGGCTTCACCGATCATTTCTTCGCTTAATCCAAAGCCGTAAAAGGGAGCTGTATCAATACTAGTAACGCCATGATCCAATGACGCATGAATAGAATCAATAGAGTCTTTTTCCTCATTCCCTCCCCACATATTACCTCCGATTGCGAAAGCACCGTGCGTAATAGCAGAGAATCTAATATCTGTATTGCCTAATGTTCTATATTCCATTTTATTTAGATTTTATATTAATGTTGTTAAAATAATTGTCGGTTTTTCCTGTAGCTTTTCCGTAGCTAGTTTTCCAAATGCTTTGATGTAGGGTTGCTCATTGTGTGCCGCCAAACCTTCCTTGCTTTTCCATATTTCGTAGAACGTGAACAGATTTTGATCTTCCTGGCCTTGATGCAGGTTATACAGTTCACAGGCTTCTTCTTTTCGGGTTTGTTGCACCATGTTTTGTAATATGGCGGCAACTTCATCACGGTATTTTTCTTTAGCCTTAATAATAGCCGTTAAATAGATTTTCATCTTTTTATTTTTTTAATTGCGGACCAAAAACCTTTTCAAGATGTTTGGTGTATTCGGTCATATCTCTTGTAACATCCGCGTTTTTTTCGACATCATGGAAGTGAAAGCTCTCCATTTTTTCAAGTGAAACAAAGGCGTTCATCTGGTGAAAGCCAAATAAAGGACCATTATCCACACTCGTTTCGTTAAAAAACTCACCGGGCAGCGTAAATGCAGTCTTTGGAGCATTCCAACTGCTTGTTACCATATATTTCCTTCCCTGTAACATACCGCCCGTACCATAGTTGACTTGAGGGTTTTCCGAAGTACGCCCATCGCTGTAATAGATTCCTTTCCTGTGCCCGGCTGTAAATACTTCGTCAATGTATTTTTTAAACCCGTTGGGAATCTGAAACCACCACATGGGGGTATGATAGATGATGTAATCTGCCCAAACAAATTTCTCTACCTCTTCTTCATTATTGTATCCGTCTCCGATATTGGTCAATTTCACTTCAACATTCTCAAATTTTTCAAAAAAGGAAAGGGTGTTTTCGGTAATTGTTTGATTATATCTTCCACCGGAATGAGCAAATTTCTGCCCTGCATTTATGATTAGTACATGTTTCATATTTAATCTTTTTTAAATTCTGACACAAAAGTACAGCAGTAATTTCTATTACAAAAACAACTTAAATTATAGTAAACTATTACATTTATAATAATTAATCAAAAATAGACTTTCATACCTATTTTCGGCTATGTATATAATTAATATTTATTTTAGACCAAATTAAACCGGAACAACCTATCATTAAAATAATTCTATTCATATATTTGTATTGTAATTTTGATAGTATGGTAAACTTAGAATGGTATCGCACTTTTAAGGCGATTTACAAAACAGGAACATTAACAGGTGCAGCTGAAGCTTTATTCATATCTCAGCCCGGGGTTAGTCTCCATTTAAGCTCTTTGGAGGCGTATGTGGGTTATAAGTTATTTGACCGCACCGGTCGCAAAATGATTCCGACTGAGCGTGGAAAGGTACTTTTTAATGCATTAGCTGAACCACTAACAAAACTCGAAGAGATTGAAAAGAATTTTCAGCAATCTACCGAAAAGCATACGCCCACCATCAGTGTTGGAATGTGTTTTGAAACCTTTCAGATTACATTGGAACAATATGTAGCCACACTACCTTTTAATTTAATTATCAGTTTTGGCGAGTATCCGGAGATGCTGGATCAATTAGACAAGGGTATTTTGGACCTGATCATCACGCCCAAAAAAGGAACGTCTCCCAATATCGAACACGAACCCTTTTCTTCTGAGAATATCGTACTGGTTGGAGGAAAAGACATCGACCTGAAAGCATTTAAAAAGGTACACAAAACAAAAAACAGAAACCAGATCGAACTATGGCTAAAACAGCATAAGTGGTACGGAACTACAGGTGATATGGAGCATCTTTTTCAATTTTGGAAGTTGAACTTGGGCAAAAAACCGGACTTCAGACCAAACTATATTGTTCCTAACCTTAATTCCATTGTGCGCTGTCTGAGTGGAGGAACCGGTTTGGCCGTAATCCCTGACTTTTTATGTCATGATGAAATAAAAAACGGCGAAATACAACTGATATGGGAAGGAGACAAGAAGTTAAAGAACACGCTTTATTTCGGGACTCGTAAAAAAACTACCCATAGTCAGGAAATAGACCATATTAAGGACCTGTTCAGAAATGTTATGAACTGATTGCTTCTTTTTGAGGTCAACCTCTCCTCTCAGAAAAGCAATATAAATCGATGTTTTTATTATTTTGTTAAATGATTATCACGCACTTTATACAAACCAGAATATAATTAAGATTTTCGTCAGTTCGTCCCGATAGCTATCGGGAGTCGAGAACCTATAATTCAAAGACTTCTCGATACGTTTCACTTCGTTACGCTACTCGAAGTGACGTGTCTAAATATCCTGGTATAAAGTTAGTAACAGTCATTTTTTGTTTAAATTTACAATGAGGGAATGTCTAACACGAAACTTCCCCATATTCAACAATTTAATATTCAGTCTATGAATAATGACGTCCAATTCAAAACGACCAAATCTGAAAACAAACTTTGGTTGAAAGTTTTTGGATGCTTGGAAATTTTTCTAAGACAGATAAAGAAATCGTTGTATTACCGGAAAATAAACCTGCAAGAACCACCATTCAGGTAGCTGCTTTGCCACAAAATGTGCTGATTGAGATAGATTGTGTGGCTGCGATGAAATGAGAAGTAAGAATAGCGATGCCAAAACTTTATTCTTGGTATACGTTTAAAATTTTGGGCGTTAGTTTTAAAAACACTTAAAAAGTAAAAAGCCGCCACATTGCGCGACAGCTTTTTGAGGAACCGGTCCTTTATTTTATTTTGGCCGTCCATTCTATTCCACTAATGTCAACCAGTTTCAGGGAATAATTTTCTTTGGGTACCAAATCTTCCAAATCTATGGAAATGTCTGCCTTTGCCCCAAGCGGTACAATCAGGCTGTAAGGGCCGGGTTTTATTTTTGCCACATAATAGTTCCTAATCTTATCATTTGAAAAAGATGCCAGTTCTTTTTGTCCGAGAGACCTGACAACCTTTCCCTTTTCATCCAAAACCTGTATATCTATAAGGAACGAGCCGTACACATCTGCCCCTTCTACCCTGAAGATTTGAAAGAAAAGCCGGGAACCATCGTACCGTATATTGGAAATATCGACCCTGGGCCGCACAGATTTGTTGTGAAGGGTACCAAACACGCCTCCATGAAAATACTGATTGGTGAACAAAGTAAGACCGAAGATGAGTAAAGACATCGCTAAAACTTTCGGGGTTATGTTTTTAACCGGAAGCGTGCCAGAGCCTAAAAACGCAAACCATCTTGTTGTGGTAAAGCGCCGCTGTTTCTGCATAAAGTACCTG
>DASRWB010000024.1:0-52437 GCA_035654775.1 Flavobacteriaceae bacterium | reverse complement strand
ATTAAGCGTCCCATGTTGAGTCCCTGAGCGCCTTCGGGCATAGCATTGCCCACCATAACGTCGTCTATACGTTTAGGGTCCAGGTTTGGCAATTCTTTCATGATGTATTTTATGGTTTCAGCGGCCAGTTCGTCGGTTCTTTTAAACCGAAAAACACCTTTAGGGGCTTTTCCTACGGCTGTTCGGTATGCTTTTACTATGTATGCTTGTTTGTTCATAATTATAGTTATATTTTGAAAATAAGAGTCTAGCGTTTAGATATCTAGATACTAGACTAAATCGTTTAGATTATCAATAAATTTGCCCAACATTTTTTGAATTTGTAATATTTTGTTTTCTAATTCTTCGAATTTCTTTTTATCTACATAACCCTCATTAAAAGAAACAATTAATTGTGTTTCCCATTCGAAAGCTGAACCCAGACTATTTTCTAAAAACTTTTTAAAGTGTCTAGCTGTACTTTTACTTGAGCCTTCAGAAATGTTAGATGGAATGGAGATAGCACATCGATTCATTTGACTGGTAAGGTTGAATTTTTCAGCATCAGGAAATGTTCTGGTTAATTGGTAATTGTCTTTTACCAGTTCAATGCCAACTTGCCATACTTTAAGTTTTTTAAAATTATGCCTTCCCATGGTTTAGTTTCTTAAAGGTTTTCCTGTTTTTAGCATGTGCTGAATGCGTTCCAGTGTTTTTCTTTCGGTACACAAACTTAAAAAGGCTTCTCTTTCCAGGTCCAGCAGGTATTGCTCAGAAACTTTGGTAGGTTCAGATAAATCGCCGCCTGCCATTACATAGGCCAGTTTGTTTGCTATTTTTTGGTCGTGTTCAGAAATATAGTTAGAAGCTTCCATGGCGTCAGTACCTACTAAAAACATTCCTAAAGCTTGTTTACCGAGAACCAGTACGTCTTTGCGTTTTACGGGTTTGGTGTATCCGGCTTGAGCTAAAAGCAGGGCGTGTTTTTTAGCTTCGGCCAGTTGGCGGTCTTTATTTACTACAATTACATCTTTGCCTTTTTGCAGCAGGTTGGTATCAAACGCCTCGTAGGCCGAAGTGGATACCTTTGCCATACCAATGGTCAAAAAGTGTTCTTGCAGAATGTTGAGTTGTACATCGCCTTTATGAAACTGGTCTGAAGCTCGCAGGGCCATTTCTTTAGAGCCGCCGCCACCGGGAATCACGCCTACGCCGAATTCAACCAGGCCAATATAGGTTTCGGCTGCGGCCACAATCTTGTCGGCATGAAGTGACAATTCACATCCGCCGCCAAGGGTCATGCCATGAGGTGCGGCAACGGTTGGTATAGCCGAATAGCGCATGCGCATCATGGTGTCCTGAAAGTACTTAATGGCCATGTTAAGCTCGTCGTATTCCTGTTCTACGGCCATCATAAAAATCATTCCGATATTGGCGCCCACAGAGAAGTTTGCCGCCTGATTGCCTACCACTAAGCCTTCAAACTCATTTTCAGCAAGGTCTATGGCTTTATTGATGCCTGCCAATACATCGCCGCCAATGGTGTTCATTTTACTTTGGAATTCGCAGTTTAAGATGCCGTCGCCTAAATCTTCAATGACTACGCCTGAGTTTTTCCAGACTTCTTTAGATTTTCGGATGTTGTCTAAAATGATAAAGGCGTCTTGGCCGGGTTTTTTGATTTGTTTTTTTGTGTTGAGGTCGTAATAGTAGGTAGCGCCATTGTTCACGGTATAAAATGAGGTTTCCCCGTTTGAGAGCATTTCTGTGACCCATGAAGCCGGTTGTTTCCCTTCATCTTTTATGAGTTGTATTCCTTTTTCTATACCGATGGCATCCCAAATTTCAAAAGGGCCATTTTCCCATCCAAAGCCGGCTTTCATGGCGTCGTCTATTCTGTAGAGTTCGTTTGAAATTTCAGGAATTCGGTTTTGCACATAGGCAAACATGGCGGCGAAGTTCTTTCGGTAGAAGTCACCGGCTTTGTCTTTACCGTCCACAAGTATTTTAAAGCGGTCGATGGGTTTGTCAATGCTTTTGGTTAATTCCAGCGTGTCAAATTTTGCTTTTTTGTTCTTTCGGTATTCCAGGGTGTTGAGGTCCAGGGTTAGTATTTCGCTGCTGCCGTCGTCGTTTTTTACTTTTTTATAGAATCCTTGACCTGTTTTGCTTCCCAGCCATTTGTTTTCCATCATGGTATGGATAAAGTCGGGAAGTTTAAAAAGATCATGCGCTTCGTCGTCGGGACAGTTGTCATAAATTCCGTTAGCAACATGTACCAGCGTATCGAGACCGACCACATCAACCGTTCTAAAGGTGGCCGATTTGGGTCTGCCTATAACGGGACCGGTTAATTTATCCACTTCTTCCACGGTGAGGTTTAGTTCTTTTACTTGATGGAACAAGCTTTGAATGCCGAAGATACCTATTCGGTTTCCTATAAATGCCGGTGTGTCTTTGGCAAGAACGGCTGTTTTTCCCAGAAACTTATCGCCATACTCCATTAAAAAGTCGGTGACTTCCTGTTTGCAGTTGGGTCCCGGAATTACTTCAAATAGCCTTAGGTATCGCGGCGGGTTGAAAAAGTGGGTAACAGCAAAATGTTTTTGAAAGTCTTCACTACGTCCTTCATTCATGAATTTAATAGGAATACCGGAAGTGTTTGAGGTTATAAGAGTTCCGGGAGTTCGGTATTTTTCTACTTTTTCAAAGACTTGTTTTTTTATGTCTAAGCGTTCAACTACCACTTCAATAATCCAGTCGGTATCTTTAATTTTATGGATGTCGTCTTCGAGGTTACCGGTAGTTATTCTGTCGGCAAATTTTTGATGATAAATAGGCGATGGTTTGGATTTGAGAGCCGAGTTAAGCGATTGATTCACTATTCTATTTCTAACGCTTTTGTCTTCCAGCGTTAATCCTTTTTCCTGTTCTTGTTCGGTAAGTTTGTTTGGAACAATGTCTAAGAGGAGTACTTGTACTCCAATATTAGCAAAGTGGCAAGCTATACCGCTTCCCATTATTCCAGAGCCAATTACCGTTACTTTGTTGATGTGTCTTTTGCTCATTTTACTTTAAAAATACGTTATCGTTTAAATGGTATATTTTTTTATTGGAAATCATGTTGTTTATGAGTTCTGCCACCTCATAGAAGTGGTTCATTTTTTCTTCGGATATATTTTTTTTAATAGTTTCATTGAAAGTGATTACGCGTTCTCTGGAATAGGCGCGTTTTTCCTTGCCAAAATCGGTAAGGTGAATAAGTACACCACGGCCATCTTCGGGATTGGGTTTTCTGACGATTAAACCTTTTTCTTCCATAGCTTTTAAGGTGCGAGAAAGGCTGGTGGCTTCCATGCCCATTTTGGGTCCGAGTGAGGTTGAAGGCGTTCCTTTTTCGGGGTCTATGCTTAATAAAGCAAATCCTGTAGCCATGGTACTGTCAAATTTTGCAGCTTCTTCGTTGTACATTTTCGTTACGGCCAACCAGGTAGTTCTTAATACATAATCGATGGTCTTGTCTTTCATTTTGTTGTTAGGTATATTTCAAAGATAAAAAAAAATACTATGCGCGCATAGTATTTTTAGAATTAATTCTTCTCCTTTTTCAGGAGCGTATTTTTACTGGCTTACTTTACCGAGTACCATAGCAATAGCGGCACCGGTAATTCCCGTCATTACCACACTAATGGCTGTGTCTAAAAAGAATAATTGTGTTGTCCAGTCGGGAGACATTGCAAAATTGAAAAAGTTGTAGCAAAGCCCCATAAATAAACCAATTACAGCGCCGGCTTTGGCACCGGTAGCCAGGGTTTTAATTTGTGCCCATTGAGCGAAAATGTAGGCAATAAACAAGGAATAGGTAAGGCAGCCCAAAAAGATAAAAATCATGGTATTTGGGTTTTCTTCTGGTTGAGGAAAACTGTCTTTGAACAGCATTCCATAAAAGAGCCATCCTAAAAGAAAATTTACAACACCTCCGACTATTCCGGAAACGGAAAGATTTTTTACACTCATAATAAATAAATTTAGTAGTTAGTATTATAAATGTAAATAAAATTAACGTACTGTAAACGAGTGTGTTTAGCGTAAAAAAGAAAGAGTGAAAAATTATTGTTTATAAATCTTATCGTATAAATCCTGATACCTAGCCTTTATGACATCTCTTTTCATTTTTAAAGTTGGTGTTAAATGCCCGTCATCTATGGACCAGACGTCGGATGTGAGTTCAAATCGTTTAATTTGTTCCCACTTGCCAAAGTGTTCGTTGCAGCGGTTTACTTCTTTTTGAATTCTGTTAATAACTTCTTGGGATTGAGTTATTTCTTGATTGTTATGGGTTGTATTTAGATGTTTTCTTTTCATCCAGTCTTTAACGAATTCAAAGTTGGGTTGAATTAGTGCCGCGGGCATTTTTTCGCCTTCGCCGATGACCATGGCCTGTTCGATAAAGCGGGATTGTTTTAGTTCGTTTTCCAGTAAGGAAGGAATGATGTATTTGCCACCTGAAGTTTTGAACATTTCTTTTTTTCTACCGGTAATTTTTAGAAAGCCGTCGTTGTCTATTTCGCCTTTATCGCCGGTATGAAAATATTTTCCGGTCATTACTTCAGCTGTTTTTTCGGCATCTTTATAGTATCCCATCATTACATTGGGACCTTTTATCAAAATTTCGCCATCATCGGCTATTTTAACTTCTACGTTGTCTATAGGTTTTCCTACGGTGCCTATTTTATACAAGTGGTTTGCATACATGCCTACCGAGACTACCGGTGAAGTTTCTGTTAATCCGTATCCTTCCATGACCTGCATACCGGCCGCGCCAAAAATACGCGCCAGCCGGGTTTGTAGCGGCGCGCTTCCTGATACCATAGTAGTCAGTTCTCCGCCTAAGGCTTGCTGCCATTTGCTAAAGATTAATTTTCTGGCCATTTTTAGTTGAAATTCGTAAACCCATCCGTTTTTTTGATACGGTTCCCATTTTTCGCCGAGGTTTACGGCCCAATAAAAAAGGAATTTTTTGATGCCGCTTAGTTCCTGACCTTTTGCCATTATTTTGTCGTACACTTTTTCCAGAAGTCGCGGTACAACGCTCATCAGGTGCGGTTTTATTTCTTTGGCATTGTCTCCAATTTTATCCAAGCCTTCAGCATAGTAAACAGACGTACCGGCATATTGATAGATGTAAATTAAAACGCGTTCAAAAATATGACAAATAGGGAGAAAGCTGAGAATGCGTGTGTCTTTTCCCAGTTTGGGCAATCTTTTAGAAGCATCCAGTGCATTGCTGGTTATATTCCCGTGGGATAACATAACACCTTTGGGTTTACCGGTAGTACCTGAAGTGTAAATGATGGTGGCTAAATCTTCCGGTTTTACGGCTTTTTTACAGGCTTCCACTTCGGGTTGATTGCTTTCGTCTTCACCTAATTGGAGTAATTCGCTGTAGTGTTTACAAGCTTCAAGACGGTCAAAAGAATAGACTTCTTTAAGCTTGGTGTTGTGTTTTACTTTATTGATTTTATCCAGTACTTCCTGATCTGAAATGAAACAATATACAGCTTCACTATGGTTTAATACATATTCATAATCTTCAGGAGAAATGGTAGGGTATATGGGTATGTTTTGTGCTCCCAGTTGTAAAACCCCAATGTCAACAATGTTCCATTCGGTTCGGTTAGTAGAAGAGATTACGGCTATCTTGCTGTTTTTTGTAACGCCTAATTTTAGTAAAGCTCTACTAATGGCATTGGCTTGCGCTACATATTCTTTGGAAGAAATGGATTTCCACTCGCCGTTGTATTTGGTAGTGAAAGCTTTCTCCAGGTTATGTGTTTCCAGTTGGTGATAGGGGAAATCAAACAGTCTTTGAATATGGGTCATGAAATTTTAGATATAAATAATTAGCAATGCTGCAAAATACTAAATATACTTAATTTTTTTAAAGAAGCGTATGGTAATACAAAAAGCATTTGTATTTTTGCGCTTTGTAATTCGGGATGTGGCGCAGTCCGGTTAGCGTACACGGCTGGGGGCCGTGTGGTCGCAGGTTCAAATCCTGTCATCCCGACAAAAAAAAGGAACTGTTTTGTCAGTTCCTTTTTTTGTTTTTGGCCTCAATCCATTTTTTGGCGTTTACAAAAGCCTCTAACCAGGGAGAAACTTCGTCCTTTCGGTTTCGCGGATAGTATGCCCAATTCCATTGAAAGGTGGAGCGTTCAATGTGTGGCATGGTTACCAGATGACGTCCTGTAGTATCGCATAACATGGCGGTACTAAAATCGGAGCCATTGGGATTATGCGGATAGTTTTCATAGGCATATTTGGCTACAATGTTATATTTATCTTCAGAAAGAGGTAAACTGAATTTTCCTTCGCCGTGCGAAATCCAAACGCCCAAAGTAGCCCCTTCCAAAGAAGAAAGCATCACCGAATTGTTTTTTTGAATGGTAACCGAAGTAAAGGCGCTTTCGTGTTTATGCGAATCGTTAAAGGTCATTTTGCCGTGCACTTCATGTTCCGGATTTATCAGATCCAGTTCCATCCACAGCTGGCAGCCATTACAAATGCCTACAGATAGAGTGTCTTCACGAGTAAAGAAATTTCGGATGGCTTCGTTAGCCTTTTCGTTATATTTTATGGCACCGGCCCAACCTTTAGCAGAGCCCAACACATCAGAATTTGAAAAACCACCAACCGCACCCAAAAACTGAATGTCTTCCAGTGTTTCACGTCCTGAAATTAAATCGGTCATGTGTACGTCTTTTACATCAAAACCGGCCAGATACATGGCATTTGCCATTTCACGTTCAGAATTGCTTCCTTTTTCGCGTAGAATAGCGGCTTTGGGTTTAGGATTGTTGTTATTTATAACCGGGCGTTTTCCGGTAAAATGAACAGGGAATTTATACTGAAGCGGTTGATTTTTAAAGTTGTCGAAACGCGTTTTTGCCAAGCCGTTTGCAGTTTGATTTTGGTCGAGTAGAAATGAGGTTTTGTACCACATGTCTCTTAATCGGGAAATGGTCATGGTAAAGACTTCATTTTCATTAATGATGCTTAGTACGTCGGCATCGGTAACTTTTCCGATATTGAAAAACTCAATTTTTGCTTCGGATAAAATAGGTTCAACCGAAGCATCTTTTGCTTGAAATACAAGTCCGGCATTTTCGGCAAATAGCACTTTAAATGCATCTTTTTCGGCTAAAGCAGTGAGATCTAGTTCAGCGCCCAAATTGTTATCAGCAAAACACATTTCCAGTAAGGTAGTTATTAATCCTCCTGAAGCTACGTCATGTCCTGCTACAATTTTTTCGGCCATTATTAATTGCTGAATCGTATTGAATACGGTTTTTACATAGTTGGCACTTTTTACGGTAGGTGCTTCATGGCCAATTTTATTGACAATTTGAGCAAACGAGCTTCCACCTAATTTGAAATGATCTTGAGATAAATTAATGTAGTAGATAGCTCCTGCATTTTTTTGAAAAACAGGTTCGATTATTTTAGTGATGTCAATGCAATTAGCTGCTGCAGAGATAATTACGGTGCCCGGAGAAAGCACTTCTTCTTCAGCGTATTTCTGTTTCATAGAAAGTGAATCTTTTCCGGTAGGTACATTGATGCCCAGTTCTATGGCAAATTCAGAAACGGCTTGTACCGCCTCGTATAATCGGGCGTCTTCACCTTCATTTTTGCACGGCCACATCCAGTTTGCTGAAAGCGATACATTTTTTAAACCATCTTTTAAGGGTGCCCAAATGAGGTTTGTTAAGGCTTCAGTAATAGAATTCCGGCTGCCTGCCACAGGGTCAATCAATCCGGAAATAGGAGAGTGGCCAATGGATGTAGCCACACCTTCTTTGCCACAGAAGTCTAAGGCCATAACACCTACATTGTTTAAGGGTAATTGCAAAGGGCCAACACATTGTTGTTTAGCCACTTTACCTCCTACACAACGATCTACTTTATTGGTTAACCAGTCTTTACAGGCTACCGCTTCAAGTTGGAGTACTTGATCCAGATACTCGTAAAATTGATTTCTATTGTAAACGATATTGCTGTAATTACGGGTTACCGTAGTATCGGTCATGATGGTTTTTGGAGAACTGCCAAACATGTCTTCCATAGCCAAATCCATAGGTTTGCTTCCTTTGGTTTTGGATTCGAAAGTGAATTTATGGTCGCCGGTAACATCTCCCACGGTGTAGATGGGAGAGCGTTCTCTGTCGGCTATTTTTAGAAGGGTTTCCAAGTGCTTTTCGGCAATGACTAAACCCATTCGTTCTTGGGATTCGTTTCCGATAATTTCTTTATCGGAGAGTGTAGGATCGCCGACAGGTAATTTGTCTAAATCAATATATCCACCGGTGTCTTCAACCAATTCACTTAGACAGTTTAGGTGACCACCGGCACCGTGATCGTGAATAGAAACAATAAAGTTTTCTTCATTTTCAACCATTCCGCGTATAGCATTGGCTACCCGTTTTTGCATTTCGGGATTGGAACGTTGCACGGCGTTTAATTCGATTCCGGTTGAAAATTCGCCTGTATCAGCACTAGAAACGGCTGCGCCACCCATACCAATGCGGTAGTTTTCACCACCGAGAAGCACTACCTTGTCGCCGGTTTTGGGTATGTCTTTTAGTGCTTGTTCTGCTTTCCCATAGCCAATACCGCCGGCGAGCATAATCACTTTGTCAAACCCAAGTTTTCGCGGAGGATTTTGGGCTGTATCCGAAATAATATCACTTTGTTCGTCGTGTTCAAAAGTGAAAACCGAACCGGCAATTAGAGGTTGTCCAAACTTGTTTCCAAAGTCGGATGCTCCATTAGAAGCTTTGATTAAAATATCCAAAGGCGTTTGATACAACCAGTTACGTTCTTTCAGGTTGTGTTCCCAAGGACGGTTTTTGTCGACTCTTGAATACGAAGTCATATACACAGCTGTTCCGGCTAAGGGTAAAGCTCCTTTTCCGCCGGCTAAACGGTCACGGATTTCGCCACCTGATCCAGTGGCAGCGCCGTTAAAGGGTTCAACTGTGGTAGGAAAGTTATGCGTTTCGGCTTTTAAGGAAATGACAGATTCAAACGTTTTGGTGTGGTAATAGTCGGGCATATCAGCACGCTTGGGTGCAAACAGTTCTACTACCGGACCTTTAATAAACGCCACATTATCTTTATAAGCGGAAACAATATCGTTGGGATGAGTTTCTGAGGTTTTTTTTATGAGTTTAAATAACGAGCTTGGTTTTGCGATACCGTCAATTACAAAAGTTCCGTTGAAGATTTTGTGGCGACAGTGCTCGCTATTTATTTGTGCAAAACCATAGACTTCTGAATCGGTGAGCGGTCTTCCTAATTTTTCAGAAAGGTTGTTCAGGTATCCAATTTCATCGTCACTTAGCGCTAATCCTTCTTTTGCATTATAGGCTGCAATGTTTTGGATGTTTTTAACAGGCTCAGGTTGAACAGCCACTAAAAAAACATCTTGGGTAAGCGCTTTATACTTTTGAAATAGCATCGGGTCGTAGTTTTTGAAACTTTCATCTACGGCCCTGAATTCTTCAATGCGAATAATGCTTTCTATACCCATATTTTGGGTTATTTCCACAGCGTTGGTACTCCAAGGTGTAATCATAGCTGCGCGCGGACCAATAAAAAAAGCATCCAGTGATGCTTGTTCTATTTTAGGTTGGTCGCCAAATAACCAGGTTAATTTTTGTACAGTTTCGGGAGTGAATTCTTTTGTTGCTTGAACAGCATAAATTTTGCTGTTTTGGTTTCCAAAGAAATGAATCATTAGGTTGAGTTATAGTTGTGTTTTGAAAGT
The DNA here is from genome assembly GCA_035654775.1 of Flavobacteriaceae bacterium. Taxonomy (GTDB): domain Bacteria; phylum Bacteroidota; class Bacteroidia; order Flavobacteriales; family Flavobacteriaceae; genus HKST-UBA85. Next base: position 42,626 of record DASRWB010000024.1, on the reverse strand, counting down.
ACAAATTTAAACCAATTCCTTGATAATTTAAGTTATTTTGAAAGGATAATTTGTTGTTTTTTTATTGTGCTGATTTATTGTTTTATTAATTTTTGGGTTGTTTGGTGCTTGCCTTGTTTTATACTTACGATATAAACGCCTCGTACTAAGTTTGAAGTGTTAATAACTGTGGTTTGGTCAGTGGATATGTCAATGACTTTTTTACCTAAAACAGTATATATTTTAATCGTGGTAAAACCGGGTTCATTTAGTGAAACGGTAAGCTGGTTTTGCACCGGATTCGGGAATAATTTTACCGTTTTGGGGTACGATTCTTCATTTATACTCAGTGTTTGTGTGTGTTGGCCTAAATCGTCACAGGTGTTTGAGGGAAAATTATTCCATTGGTTTGTGTCGAATAAAGTGGTAGGTGCCGTAATTTCGGGTTTTCTTACCAAGGTAGTGTTTTCGCCAAAAACAGTAGCATCGCCAAGGGTGCCAATAATATCAATCAGCACCTCGTTTTTAAATAATCCAATAGCATCATTCCCGTTGAAACCGGTAATGGAGTTGTTTAGGTTGTCCACCACATTGGTACAAACGGCTAATCCGCCATTGGCTATAACATATACATCCTGATGTAGTATTTCTGCATTTACGGGAAAAGTATAGGTTGTGGTCCAAGATGCATTTCCATTGGCGCTTAGTTTTAAGCTGTAATCGGCCAGATTTATTGTGTTTCCGGTAAAGTTTGCAATTTCCAGCGCTTTGTTGTTTGAGCTTCCTTCCATATATTCTGAAAAGAATAAATCGCTTTCGGAAGCGCCGTTATTGGTTGTTGTTTCACAGGCTTCGTTGCTAAAAGGCGATTCGTTACCGGATTGGTCTTTGGCTTTGACTTTAAAACAGTAGTTGGTATCTGCTGCTAAACCACTGATTGTGGCCGATAGCATAGTAGTATTGCTGTGAAATATATCATCCATATAAATGTCATAAGAAGCTACGGCAATATTATCGGTAGCTGCGTTCCAGTTGAGCTCAATGGAAGAATCTGCCGGGTTTAAGGCCACTAGGTTTGTGGGCGCAGTAGGAGCTTCTGTATCAGCTGTTTCATTCCAAATAAGGGCTACATATTCCGGATGGTCAATAAAGGGGTTTCGGTTTCCTTGGTGGTTATAATAAATGTTGTTGTTTCGGTCAATTTCTTTTTGAGAAACCGGGTCGTTTTCGTGCCATGTCATCAAAATGGTTAAAAATGGGTCAGCCAGAGCTTTATCGCTGCTTCCGTCAAACATGTCATAGGCAGACCAAGCACTCATTTGGTCTTGGTAACGTGTGACAAAGTAAAAATAAATGCGAGCGATATCTCCTTTGAATTCATCTATAGGTTCAAAAACAACATTGGTATACCCAGCAGAATAACCACTGTTTAGGTTGTTGCCTAATTTTGAACCGTTTTGTGTGGGATTGTTAATTCCGCTTTGGTTTACCAGCTGACTATCGTTAACACGACCGTAAGGATTGTTGCTTCTAAATCCGTTAACCCGGCCGTCTGTGGGTAATAAATGATGCGCATCACCCTGCATGGGAGAAATGGAGTTGAAAACGGATTGCGGAATGACATGTTCTTTGTTGTAGCAGTCACCTTCACTATCATACTCGCCACACTCATCTATTTCGGGTGTAAAGTTGTACGGATCAGTACCGGAAGGATTTTCAGAATACACATCAAGTATAGTATTGCTTGAAGTTTCATAATAATTATCCAGATCATAAGTAGCTATGAAAGCATCTATAGCATCATATCCCTGGTCGTTATGGTTGTTTATGATATTGTGCAATTGGGTTTTTAAAGTATATCCTGTGCCTGTTGCGGTATTGTAGTATCCTGAGGGAATTTGAGCTGCCAGAGTAAAGCTTAAAAATAAAAAAAGTACAGTGTAAATTTGTTTCATTGCTAAGGGTGATATTTAAATATTCTTTTTGAGTAAGGCCATATAAAATCCGTCATATCCTGAAGAATGTGCCATTATTTTTTGGTCTTTTACAAAGGTAAATTCTTTTCCTGATTCGGATGTTAAAAATTTGTCAACTTGTTCTTGATTTTCAGAAGGCAATATGGAACAAGTAGCATACACCAGTTTACCGCCGGGTTTAACCATTTTTGCATATTGCTGTAGAATGTCTTGTTGAGTATGTTTTATTTCTTCCATAAACACCGGTTTTAGTTTCCATTTGGTATCCGGATTTCGTTTTAGAACGCCAAGTCCGGAACACGGTGCATCAATAAGTACTCTATCAGCTTTATCGAAGAGTTTTTTTATGGTTTTGGTCGATTCAATTACACGTGTTTCAATATTGTGAGCCCCATTGCGTTTGGCTCTGCGTTTTAGTTCAGCGAGTTTATTTTGATAAAGGTCTAAGGCAATTATTTGTCCTTTATTTTCCATAAGACTGGCAATGTGCAGTGTTTTTCCACCGGCACCGGCGCAGGCGTCTACCACTCGCATGCCGGGTTCAACATCAAGAAATTCAGCAACCTGTTGAGAAGATGCATCTTGGACTTCGAATAATCCGTTTTTGAACTGTTCGGTTAAAAAAACGTTAGTACGTTCTTTTAGCTTTAATGCATGAGGATAGTCTTTTAGCGTTTCTGTTTCGATATCTAAGTCAAAGAGTTGGCCTTTTAATTTTTCTTTGGATGTCTTTAAGGTATTTACTCTTAAAATTACGTCGGCTTGTTGGTTTAAAGCAGCTAATTCTCGTGTCCAGACCGTTTCTCCTAATTCGGCTACACCCAAATCATCCAGCCAATCGGGGATAGATTCTCTGTATTTTCTGATTTTTGACAGTTCATCGAAGCGACCTTTTATTTTACGGGTAGGCGTATTTTCGAAATATTTCCAATCGGGAAGTTTTATTCCTTTTAAGGTAGCCCAAACGGCAAACATACGCCACAGGTTGTCGCGATTAAAAGGTTCTTTTACTTCCGCAATTTCGGCATACAAACGTTTCCATCGAACGATATCGTAAGTGGTTTCGGCTACAAAAGCACGATCGCGGCTTCCCCAACGTTTGTCACGTTTTAGAAGTTGTTGTATGGCTTTGTCGGCATATTCCCCTTCATTGAATATTTGGGTTAACCCGTCAATTACGGCAAAGCATAAATTACGATGTAAACGCATGTTGAAAATTTAGTTTGCAAAGATAAGGTTAATATATTTATTTGTTTATGCGTAGCTTTGTTTTTCTATTTTCATTAAAATCAAGGGGTTTATGAAATTGTTTTTTTCTTTTGTAGTTGTAGCGGTAGTTTTTGTGTTATCCTGCAAACCTAAGCGGGATTATGTGCCACGTGCCTTAGCTGAGGTTGAAACGGAACTTATTTTGAGGGATTCTACCTTAAGTATTCGAGCCATTGAAATTTTGGATAAAAATAGTTTGGCTTTTGCGGCAAACCATAACCGTTTTGGACTTTACAGTGAAAAAGATAAAAAATGGATCATCTCAAAACAGGAGTATGATTCTTTAGCGATTGAGTTCAGAGCTGTGGCCGGAAACATTCAGGATTTTTTTATGTTAAGTGTTGGCAGTCCGGCATTGTTGTTTAAAACCGGAAATTCGGGAGCAATGGAGCTAGTCTATACCGAAAGTCATGAAAAAACCTTTTATGATGCTATACGTTTCTGGAATGAAAAAGAAGGAATAGCAATAGGAGACCCAACCGAGCGCTGTATGAGTATAATTGTTACCCGTGATGGTGGGGAAACATGGAAAAAAATACCTTGTAATCAACTACCGGAAGCCAGAGATGGAGAAGCTGCTTTTGCTGCCAGTAACAGTAATATTGCTATGGTAGGTAATCATACCTGGGTAGCTACTGGAGGCAAAGTCAGCCGCATACTGTATTCTGCGGATAAAGGATATACCTGGGAAATTTATGAAACCCCAATAATACAAGGCTTGGAAACCACAGGTATTTTTGCTGTTGATTTTTATGATGAATTAAATGGGTTTGCTATTGGTGGTGATTATACTCAACCGGATGACAATTCAGCCAACAAAATTGTAACTCATGATGGTGGAAAAACCTGGCATTTAGTAGCCGAAAATCAAGAACCGGGTTATCGAAGCTGTGTGCAATATATTCCCGGAACTAAGGGCAAGGAACTTGTGGCTATCGGGTTTAAGGGTATTGATTTTAGTAACGATGGCGGTTACACCTGGAAACACTTAAGCAATGAAGGTTTTTACACTTTACGTTTTGTAAACGATACTATTGCCTATGCTGCCGGAAAAGGAAGAATAGCCAAACTCACTTTTAGAGAATAAATTATTGTTTTTGTGCTTTTCTGTTTTTAAATTGCTCCAGCATGCGACGGTTAAATGCATGTTCTGAAGCCTTGAGCTTTATAATTTTTTTTGAAGGCAGAATTTTTTTTAAGTCCAGCAAAAATTGTTTTTTTAAGGTAAAACTTATTTCTTCATTTTTTATAAGGTTATCAACTGTGGTACTTGCTTCTTCTTCAGATAATGTTTTCCAGTCTTCTGTTTTTTTGATTTTGTATTCTAAAGATTTTAGTTTTCTTATTTCTGCTTCAAAGGTGTTATAAACAGGCCAAAATTTTTGTGCCTCTTCTTGTGTTAATTCCAATTGTTCGGTTAGGAAAGCAATTTTGAGTGCTTTTATTTTATCTTTTCGGTCTTGGGCATGCATACTTTTGAAGGTAAGCAGCAGCAACAGTATAAGGATTGTTTTTTTCATGTTATTCTGAAATTAAATTTTCTATTGATGTATTTTCCAGCAGATAGTCTTCCAGATTGTCTACATTAAAACTAGAAAAATTATCTGTTAAAAATGTATCTTCTTCAAGCATTGTGGCTAACTCTTCAATGTCAAAAGGAGTATTGAAAATATAGTTTTCCAGTTGTACGGTTTCTACATTTTCTATAGTGATAGGGTTCATTTGGTTTTTTAAACCAAAAAACACAAGAAGCATGGCAGCAACAGCTGTGGCAATGCTAATGGTTTTCCAGTTTGCCAGTTTAATTACCTTAGGCTTGGAGTTGTTTTTTATAATAAAATCTTTGCTGTTTATGGTGCTGAAATAGTCTTCTGGTGTAGTAAAACCTGATTTTTTGGGGAACTGGGTTAAGGTAATCTTTGTCAATACGTTATCTTCTAAAGAAGAAAAGTAATCTTTAGGAACTTGAAAACCAGAAGCTTGTTTTTTAGGTAACACGTTTTTGTTTTTTGAATTAGACTATAATTTTTTACAGGCGTTTAATTTGTACGTAAAAATTCTTCAATCTTTTTAACGGCAATATGGTAGGATGCCTTTAAAGCACCTTCACTGGTGTCTAAAATAGCTGACATCTCTTTGTATTTCATTTCCTGAAAATATTTCATATTGAAAACCAATTGTTGTTTGTCCGGCAATGTAGCAATGGCTTTTTGCAGTTTGAGCTGTATGGTGTCGCCTTTAAAATAGACATCGGCTTCCAGATTGTTGATTGCAAGATTTACAGCTTCTTCGTTGGTTATTTGCATGCGCTTTGCTTTCTTGTTGATAAAGGTAATAGATTCATTTGTTGCTATTCGATACATCCAGGAATACAACTTACTTTCTCCTTTAAAAGAATCAAGGTTTTTGAAAATTTTTATAAAGGTGTTTTGTAAAACATCATCGGCATCATCGTGTACTTTAACTATGTTTCGGATGTGCCAATACAAAGGTTGTTTGTACTGAGAAACCAATTTGGCAAAAGCAAATTCTTTGGTTCTATCGTCCAGCAGTTCGGTTAATAATTGAGTGTCTTTTAACACAAAAAATATACTTTTAAGTTAGACTTCTTTTTAAAAAAGAGGTTTAAAGGGTACAAATAGTCTAAAATTCAAGTTTTGAACAAAAAATTGATAATCAGCTATTTAAATAAAAATTAATCGGTAAAGTGTAAAAAAATATCGATAAAATGCATTTTTTTCTTGCTCAATTCAAATATTTGTTATATGTTTACACCACAAACCTGCTCATGTTGTTAGTCTGGTCTCTTTATTCTAAAAGAGACAAACAAAAAGGATAGCCCCCAAACTATCCTTTTTTTGTTTATATCTGTTTTATTCAAAGCTCTGCATAGCCACCAGCTTACTGTAGACTCCGTTTTTTGCCATGAGTTCGCTGTGTTTTCCTTGTTCAACGATTTCACCCTTTTGCATCACTACGATAGTATCGGCATTTTGTATTGTAGAAAGTCTGTGAGCAATCACTACTGAGGTTCTGTTTTTCATCATGTTTTCCAAAGCCACTTGCACCAATCGTTCGCTTTCAGTATCTAGCGCAGAAGTGGCTTCGTCTAAAATCATTATAGGTGGATTTTTTAACACGGCACGCGCTATACTTAAACGCTGTTTTTGTCCGCCGGAAAGTTTGTTTCCCGAGTCACCAATATTGGCTTCAATACCGTAAGGTAATTCTTTAACAAATTCCCAGGCGTTGGCAATTTTAAGTGCTTTGATAATGTCTTGTTCGCTTGCATGTGGATTTCCTAATAGCAAGTTGTTTTTGATGGTATCATTAAAAAGAATGGCATCTTGGGTTACAATACCTAAAAGGTTTCGCAAAGATTTAGTGTTGAATTCACGAATATCAATTCCGTCAATTTTGATGTTGCCTTGATTTACATCATAAAAACGTGTGATTAAATTGGCTATGGTAGATTTTCCGCTGCCGGATTGCCCTACTAAAGCTACTGTTTTTCCTTTTGGGATAGTTAATGAGAAGTTTTTTAATACGTACTCGTCTTCATATTTGAAATAAATATTTTCAAAAGAAAGAGCGGTGTTGAAATCGGTTTTTGTTATGGCGTTTGGTTTGTCTTTTAGCGGGTTTTCGGTGTCTACAATTTCCTGGATGCGTTCTGCCGCAGCGCCGCCTTTTTTTATGTTGTACAATCCTCTGGAAATGGCTTTTGCCGGCGTAAGGATATTGTATGCCAGACCCATATATACCAGAAATTTACTTCCGTCAAGTCCTGAAGAGCCATCGCTTTGCAAAACAATATTGCCACCGTACCACAAAAGTATGGCGATTACACAAATGCCTAAAAATTCGCTGGCCGGCGATGCCAGGTTTTGACGGTTTAAAAGCTTGTTTGAAAAGTTGTAAAACCGCGTCGTAGATTCTTGAAATTTTTTATTAAAAGTTTCTTCGGCATTAAACCCTTTAACAATTCGAAGGCCAGTTAATGTTTCTTCCAGCGTTGAGAGAAAAGTACCTTGTTCTCTTTGAACGCGGTCTGATTTTCGTTTTAAGCTTTTCCCAATTCGGGAGATAATAATCCCGGTAACAGGGATGAAAATAAATACAAAAAAGGTAAGTTTAGCACTTATAATCAGCATGGCGGCAATAGTGAAAATGATGGTTAACGGTTCTCTAACTACCAGTTCTAAAACCGATAAGAACGAATACTGCAAGTCTTGAATATCACCTGTGACTCTGGCCAGAATGTCTCCTTTTCTTTTTTCAGAAAAATAGGAAAGCGGCAGCTCGGTTATTTTTTTGTACACGGCATTTCGAAGGTCTCTAATTACGCCATTTCTAAGAAAAACCAAAAAGTAATTTGCAAAGTAACCAAAGATGTTTTTCAGTAAAAACATAATGATGATGAGTCCGGTAACAAAAATAAGTGCTTTGGAGTTGTCGCCACCGGTAAACTGATTCATGTGAAAGGAAAGGTATTTTTCAGCAAAATGGCCTATTTCCATAATACCTGTAAATTTGGGTTCATTTTCAGGAATAGGTACATTTTTCTCAAATATTACATCCAGCATAGGTTTCATAGCAACAAACGCTAAAGTTCCGAATAAAGCAAAGAGAATGTTACAAATAATATGGCCTACAGCGTAGCTTTTGTAGGGTTTTGCGTAGCGTAATATGTTAAAAAAATGACTCATTAGCTTAGGTTCATGTTTGTACTTATTGCTTTAATTTTTTGATCCAGTTTGGCTTCAACAGTTTCAAACGCTGAAATCGAATTTAATGTACTGTTTACACTTATGTAATACTTTATTTTGGGTTCTGTGCCGCTTGGCCTAAGTGCAACTTTACTTCCGTCTTCGGTGTAGTAAATAAGTACGTTGGATTTAGGGACATCTATTGGTGCTGTGGTTCCTTCTTCAAGATGAGTAGCCGTAGAAGTGAGGTAGTCTTCCATGCGGATTACTTTAGAGCCGTTTATTTCTTTACGTGGGTTTTTGCGTGCGTCAATCATGATTTGCTTGATTTCTTCTACACCTTCAATTCCTTTTTTTGTGATGGATATCAGGTGTTCTTTGTAGAAACCATGTTTAAGGTATAGTGCTATGAGTTCCTTGTAAAGCGAACTGCCATTTGTTTTGGCTTCGGCTGCAATTTCGCAAGCCAGTAGGGTAGAAGTAACCGCATCTTTATCTCTAACAAAATCTCCTACCATAAACCCGAAACTTTCTTCACCACCACCAATAAAATTTAATTCGGGAAAGTCTTTTATCATTTTGGCTATCCATTTAAATCCGGTTAAACCTTCTTTGTAGTTTACACCAAATGAAGTGGTTAATTTGCGCATCATGGGTGTGGAAACGATAGTGCAGCCTACAAATTCTTTGCCTTTAAGTAAGTCTTTTTCTTTCCATTTTTTTAGCAAATAATGGGTAAGCAGAACCATTGTTTGATTTCCGTTAAGAAGTGTTAATTCGTTTTTGTGGTTTCTTACGGCTATTCCCAGCCTGTCGCCATCGGGATCTGTACCTATAACGATATCGGCTTCTACTTTTTTGGCCAGTTGCAATGCCATTTCCAGTGCTTCAGGCTCTTCGGGGTTTGGCGATTTTACTGTTGGAAAGTCTCCATTAGGTACCGCTTGCTCTTCAACTATACTTAGCTGGTTATATCCGGCACGTTTTAAAACTTCAGGAATTAGGGTTATGGCTGTGCCGTGTAATGAGGTGAAAACTATTTTTAAGTTTTTTCTTTCCGCATTGGTTATAAAGCTTCCATTTTTAAGTGAAGCATTTATAAAAACTTCATCCATTTCTTTTCCGATGTATTGAATGTACTTATTATTTGATTCAAACTTTATTTCGGAATAGTCAACAGTGCTAATTTCCTTAATAATTTCTTCGTCTTGCGGTGGAACCAGTTGTCCGCCATCTTGCCAGTAAACTTTATAGCCGTTGTACTCCGGCGGATTGTGTGATGCGGTAAGTACAATACCACAATGGCAGTTCAGGTATTTGAGAGTAAAAGAGAGTTCAGGTGTTGGCCGTAAATTTTCAAAAAGATAAACCTGAATGGTATTGGCAGAAAACACATCGGCAACCAATTTTGCCAGCGATTTGCTGTTGTGTCTGCAATCGTAAGCGATAGCTACTTTTAGCTGTTGGTTTTGGAATTTTTTGTGGAGATAATTGCTTAGGCCTTGTGTGTTTTTTCCTAAGGTATATTTATTAATGCGATTGGTGCCTATGCCCATTATTCCACGCATACCGCCGGTACCAAATTCTAAGTCTTTGTAAAAACTTTCCTGAATTTCTTTTGGTCTGAAGGCAATGCTTTCTTTTATGTATTTTTGGGTTTCTTGGTCAAATGCAGGTGTGAGCCAAGTGTTTATGCGTTTTAAAATTTCAGGTTCAATATATATCATTAGTTACAAATTACATCGAATGCAAAAATAGGTATTTACGAGGTGTTGAGGCTTTAATGAAACGTTAATTTGAGGTTTTCAAAAATGAATTTCCTCTTTAATTAAATACCGTTTTTTTTCCGGCTTAGCGCGTAAAATAATTTCACCCAGAAAACCAGCCACAAAAAATTGCGTGCCAATAATCATCGTGGCAAGTGCGAGGTAAAATTGCGGACGCTGCGTAATTAATCTTCCTCCGGGATTTAAAAAGAGTTTGTCTATGCCTAAATAGAGCGAAAAGGCAAACCCTATGGCAAACATAATAACACCCAAAGCGCCGAACAAGTGCATGGGCCTTCGGCCGAAACGCGATAAAAACCAGATGGTTATCAGGTCTAGAAATCCGTGGATAAAACGATCTATACCAAACTTAGTTTTACCGTATTTTCGGGCTTGGTGTTGTACTACTTTTTCGCCTATGTTGATAAAGCCAGCATTTTTTGCCAAAACGGGTATGTAGCGGTGCATTTCACCATGGACGTCTATGTGTTTTACCACATCCTTGTTAAAGGCTTTAAGGCCACAATTAAAATCGTGAAGCTTAACTCCGGAAGTTTTTCTGGCGGCCCAATTAAAAAGTTTAGATGGTAGGTTTTTGGTAAGGGTATTGTCAAAGCGTTTTTTCTTCCAGCCCGAGACCAAATCGTATCCTTGTTTAGCAATCATTTGGTAAAGTTCGGGGATTTCCTCGGGATTGTCCTGCAGGTCGGCATCCATGGTAATTACCACCTTACCGTTTGCTTTTGAAAAGCCGGCGTGCAGCGCTTGAGATTTACCGAAATTCTTCAAAAAGCGAATGCCCTTAACGTTCGGGTTTTTATGGGCAAGTTGAGTAATGGCATTCCAGGAATGGTCCGTACTTCCGTCATCTATAAAAATGATTTCATAGGAAAAACGATTGGATTGCATAACCCCTGCAATCCAATCGTGTAATTCGGTTAAAGATTCTTGTTCGTTAAGTAGTGGTATGACTACTGATATGTCCATGAATTATTGTTCGTTTTTCATAATTAATCCACCAATGAGCGAATAAATCAGACCAAAAATAGCACTTAAAGCAATCCAGAAGGTTACGCCAAAGAACGGATTCATAAACTTTTCAGCAAATTGCATGCTTTGATCAACGGTTTCTTCAGTCATGTTGGGGTTTTCCATCATTTTTTCCCGAGTAACCTCCATGAGTTTGTTAACAAACTCCGGGTCAATAACGTAATGAAAAATCAAACTGTATACTGAATATACCAATGCGCTTATTATAGAAGCTACTAATCCTATTTTTATCGCTTGACTTAAACTCAGCAGATTTGCATTTTTTTTCTTGAATTGACTTACCGCATAAATAATAAGAATAGGAAACAGTAAGTAATACATAAATTGAGGCCATTGTTTTCCCTCAAGCATCATGCCGGATGCATACATGAATACATGGATGACTGTCATTAAAAGGCCTAATATCAAGCCGTAGTTTACAGAAAATTTAGCCGGAGAAAGGTTGGGTGATTCCATTTACTTTTAGTTTTTAGTTTATTTTTTAGTTAGTAAACAAATATAACAAAACGTTACATAAGTGTGCTCAAAATAAAAAATAATAAAAGTATTGCTAATAATTAAAAAATAATTAAATTTGCAACCTCAAAAAAGTACAAGAATATTAAAGCGTAACGCGATGAAAAAAGGGATACATCCAGAAAATTATAGAATTGTAGCATTTAAAGACATGTCTAATGAAGATGTTTTTTTAACCAAATCTACAGCAAATACAAATGAAACTATTGAAGTTGATGGTGTTGAATACCCGTTGGTTAAATTAGAAATCTCCAGAACTTCGCATCCCTATTACACCGGAAAATCTAAATTGGTGGATACTGCCGGACGTATTGACAAGTTCAAAAACAAGTATTCTAAATTCAAGAAGTAATTTAGTTACTAAAAATATATCTAGTAAAAGCCTTTCTGTTTGGAAAGGCTTTTTTATTTTTACATAAAAGCTTCAGCATGAACTATATTTTATTTGATGGACCTTCCCGAAACAAGTTGTTGCCCTTTACGTTCACAAGGCCGGTCGCTGACATTCGCGTGGGCATACTTACCATACGCGAAAAATGGGAACACTATTTAGGATACACCACCACTACCATAACAGAAGACTACCTTTCAGAAAAATACCCTATGGTTGAAATGCCCGATAATGTATTGATAAATGCTTCATTTTTGCCCAATATAGAACTGGCTGAAAGAATAAAAAACCTTGAAGAAAATCAGGCTATTTTTAAAGGCGAGCAAGTTATCGCTTTCTATACCAAAGAAGCCCAAGAAGATATAGACCTTTCCAGTTATGAGGCGATAGAATTTACAGAAGAAGTAATTACCATTGAACATACCTGGGATATTTTTGCTAAAAACGGCGTAGCCATTCAGGAAGATTTTGAAGTGCTAACCCGCGGAAGGAAATCGCAACCTGTTCCCACGGGAAACAATATTCTAGGCTCAGAAAATATTTTTATTGAAGAAGGCGCAAAACTTCAATTTGTAACACTAAACGCAACATCAGGGCCAATTTATATAGGAAAAGACACTGAAATTATGGAAGGAGCTTTAATACGTGGTCCATTTGCACTGTGTGAAGGCGCTGTTGTGAAATTAGGCGCAAAAATTTACGGACCAACTACCATAGGTCCCTTTTCTAAAGTAGGAGGCGAAGTAAACAACTCGGTTTTATTTGGCTATTCAAACAAAGGACATGACGGCTTTTTAGGAAATTCTGTTCTGGGCGAATGGTGTAATATAGGTGCTGATTCCAACAACTCAAACCTTAAAAACAACTATGCCGAAGTACGTCTTTGGGATTATGAAACTGAGAGTTTTGCCAGAACAGGACTGCAGTTTTGCGGACTTATGATGGGTGACCACAGTAAATGTGGTATAAATACGATGTTTAATACCGGAACCGTAGTAGGTGTAAGTGCTAATATTTTTGGCAGTGGTTTTCCACGAAATTTTGTGCCCAGTTTTTCATGGGGCGGAAGTAGCGGTTTTACTACATATCAATCTAAAACCGCTTTTGAAGTGGCCAAAGTAGTTATGTCGAGAAGAAATATTGAATTTACACAACTGGATGCCGATATCTTAGATTGTGTTTTTGAAGAAACCAAGAAGTATAGAAGACAGTAAAGAATTCCTGAATTAAATAGATAGTATTCATCTAGCTTAGCGAAAAAAATTACTTTTTTACGTTTTTCAATTCCAGTAAATTTGTAGGATTAATGCCTAAACCGGTTACATTTTTTCGTGTAAAGCGAACGACTTCATCGTAAAACATAACCACCACCGGAGCATTTTGCATGACCATAGAATCCATTTTTTTGTAGCGTTGCTTTCTTACATCAGGATTGGTTTCGGTATAGGCCTGTTCAAACAATAGGTCAAATTCGTCATTTTTAAAATGGGTGTAATTCGGTCCATTTGGCGCAAAATTTTTGCTGTAGTACAAGGAAAGATAGTTTTCAGCATCTGGATAATCGGCTATCCAACTGGCTCTGAATACATCAACTTTACCATTGGCTTTGGCATCCTTTAGTGTAGCTGCAGGAACCACATCTACCAACACTTGCAATCCTGCTTTTTGTAATTCTCGCTGGATATACTCACAAAAACTTAAGTAGTTACTTGTGGTAGAAATGGTTATGCTTGGAGTAACAATTCCGGTTTCCTTTTTAAATTGAACAACAAGTTGTTTGGCTTTTTCCGGATTGTAGGTGTATCCCGAAGCCTCAGTATGTCCGGGTAAGCCTTTGGGAATAAAACCGCCATTAGCCGGAATGCCAATGCCGTTACGCAAATACATCATCATCTTGCTTCGGTCAAATCCATAGTTTACCGCTTTTCGTATGAGTTCTGATTGAATTTCAGGAATGTTGCTATCCATGTAAAAAGCTAAATATTCTGTATTGAGGTAGGGTCCGCGAATCATATTAACTTCTTTTTGGTACGGGGTTCTTAAATTACCATCTGCAGTTAATATTTCATCTTTATACGAAGCGTCCAAACCGGACACAAAATCTATGTTTCCTTGTGCAAACTGCATGAATTCGCTTTGCTTATCGGGTAAAAAAGTAATAGCAACAGCTTCCAAATAGGGAAGTGATATACCTAGGCTGTCTTTTTCAAAATAAAGTGGATTTTTTCTAAAAACCAGTTTTATGTTTTCTTCCCAGCGCTTAAACAAAAATGGTCCCGTTCCTATAGGATTGGAACGAAAATGCATTCCGTAGTGAGTGGTGATTTCTTTAGGAACTACACTGCAATACTTCATGGTTAATAACCCCAAAAAGGCAGGAAAAGGTTGTTTTAATTCCATTTGAAAAATAGTATCATTAACGGCTTTGTAGTTTTTCACTTTGTTTAAAACCCAACTTCCGGGCGATGCAATTTTTGGGTCTTTAAGACGGTTAAAACTGTATTCAAAATCGCTAGCTTTTACAACACGTGTGGAATCTTTACCAAAGCGTTCATGTTTGTGAAACCTGACGTCTTTTCGCAGAAAAAAAGTATAGGTTTTTGCATCTTCAGAAATTTCCCAGCGATGAGCTATACAAGGTTTTACGTGTAAGCTGTCGTCCATTTGCACCAAACCGTTGAATAGTTGGTTGGTAGCCCAAATATCCGCAAGATCTTTTGCAAAAGCCGGATCTAGTGAGCCAATATTTTTGTGTTCGTTGTACCTAAATACATCTGCATCTGTAAAAGAAGTAGTGTTGTTTTTACAGCTGAAAAGAATAGCAATGCAACCAATTGAAAAATAAGGCGTTAATGTTTTTAAATACGAAAAGAGCAATTTTATCATGTAATTAATTAGTTGTAAATTTGCAGCCGTTAATGGGTAAAGATAATTTTTAAAAACCCTTAAAACAAGTTTGATGTGCAAAATGTAAACGAAAAAAAAGTAGCCTTTTATACATTAGGATGTAAGCTGAATTTTTCAGAAACATCTACTATTGCCAGAAACTTTACAAGCAAAGGATTTTCTCAGGTTTCATTTGACCAAGTTGCCGATATTTATGTTATCAATACATGCTCGGTTACTGAAAATGCAGATAAGCAATTTAAACAGATTGTAAAAAAAGCACAAAAAGTAAATCCGGAAGCATTTGTGGCGGCAGTAGGTTGCTATGCACAGCTAAAACCTGAAGAACTGGCAGCGGTTGACGGTGTGGACTTAGTTTTAGGAGCTACCGAAAAATTTAAAATTACCAGTTACCTTAACGACTTGTCCAAAAACGATATGGGCGAAATTCATTCCTGTGAAATTCAAGAAGCCGATTTTTATGTAGGAAGTTATTCTATAGGTGATAGAACCAGAGCTTTTCTAAAAGTACAAGACGGATGCGACTATAAATGTACCTATTGTACAATTCCTTTGGCTCGCGGTATTTCAAGAAGTGACACCATGGAAAATGTAATACACAATGCTAAAGAAATCGCAGCCCAAGATATTAAAGAAATTGTGCTTACCGGAGTCAATATAGGCGATTACGGTAAAGGAGAGTTTGGCAACAAGCGTCACGAACACACATTTCTGGATTTAGTAGCATCACTTGATAAAGTTGAAGGCATTGAACGCTTGCGTATATCTTCTATTGAGCCTAATTTGCTTAAAAATGAAACCATAGAATTGGTGGCGAATTCACGTGCTTTTGTTCCGCACTTTCACATCCCGTTGCAAAGCGGAAGCAACGCTATTTTAAAGAAAATGAAACGCCGTTATTTACGCGAACTTTATGAAGATAGAGTAAGCAAAATAAAACAACTCATGCCGCATGCCTGTATAGGTGTAGATGTAATTGTTGGTTTTCCCGGAGAAACAGATGCACATTTTCTGGAAACGTACCATTTTTTGAATGCGCTGGATATTTCCTATTTACATGTTTTTACCTATTCGGAAAGAGACCATACCGAAGCTGCTGAAATGGATGGTGTTGTCCCAAAGAAAATAAGAGCAAAACGAAGTAAAATGCTACGCGGCTTATCGGCTAAAAAAAGAAGGGCTTTTTACGAAAATCAACTGGGAAGTACAAGAACAGTTTTGTTTGAAGGTGAGAATAAAGAAGGCTATATCCACGGATTCACCGAAAACTACATAAAAGTAAAAGCGCCTTGGAACCCTGAACTGGTAAATACACTTCACGAAGTAGAACTCACTAAAATAGACGAAGACGGAATCATGCGTGTTGATTTTATGAAAGCCGGTGTTGCCGTTTAAATCATTATTTTTTAACTTAAATTCTTACGCCAACCGGTAACATGCATTTGTACTGCCGATTTCTTCTGATAAAACGTGCAATTTTTGGACTTGTAGGCACAACACTTATATTCCTTTCCTGGATGTTTTGTAATACCAGTTTTAAAAATTCTTCCTCAAATTTAGGCGAATTAATTTCTTCAGGGATGACAAGTTTGGTCAAAAAGATTTTGCGCTCTTGTAGCGAATACTCAATTTTAGCCAGATTTTCATCTACCTTCAGCTCAAACTGACGTAAAAAGTCGTTGTCCACTAGCTCTGCTGCATCAGTCATAATTACAAGTTTTAAAAAGTTGTAGAATAGTAAGGAATTAAACTAAATTCATAGTTTTGTGTTGCAAAGTTACAAAAAAATATTTTTAATTTAAACACCCTAAAAGGTTAAAACCTTATGAATCAGCAACTCGTTCATGTTTATTTTGTGCCGGGAATGGCGGCAAATACTACTATTTTTGAACACATCAAGTTGCCTGAAAATATATTCAAAACACACTATATACCTTGGAAATTACCTAAAAAAAAGGAAACTATAGAAGAGTATGCTAAAAGAATGTGTGCAGAAATCAAACATGAAAATCCCGTACTTATTGGGGTTTCTTTTGGTGGGATTATGGTGCAGGAAATGGCAAAACAAATCGCTGTACAAAAGGTGCTTATCATTTCCAGTGTAAAAACTAAGCACGAACTACCCAAGCGAATGAAACTGGCAAAAATAACAAAGGCATACAAGCTGATTCCCACACGAATTATGGCCAATAGTAACCTTTTGACAAAATTTGCTTTTGGTAAAGTCATAAAAAAAAGAATACACCTGTATAAAAAGTATATTTCCATGAACAATACCGATTATCTGGATTGGGCCATTGAACAAATTGTGATGTGGAAACAAGACAAACCCATATCTGGTTTAATCCATATTCATGGAGAAAACGACGGTGTTTTTCCGGTATCGCATATAAAGAATTATATTAAGGTTGAAAAGGGAACTCATATTATGATAATTAACCGTCCTAACTGGTTTAACGAGCATTTACCGGAATTAATTTTAACAGGAACAACCCGCTGAATATCAAATAATTTGTTAATTTTACGGATAAATCTACTTAATTATGAAACGCATAAAAAATGTACTTGCCTGTATTGGGTTGGTAAGTCTTGGCGGGCTGTTTATTCACGCACTTCAAGATGCTCCATCTGACGAAAATTTTGAAAAAAAATTAGTGAACGATTATAATGTTTATGCCATTCAATTGCCCGAAGTACTTGAGTTTGCAGGTGAAGAATTGCCATTAAAAGATCCTGATATTTTTGAGCGAATGGACAGAGAATTGCTGGTTAATACTTACTGGCAATCCAACGGTTTTTTAATGTTTAAGCGCGCACACAAATACTTTCCGGTTATTGAACCTATACTAAAAAAACACGGTGTACCGGATGATTTTAAGTATTTGGCACTCATAGAAAGTGGATTAACCAATGTGGTTTCGCCTGCCGGAGCAACCGGCTTTTGGCAAATTATGAAAGCTACCGGACAAGAATATGGACTTGAAGTTAACAGTAATGTAGATGAAAGATATAATTTAGAAAAGGCAACAGAAGTTGCTTGCGAATACCTAAAAAAATCTAAAGAAAAGTTAGGTTCCTGGACGCTGGCAGCTGCGGCTTACAATGCGGGTATGTCCGGCATTTCCAGACGCCTGGAAGAACAAAGTGTAAACGGGTATTACGACTTGCTGTTGGGCGAAGAAACCGGTCGATATGTATTTAGAATTATTGCTGTGAAAGAAATTTTGAAAAATCCTTTGCGTTACGGTTTTAATTATAGGGAGAAAGACCTTTATAGCTTAGTGCCAACATACACTGTTGAAGTAGATACTGCAGTAAATAATTTTGCTGCTTTTGCTAAAGAATTTGGTATAAACTACAAAATATTGAAACTACATAATCCTTGGCTGCGCGAACCGCATTTAAACAACAAATCAAGAAAAAAATATGTAATAGAAATTCCTAAACCGGGATATTACAACTCTTCACTTTAATGCTGGATTTTATAGTAGATAATATCTGGCCACTACTTGTTGGGCTTAACTATTTACTGGCAATATCAGCAGCATTCATTATTCTTTTTAAGAATATTAATCCGATAAAAACACTAACGTATATTACTATTTTGGTGTTTTTACCTTTTTTTGGGTTGGTAGTTTATTATTTTTTTGGGCAAGAATACCGAAAAAATAAAATATTTAACCGAAAGCATATTCTCAACAAAAAAGTGGTAAAGAATATTAATAAAGAACTGGAATTAAACACCACTGAAAAGAAGCACCTTACCAAAATACTTAGTGATAAAGTAAAACTCGTCAAGTTGCTGTACAACAATGATGAATCACCTTTGACAATCGTCAATGATGTACAAATTCTTAAAAACGGTGAAGAAAAATTTAAATTTTTGCTGGAAGACCTAGAAAAAGCTAAACATCATATTCACCTAGAGTATTATATATTCAAAGATGATGAAATAGGTTCAAAAGTGATAGACCTGTTATGTAAAAAGGCGCAAGAAGGTGTAAAAGTAAAAATATGTTTAGATGATGTAGGAAGTAAACTTTCGGCTAAATCTAAAAAGAAACTCAAAAATTCAGGCGTTGAATACTACTTCTTTATGCCTGTGTTTTTTCCATCATTTGCCGGTAAAATGAATTACCGAAACCACCGAAAAATTGCTGTTATTGATGGTTTGATAGGATATTTAGGCGGAATTAATATTTCTGATGAGTATATAAATCCGTCATCTGCAAATTTCTACTGGAGAGATACACATATTAGAATTGAAGGTGAAGCTGTAAAACCCTTGCAGATTAATTTTTTTATGACCTGGAATTTTGTCACAAAAGATAGTTTGGTAATCTCAAAAGAATACTTTCCGGAAAGCAAAATAAAAAATGAAATACCTATTCAAATAGCGGCAAGTGGTCCGGATACGGACTGGGCGAATATTATGGAGGTTTTGCTTATGGCACTGGTAACCGCAAAAGACTATGTGTATATTACAACACCTTATTTTATTCCTAATAGTGAGTTTATTTTGGCTATGCAAATGGCCGCAAAAAGTGGTGTAGAAGTAAAACTAATTATACCGGCAACATCAGATTCTTGGAGCGCAAAATACGCAACGAACTCATATGTAACGCCTTTACTTGAAGCAGGCATAAAGATTTATCGTTATGAAAAAGGATTTATTCATGCAAAAACGGTAGTTGTAGACGATATGTTTGCTACTGTTGGAACGTCAAATATGGATTACCGAAGTTTTAAAATTAATTTTGAAATTAATGCACTGCTTTACAATGAAGAGCAAAGTAAAATATTAAAAAGTCATTTCAATCAAGATTTAAAACACTGCCGGGAAGTAAACCTGAACAAGTGGGAAAAGCGTCCTTTAACAGCTAAATTTCAAGAGTCTGTATGCCGGCTTTTAGCTCCTTTGCTATAGGTTATTTGCTTCTTCTTTTTTGTTGTCGTATTGAGCCACCGGTTCCAAAATGCTGATTGGGCATTTGTGCGCGTTTCATGTTTTCTTTCATGAGTTTAATCTGTTCGCCCAGCATATTGTGTTTGTCCAGTTGCTGTGCTTCCTTTAAAAGCATATTTGCTTCTTGTTTTCTTCGTTTGGCAAATGCAATTCCGGCTAAATTAAGTTTAGCCATGGCTAAATCGTGTTTCATGGAGAGGCCTAGAGTAATGGCTTTTCTAAAATACTTTTCGGCTTCGTTCATGTTGGTTTGTGAAACCATAATACCGTGAAGGTAGTTGTAATATCCTTGTTGTTTTTTTACTAAAGCTGTTTCCGGATTTTTAATTTTGGTTAACCACTTGGTTGCGCCGGCAAAATCCTGCTTTCTCAAGCGTAAAAAAGCTAAGAGTATGAACTCATTTTTAAAGTATAGAAATACAAAAATTGAAGCCAAGAGTATAAACATGATGCCATTACCTATATTTCCTTCAGTAAACTGGTAAATGGCGTATGCTAAAATTAAAAATGCTAGTATGAGTTTGAAAATTTTATTATACATAGTTTTTATAAAGTTTTATAACTTGTGGTTGTGATAATATATGTTGGAATTTTTAACGCATTGGATTCTTTTAATATAGTATTCCCGGATACTTTAGATCTTACCAACATAGTTTCTATAAATCCGGTTTTCTTATTACAGGTGATGGTTGTGTTTTGTGTTCCTTTTAGTATCATTTCTGTAGATTGATCAACAGAGGTAAAGGTAATGTTACTGCTACCGGAAATGGTAATGTTAGGCGATAAAGTATTTAAGGTCCAGGTATTAACAGCGCTTAATTCTCCGGTATACGAATTCGTCCAGGTGTCGCCTATATGCACTTTTTTTACAGGGTAAATATACATCATTTGTTCAAAGCTGTTTGCCAGTTTGGTATCGCCAAACTCTTTGGTCATGGCTTCTTTTATTACGGCTTTGGTAAATTCTTCTTCTATGTCGGCATTAGCAATCATTTGGTTTATTAAGTTTTCAGTACCGTCTACCTTTTTTACTTTTCCGGTTTTAAGCAATTCTATATTTAAAACAGCTTGAGTTAATCCTGAAAATAATTTAGATTCCATATTTTCTTCATCAGGTATCGAATCGGTATTTATATTCATAATTTCTCCATACAGGTTGGAAGTAGATTTTAGTTTAAAAAGCGTATACCTGCATTGTAAAATAAACGAACTGTCTGTAATAGATTTTGTTTTAAATTGATAAGTACTTTTAATGGAGTTTTGTATTATATGTTCTGTACCGTCAAGCTGTTGAACAATTTCTTGATTTACGTTTTGTTCTACCTTGTAGGTTTTGTTTGCACTCAAATGGTACGCAATATTTTGTTGGGAAAGCACGGAGTTGTATGCCAATAAAAACAAAACAACAGCTTTCAAAGATTTAGGCCACATAATTAGGGTTACTTTTGTAGTGCAAAGAAACTAAATTTTTACCGAAAAAATTATTTTTAAAATAGGTTTGTGAAAGTAAAAAGTCTTTGTATATTTGCCCGCAGTTTTAGAGAACGTAAAACTGTACGTAAGAAAGATTTCAAAAAGAAGATATAAAGGTATAAGACAATGAGTAAAAGAACGTTTCAACCATCGAAAAGAAAGCGAAGAAACAAACATGGTTTTAGAGAAAGAATGGCTACTGTAAATGGTAGAAAAGTGCTTGCGCGCAGAAGAGCGAAAGGAAGAAAAAAACTATCTGTATCTTCAGAATCAAGACATAAGAAATAATGATTAACAATTGTTAATATTTTAAAGGTGTTACTTAGGTGTAACACCTTTTTTTGTACCCTATTGATAACTATTTTTGCTAGAATATTTTAAACAATGCCAAAAAATCCAAACCTTAAATCTATTTTAATTATTGGTTCCGGGCCAATTATAATCGGTCAGGCATGCGAATTTGATTACTCCGGTTCCCAATCTTTACGTTCCTTACGAGAAGACGGAATACAAACGGTACTGATAAATTCCAATCCGGCAACCATAATGACAGACCCTTCAATGGCAGATCATGTTTACCTTTTGCCGTTAACCACAAAATCTATTATTGAAATTCTTAAAAAACATCCGGAAATAGATGCCGTATTACCTACAATGGGCGGACAAACTGCGTTAAATCTATGTATAGAAGCTGATGATAAAGGGATTTGGGAAGATTTTGGAGTGAAGCTAATAGGCGTAGATATTAATGCCATAAACATTACCGAAGACCGAGAGCAGTTTAGAGAATTAATGGGAAAAATAGGAATCCCAATGGCTCCACAAGCCACGGCAACCTCTTTTCTCAAAGGAAAAGAAATTGCCCAAGAGTTTGGTTTTCCGTTGGTAATACGCTCTTCCTACACCTTAGGTGGAGCCGGAGCATCCATTGTATACAAGCCCGAAGATTTTGACGAGCTGTTAAGCAGAGGTCTGGAAGCATCACCCATTCATGAAGTTATGATAGATAAAGCCATGATGGGATGGAAAGAGTATGAGTTGGAACTGCTACGGGACAAAAACGACAATGTAGTTATCATTTGTACTATTGAAAATATGGACCCAATGGGAATTCATACCGGAGATTCCATAACGGTTGCGCCTGCGATGACCTTAAGTGACACTACATTTCAAAAAATGCGCGACATGGCGATAAAAATGATGCGTTCTATTGGTGATTTTGAAGGTGGATGTAATGTGCAATTTGCAGTCTCGCCAGACGAGAAAGAAGATATTATTGCCATAGAAATTAACCCAAGAGTATCGCGCTCTTCTGCACTGGCAAGTAAAGCTACCGGTTACCCTATTGCCAAAATAGCAACCAAGCTTGCTATAGGATATACACTTGACGAACTTGAAAATCAAATTACAAAATCTACCTCCGCACTTTTTGAACCTACCTTAGATTATGTCATTGTAAAAATACCCCGATGGAATTTTGACAAGTTTGAAGGCTCTGATAGAACCTTAGGATTACAAATGAAAGCCGTTGGTGAAGTTATGGGTATTGGAAGATCTTTTCAGGAAGCCCTGCACAAAGCCACACAATCGCTGGAAATAAAACGCAATGGCTTAGGTGCAGATGGAAAAGGATATAAAGATTATGACCAGATTATCAGTAAGCTCACATACGCCAGTTGGGATAGAGTTTTTGTAATTTACGATGCCATTCAAATGGGAATTCCCTTAAGCAGAATCCACGAAATTACCAAAATAGACATGTGGTTCTTAAAACAATATGAAGAGCTTTACCATCTGGAAAAAGAGATTTCAACTTATACCATAGAAACCATTCAGCGCGATTTACTGCTTGAGGCAAAGCAAAAAGGATATGGCGACAGGCAAATAGCACATATGCTAAAATGCTTAGAAAGTCAGGTATACAAAAAACGCGAAGCCTTAGGTATAAAACGGGTATATAAACTGGTTGATACCTGTGCCGCCGAGTTTAAAGCGCAAACGCCATACTATTACTCTACTTTTGAAAATGAAGTAGAAACTTCAGATGGCAAACCCTTTATGGATAACGAAAGTATGGTTTCAAACAGAAAGAAGATTATCGTACTAGGTTCGGGACCAAATCGAATTGGACAAGGTATTGAGTTTGATTATTGTTGCGTTCATGGTGTTTTGGCTGCAGCCGAATGTAATTATGAAACCATCATGATAAACTGTAATCCGGAAACGGTTTCTACAGATTTTGACATTGCAGATAAACTTTATTTCGAACCTGTTTTTTGGGAACATATTTACGACATTATAAAACATGAAAAACCCGAAGGTGTTATTGTTCAGTTAGGTGGACAAACTGCTCTGAAACTAGCCGAAAAATTAGACCGATACGGGATAAAAATCATTGGTACCAGCTTTAAATCACTAGATCTGGCTGAAGACCGAGGAAGTTTTTCTGCTTTGTTAAAAGAAAACAACATTCCCTATCCCGAATTTGATACTGCACAATCAGCTGAAGAAGCCATAGCCGTAGCCGATAAGTTAAACTTCCCTATTCTAGTAAGACCGTCTTATGTACTTGGTGGACAAGGCATGAAAATAGTAATAAACAAACAAGAACTGGAAGAACACGTAGTCGATTTGTTACGTGGCATGCCGGATAATAAACTTCTTTTAGACCATTATCTGGATGGAGCTATTGAGGCCGAAGCCGATGCCATTTGCGATGGCGAAAATGTGTATATCATTGGAATTATGGAGCATATTGAGCCTTGTGGTATCCATTCCGGAGACAGTAATGCTACTTTACCGCCATTTAACTTAGGAGATTTGGTTATGCAGCAAATAAAAGATCACACCAAAAAAATAGCACTAGCCTTAAATACAGTCGGTCTTATTAATATTCAGTTTGCTGTTAAAGAGGATAAAGTGTATGTAATTGAAGCCAATCCAAGAGCTTCCAGAACAGTGCCTTTTATAGCCAAAGCTTATGGCGAACCCTATGTAAATTACGCCACTAAGGTAATGCTGGGAGAGAAAAAGGTAACCGATTTCACTTTCAATCCAAAACTTAAAGGATATGCGATAAAACAACCGGTTTTTTCGTTTAATAAATTCCCTAATGTTAACAAAAAACTAGGTCCGGAAATGAAAAGCACCGGCGAAAGCATTTTGTTTATTGAAAGCCTTAGGGATGACGAGTTCTACAACTTGTATGCCAGACGAAAAATGTACTTAAGTAAATAAAAGTAAAAAAGCCGCCAAATAAAGGCGGTTTTTTTATTTAGCAATCATGGTAAATGTGAAAAATACAGTCACAGAATCGGCTATTTTGTTACGCACAATTTTTGGAATAGAAATAGCAAAGTCTGCCGGATAGGTTACAAAACGTCCGGAAAGTTCGTAAGAGTCACCGTTTTTTGTTAAAGAAACATTTTTTACCTCAAGGGTATTGGTTACCCCGTGGAAAGTAAGCTTTCCAGTTAGAGTGTAAGAAGTTTTTAAACTCGCTGTTTCAAATTCTTCAAGTTGCCCTTTAAAAGTAGCCTTTGGATATTTTTCAGATTCGGCATAATTTTCATTGAAATGCTCTTCCATTAAGGCATTTTTAAATCGAAATCCTTTAATTAGTACCAAAGCAGCAAATTCGCCTGATTCTAAATCTAGAATGGCTGTTGCCGTGTTATTTTTTGCAGCGACTTCTTCAAAAGATGGAACAGAGGCTTCAAAACGTATTTCTCCGGTTTTGGTCAGGTACTTGGTTTGTGCATTTCCAGTTATAAAAGTCAGAAAGGCAAATAAGAGTATGTTTTTCATAGCCTGTAGTTTAAATTAATTTTCCGGAAAGTCATCACTTTCCCATTGAATGAACAAATTAATGGTTTGCTGTGGAAGTGGTTGACCGCCCAAAGGCATCCTAAAACTAGGGTCGTTACTTGAAATACGCGCTATTAAGTTCAGATTTTCAACCGCGCCTTTTACTGCACCGTAGGTTGTTAAATGCATAGGAGCTCCATTTTGTGGCGGGTTGCTGTGGCACAGCAAACAGTTGTTGTCAACTACCGGTTTAATGTGTTCTGAATAGGTGACTAAATCAGGTTCAGGAAGGTTTTCCGTCAAGTCATCCTCATTTGCGTTTGTACATGAAAAATTTGTACAAAAAATGAGGATTAACACAAAATAGTGTAAAATATTTTTCATAATAATGCAATTTTCTCATAAAAATAGTTAATTTTATAATAAAAATTGCAAGTTTAACATTGAAATCAGATGTTAATGAAAAAGCGCGTACTTCTAGTATTGGTCGCTTTGGCAGCGTTTTTGGGCTATCTATATATTTACCAAGATCACAGAAACATTGCTGCTGAAACGTCTTCTTTTGAACTCACTTCAGGGCTTCTTATTTCTGAATTTGAAGCAAACCCGAAGCAAGCAGAATCTAAATATCTTGACAAAACACTTTCTGTTGAAGGTCGTGTTACTGAATTAAACCATTTGGATGTAACGCTAGATGGCAAGATTTTTTGCTCATTTGGTGACCTAAATTCAGTTAAAGTAGGCGATATGGTTAAGGTTAAAGGTAGATGTATTGGTTATGACGATTTGCTGCAACTTGTAAAAATGGATCAATGTGTACTCACTAATTAAAATCAAATAAAAAATGTTATGAAAGCAAAATTATTTTTACTTGTGTCAGCCTTTGTGGCTTTGACACTCAATGCACAAACCGAGCACTTTATTACATGGCAAATGGGTGTTAACGGGTCGGCTGCCAGTTTAGAAATTCAAGTTGGAGATACTGTAACTTGGACTTGGGCAGATGCAGTACCACATACGGTAACGAGTCTTCCCGGAGCTGCAGAATCCTTCAGTAGTGGTTTTTTAACAGGAATAGGACAATCTTATTCTAAAACATTTACTGTTGAAGGAGTAAATGATTACCAGTGTGATGTGCATCCCGGAACCATGTTTGGTACCATCACGGTTTCAACGTTAAGCACTGATGACTATTCTAAGTTGAGTTTTACTATTTATCCCAATCCGGGTATTGATAGATTTATATTGGAATTGCCGGCATCATACTCGGGATTAACTATGGAGGTTTTTGATGTTTTGGGCAAAAAAATAGTCCATAAAAATTTGGATGAGTTTACCTCAAACCCGGTAATTAATGTAACGGATTGGAATAAAGGCGTGTATCTGATAAAGCTATCGTCTGAAAACACGGTGCAAACCAAAAAATTTATAAAGCAATAAAAGTGGAATCAAAACAAAACCCTGCTATTTTTTTAGTAGGGTTTTCTTTTCATGTTATGATGTATAGATTTGTTGTTTTATTTTTATTCATTCCACTGTTTAGTATTTCTCAAAATGATTTACTGGATGAAATAGATACCGATTCTGTGCCCAATCGGGTAGATGCCGTTTTTAAAAGCCTTAAGATAGTAAATTTAGAATCTACAAAACTTGTTGCCAAAAAAGGGTTGTTGTTTAATGTTTCACATCGCTTTGGTAGCGTAGAAAATGGTTTTGATACATTTTTTGGACTGGATGATGCGGTAACCCGAATCCAGTTTATTTACGGTATCTCTGAGGATTTCAACATAGGAATTTCCAGAAGTTCTTATCAAAAAATATATGAAGGTTCTGTAAAGTATAGGTTGGTAAGGCAATCAGAAAAGATGCCTTTTACCATCGTTGGGTTTAATTCCGTCATGATTAATACGGCTATGGAAAAAGTAAACTTACCCAAGCTTAAATTTAAACATCGGTTAAGTTATGCCACACAAATATTGCTTTCCAGAAAGTTCAACGAGAGCTTGTCTATGGAAGTAGCTCCTACCTTTTTTCATGATAATTATGTAGCGTATAAACCTCAAAACAATGCCCAGTTTGCAATGGGTTTAGGTGGCAGGTATAAACTGGGAAAACGCTGGTCTGTCAATGTCGATTATGCTTTTCATTTAAACAGAGCAGAAGGTTCACCCTATAATAATCCGCTGTCTGTGGGTATTGATTTGGAAACAGGTGGACATGTATTTCAAATGCATTTTACCAATGCTCAGCCTATGAATATTAATGGTTTTCTAGGGCAAGCTTCGGGAGATTGGTCAACCGGAACTATTTTTTTTGGATTTAATTTAACCCGAAGTTTTTAAATGATTAGTTGAAACAAAATACCTGTTGCGTTAGCTATTTTTACCGTAATTAAAAACCCAACTGTTTGCCAGTTTCCGGTAACAATGAATACAACCCTAAGTTAGGAGTTTAGTACCGGGTGGAATTGATTATATCTCCTGTAATTACTCCAATCATGTTAATATCTCTTTTTTATGGAATAATCAAATCGTTTTTAAAGCCCTCAATTAAAAAGCAAATAAGGCAGTTTACAGTTTAGCGAGTGAGTTCAATTTTAATATTATATCCTTTTAGGAATTCTTTGTAATTTTCAAGAGAAAACGAAGAGCCGTTAAACTCTTCGGCGCGGTGTATTTTAGTTTCTTTCCTTTTAATAGCTCTTATAAAACGCTTAATCTCGTTTTCAGTGTGTAAAATTAACCCCGGAACACTAACTGATTTGCCATTATCATCCTTGGCTACCATGGTAAAATATGAAGAATTACAATGTTTGATTTTACCGGTTCTTATGTTTTCTGATTCTACTCGAATACCAACAACCATAGAAGTTTTGCCTACAAAATTTAGCGAAGCTTTCATCGTAACCAATTCGCCAATTTCAATGGGATTCAAAAAATCTACAGTATCTACAGAAGCGGTTACACAGTAGGTTTCAGAGTGTTTCGAAGCGCAGGCAAAGGCAATTTGGTCCATTAAATTTAAAATATAACCTCCGTGAATTTTTCCGCTAAAATTTGAATGCGAAGGTTGCATCAGTTCAGCGATAGTTATTTTTGAAGCATTTATGGTTTTAAATTCGTGTTTACTCATTATCCAGTTCAGCGCGTTTTAAAATGGCTTCAGGAAGCTCTTTTTTGGCTTTGGCGCCCATTTTTTTTAGTTTTTGTACACTTGAAATGAGGTTTCCACGACCTTCCACTAGCTTATTCATGGCGGCAGAGTAGTCGCTTTTAGCACCATCCAATTTTTTTCCAATACCGGTTAAATCGCTTATCAATCCTTCAAATTTATCATAAAGTGCTCCGGCTTGTCTGGCAATTTCCATGGCATTTTGCTGTTGTTTTTCGTTGGTCCACATGCTGTCTATGGTGCGCAAAGTAGCCAAAAGAGTTGAAGGTGTTACAATCACAATATTTTTTTCAAAAGCTTTGTTGTACAAAGTGTTATCTTCATTTAAAGCTACGGCAAAGGCAGGTTCTACGGGAATAAACATTAGTACAAAATCAGGAGATTCTATTTCGTAGAGGTCTTCGTATTTTTTTTCAGAAAGTTGATCAACATGTTTTTTAATGGAATTTACATGAGCTTTTAAAAAAACGGATCTCTCATCGTCTTCGGCATTGGCAAAACGTTCGTAATCTGTAAGCGAAACCTTACTGTCTATAATCATTTTTTTATTATCAGGTAAATGTAAAACCACATCAGGCATAACCCGAGAACCATCGGCTCTGGTAAAACTTTGCTGTACAAAATATTCGCGGTCTTTTTCCAGTCCTGATTTTTCCAGTACGCGTTCCAACACCAATTCGCCCCAATTTCCCTGCATTTTACTGTCGCCTTTTAAGGCTTTAGTCAAGTTGTTGGCTTCTTTTGTCATTTGCTGGTTCAGGTCTTTAAGGCCAAGTAGTTGCTCTTTGAGTGCAGAATGCATGCTTATGCTTTCCTTTTGTGTGTCTTCTACTTTTTTTTCAAAAGTTTGGATTTTTTCCTGTAACGGATTCAGAATTTGTTTGATGTTTTCTTTATTCTGAAGGGTGAATTTTTCGCTTTTTTCATCCAGAATTTTATTGGCTAAATTTTCAAACTCCTTGGTGAATTTTTCCTGGAGTTTTTCTACTTCTTCTTTTTGTTCTTGTAGTTTTTGCTGAAGGTTGTCAAATTCTGCATTTCGGCGTACCAATTCGGTACTTAAGTCGTCTTTGTTTTTTCTGATAGTTTCGCGTTCGTTTTCCAGTTTAGTAACGTTTTCTTTTAGTTCGCTGATGGTATTGTTCAGTTGGTGCTGCCGTTCTTCCAATGCACTTTTATCACTTTTGTTTTTTAACTTTGAAATAGTAAGACCTAGGTACGCTCCAATACCGGCAGAGATTAGTATGGCAAGAATAAGAAGTAAGCTGTCGTTCATTTAATTTTGAATTTTATCAAAGATAATTTTTTTAAACCGAAGTCGGAAATGTAACCTTTGAAGTTATTCACTTTTTGGATAAGGTTATTTTTTAACTCTAAAACTTCCTGATTTTGGATTAAATGTGATTAAGTCTTTAGGGAAAAGTGTTTCGAAGGTTTTTTGTGCTATGAGATTGCAAGGTGTATCGGAAACTACTCCATTTTTTGTCATCACAATTAAGGTATCACACAATTGAATAGCTAAATCAATCTCGTGAGAAGAAAACAAAATGGTTTTTCCGGTGTTTTTCACCAGTTTTTGAAGTAGTTTTAAAATATAAGCTTTGTGATACATATCCAAGTGCGTAGTAGGTTCATCTAGTATAATAAGTGAGGTGTCTTGTGCTAGGGCACGAGCAATCATAACTTTTTGAAGTTGTCCATCACTTAATTCAAAGCATTTTTTTTCAGCTAAATGGGTAATGTTGGTTTCTGTTAAAGCCTGTTGTATAATGTCTATATCATTTTTGTTGAGGTTGCCTACCCAATTTGTATAGGGTTGTCTGCCAAGTGAAACCAGTTCAAAAACGGTTAAATTTTTTGAAACTATCTTTTCGGTAAGTACCAGACTCATATTTTTAGCCAGTTCAAGATTTTGATAGCTTTGCAGGTTTTTTTGATGAAGAAAGACTTCTCCGGATAACGGTTTTTGGACTTTGGTTAGCGTACGCAGCAGGGTAGATTTTCCTATGCCATTAGCTCCCACTAAACCGATGAGTTTTCCTTTTTCCAAGGAAATATTGATATTGGATGCAACAACCGTTTCCTGTTTTTTAGACACATAGCCTATAGAAAGGTTTTTCGTATACAGTGCGGTATGTGAATGGGTTGTACTCACGTTAAAACATCATTTTTCGTTTTCTTACTAGTAGCCAAATTACAACAGGCGCGCCAATAAGTGAAGTTAAGGCATTAATAGGCAAAGTATACTCACTGGTTGGTAATTGGGCAATGCTGTCACAAATAAGCATTACAATTGCGCCAAACAAAAACACAGCAGGCAGCAAGATTTTGTGATTCGACGTGGTGAAAAGTTGTCTAACCATATGCGGAATGGCTAGTCCTATAAAGGCGATTGGTCCCGCAAAAGCTGTGATTGTACCTGCCAGAAGGCTGGTTGCCAGTATAATAAGTAGGCGACTTTGTTTGATATTCAGCCCCAAACTTTTGGCATAATTTTCACCTAATAATAAGGTGTTTAAAGCTTTTATGGAAAACACACTTAGTAAAAGTCCAAGTAGATAGATGCTTGCAAAAATAAAAAGTTCATACCATGACAAATTTCCTAAACTGCCAAATCCCCAAAAAATATATTGTTGTAGTTTTTCAGCCGAACTAAAGTAGGAAAGTACGCTAACTACCGCGGCGGTAATACTGCCAAACATAAGACCAATAATTAAAATTGCCATGGTGTCTCGTACGCTTGATGAAACGGCCAAAACGGCAAGCAAAACCAAAAAGCTTCCAAAACTGGCTGCAAGCACCACGCTCCATTTAGACAGCAACAAAGAAGTAAAAACACCGCCAAAAATGCCTGAGCCTAAAACAACAATGGCTACACCTAAGCTGGCACCGGAACTAATACCCAGCACAAAAGGACCGGCTAAGGGATTTCTAAACAAGGTTTGCATCAACAATCCCGAAATACCCAATCCTGAACCTACCAAAATGGCAGTAAAAGCTTTAGGTAAACGATAGTTTTTAATGATATACTGCCAGGATGCATTGTCAATTTCTCCAAACAAACTTTTACAGATTTCTTTAACCGGAATGGCAACTGAACCAAAACTGATATTTACAAAAAAGCAGATACCTAACAAAACAATTAAAAGCAAAAATGAAGTCTTGTATGTATTTGATTCAGGCAATTATTTCAAAGGTTTAAAAAAGTGTGGAACGTAATTTTTTAATACTTCAGGATGGCAAATTTTTATTAAGTCTTTTAGTACCAAATCGGGTCTTGCCGTACCTTCTTCAAAATAGGTTATGCCGCCGGTTTTCCCCGTGGTATTTACAAAGGAAAACACGTTTTTGTTTTTAAAAGCGTCGAATTCTGTGTAATGTTTATTGGCATCTGCAAGTGCTTCAAACGAATGGTAATAAGATGGACTTAGCCAGATATCGGCAGTTTTAGCTTTGGAAAATACGGCTTCAAAGCTTAAAGCCAGACTGCCTTGTCCTTCTTTATCTTGCCATAAATAGTTTACATTAGCATCTTTTAACAATTGCGCTTCCGGACTGGTGCCACTGGGTAAATACCACACATCCTTTTCTAAAGCGCCACTTAAAACTGTGGGTTGTTCTTTTACGTTTTCGGCCAGTTTTTTTGCTTTAAGATATTCATTCGCTATGCTATTAAATATAGAATCGGCTTTTGTTTCTTTATCGTATAACGCTCCGAAAAACTTGATCCACTCGGCTTTAGCCAACGGAGATGATTCTACCCAATCGCCGTTGTACATTACATTTATTCCGGCTTTTTGAATGGTTTTGAAGGTTTTATTGTTTCCATCTATACCAAAACCTATCACAACATCGGGCTTTATTTCCAGTAAAACTTCGGTATTTATACTTTCATTTTTACCTAATTCTTTAACTTTTTTATTGTCAATTAAATTTCTTACTCGATCTGAAGAAATATAGTCTGTCCCGGGAAAGCCGACCAGTGTTTCGGAAACACCCAGTAAATCCAATGCCGGAATATGTGTAGTGGAAGTTACCACAATTTTTTCAATGGGTATGGTAATTATGCCGTCAAAATCGTCTTTATTTAGGGTAAGAGTAGCGAGCTCTTTTTTTTGTACTAAAGCATAAGTATAGGATTTTTCAGATTTTGGCCATGGACTTTTTACCGTTAATACACTGAAGTTTTCGTAATTGGAAATGGCAAAGCCCTTTGCGTAGCTTAATTGCGTTTTTTCGAGGGTTTCGTGACCGGAGGATTTTAAACTCACTTCATTTTTACATGAAATAAACCCAAAAAAAAGAAAGAGTGTAATGTATTTTTTCAAAGCAAGCGATTTTCAATTTCAAAAGTAATATTATTTAAACTTTTATACAGCGCATCAAGCAAAATGTTTACTTTTGTCCTGAATTTTGGTTCTCATTTTTTAGAGATTAAAAGGGAATCCGGTGAAAATCCGGAACTGTTCCCGCAACTGTAAGCTATTCAAGTTTTGTGTTATACTTCAAAAGTCACTTTTTGCTAAGGCAAATGGGAAGACCAACACAAAAACGCAAGTCAGGAGACCTGCCAAATTCAAAAACAGAAGTCGAACTTTCGGGATAAAAGTTTACGTATGCTAAAACCATACTATTCTCGAGCAATTAATTAAAAAAAATGAACAAAAACACATGGGTTTTTAGTGTGCTTTTTGCTACTACTACATTAGCATTCTCACAACAAGCTCTACAATCATCAATGTCGGATTCTACCAAAGTGCAGCATCTGGACGAAGTAGTGATTACCGATTCAAAATTTAAACTAAAACGTGAAAATTCAGGAAAGGTAATTACCAAAATTACACAAGAAGAGTTAAAAAATTTTCAAGGAAAAACCGTAGCTGAAATTATAAATACCACCTCGGGTATTGAAATTAACGGTACAAAAAGTAATGCCGGCCAAAATTTAGCCTACTACATTCGCGGTGGACGAAACCGACAGGTTTTGGTACTTATTGATGGTATTGCCGTTACCGATCCTTCGCAAATCGCTAATGATTATGATTTGCGATTGTTGAATCCAAATCAAATAGAAAGTATAGAGATTTTGAAAGGAGCTTCAAGTACGCTTTACGGTTCCGGTGCAGCCACTGCGGTGATTAATATCAAACTGAAAAAAGCAACCCAAGAGAAAGTTCAAGCACAATTCAAAAGTATTTTAGGCACCAATCAATCTCAAAAAAACATGCGCTATACACTAAAAGACTTTAGAAATAACGTTTTAGTGAACGGAACGCTGGGCAAGTTTACTTACCTGGCAGGATTCGGGAATCAATTTACGGATGGCTTATCGGCTGTGAATCAGGGTACAGACAGTGATTTTTACAATGCCATAAACGGAAATGTAAAATTAGGGTATACTTTTTCAGATAAATTTAATATACACGCCTATGCAAATTTTGACAAGTTTAAAGCTGAATTTGACGATTCTTTTCTTTTGGAAGATGCCAACAACCTGTCAACAAGCAAACAATACCGTGTAGGGATAGCTCCAAAATTCAATTACCAAAATGGGAGTATTATTTTAAATGCCGCACACAATAAAGTGGAACGAACCATAGAATCAATGTATCCTGCAAGATTTACAGGGAAAAGTTTTATGGCCGATGTATACAATAAGTATATAATAAACCATACCTTTTACACCATTCAAGGAATGAATACCCAGCATATTACTATGGAAAGCTTTACTATTCCTTATGGCGAAACGGCTTTTGAACAAAGTATTTCTCCTGAAAATGCTAAATTCACTATTGTAGACCCTTATATAAACCTGGTATATATTTCAAAATTTGGACTTCAGCTCAATGCCGGAACGCGGTTAAATATACATAGCGAATATGGTTCTCATTTGGTGTACAGTGTAAATCCTTCGTTTACAAAAAAATTCAATTTTGGACAGGTAAAGCTATTAACAAGCTACAGCACAGCCTACATTACACCGTCGTTGTATCAACTGTTTGAACCTGCCTATGGAAATGAAAGTTTACAACCTGAAGAAAACACTACCGTTGAAGCAGGTGTTGATATCAATTTTAAAAATACCGCAAACCTAAGTGTAATTTATTTTAACAGAAGAGAGAAAAATTTTATTGATTTTGTGGATGCCGGAAATTTTACGTATCAATACAATAATGTAGCAGAACAGTTTACGGCAAGTGGTATAGAATTTACAGGAAGGTACAATATAACAAAAACCTTGGCTTTTCATGCGAATGCTACGTATACACGAGTGGAGAAAAACCTAAATCTGCGCATACCTGAAATGAAAGCCAACGCACGACTGGACTACAACCTAAACAAATCAACCTTTTTAAGTTTAGTCTATCAATTTAATGATAACAGAACAGATTCGGTTTACAATCAGGAAACCTTTAGGAATGAATCCCAAAATTTAAAAAGCTATCAGCTTTGGGACTTTCACGTTAATCACAGCCTGCTAAAAAACAAGCTAATGTTGCTCGCTTATGTAACAAATATTTTAAACGAAAACTATCAAGAATTATACGGCTACACTACACGAGGTAGAAATGTTGGCATCGGATTTAATCTACGTTTATAGAATGGTTTTTAAACGGTAAACTTACTCGGTAAACCAAAACTTTTCGGGGTTGATTTCAGCAAGATTTCGGTAGATTTTATGTGTAGCATTCGGTTTGTTGTTTGGTACTGAAAATCTGCCGGAATTTTCAATATCTTCAATTACACGGGCCAATAAAGGTTCTTCTGTATCACCTAATATACCTAAGTTTAAACCATTTTCTTCCATAAAAAAAGAAGGCGCCGGATTTATACCTGTTGAAGGAACTTGACCGTCGTTTACATTAACCGATATTCCAACAACAGGCAGCATAGCATACCTATGATTGGGGTTTGCATTATTTCGGCTAAAGGGTTGCGGTGCATCGTAAATGATTCTGGAAACTTGTGATTTTCCAACTGTACCTTCGCCTACCTGAACAACCGTTATGTATTCTTTAAGGCTGTTAATAATCAATTCGCTCGCCGATGCAGTTCTGTCGGCTGTAGTAATTACATATACTTTGGTAAGGTTTAAGCTATTTATGCTTGGTCCGTTTTCTATGGTATTTGTAAACAGATAATCAAAATTGTTGCCGGACAAGTTTTCGTTGTAAAGAGTTTTGGTGAAAATTTGACCCGTAAATTGTCCGGTTACCATACTGGCCAAATAGGTTGCCGTACTAACGCTTCCGCCGCCGTTGTATCTTAAATCTAATACCAAATGCTGGATGTTATTTGCCTGAAAATCAGCAAATACGTTGTTTAATTCAGTGGTGTAATTAGCATAAAACCCATTGTACATCAAATAGCCTAATTTTTCATTGTTGGATAGGGTTATAATTTCGGTTTTGTGAATAGGGTTTTCATTATACGGAACTCGGGATAGGGTAACGGTTTCGGGTGTGACATCTATAGTGTCATCAGTGGTTTCAGGTGTTCCCTGGCTGTTGTATGTGGCTAATTGAAGCGTATACGTACTTTGTGAAAGCAGTGAGGTAAAATTACTTTCGGTTAATGCCGTACCATCAACTGCTGAAAAAAGCTGTCCGCGTTGAAGTCCTGCATTTGCTGCTTCGCTGTTGTTAAGCACCAGCGTTATGGCACCAAAAACCTGAGTGTTGCTGTTTGGGTGATAATATAAATTAATTTCAAGACCGTTGCTCACAAAAGTACCGCTTAGTTGCTGTTCCAGCTGAATGTAATCGTTGTAAATACGGCTAAATCTGTCAACAGTTTGGGGT
Source organism: Flavobacteriaceae bacterium (assembly GCA_035654775.1). Classification (GTDB taxonomy): domain Bacteria; phylum Bacteroidota; class Bacteroidia; order Flavobacteriales; family Flavobacteriaceae; genus HKST-UBA85. The sequence continues at coordinate 6,844 of DASRWB010000024.1, read as the reverse complement.
TCGTGTTTCAGGTGATTGAATAAGCTCTCAGGAGTTTCAAAACTGTTTAGGTATTGTGCATACTCTTCATTGGATGAAAAGCGATTGTCAGCCAAATCGGGCACTTCACTTTTGTACAAGTAGGCAAAGTTTAAACCTTTCCATACAAAATCTTTTACTTCTAAAGAGGAGAAAACCGGATTGTCGTCAAAATCCTCAAAACAGTTTGTGAGTAGCACACAAGAAAAAAGCAGAATAAATAGAGTTGAAATCTTTTTCATTTTTATTTTTTTTGTCTAAATAGCAGTTAAATTTAATTACAAAAAATTGGAATAAAAATTTTTTGTAACAAAAGTGTAACTCATTCGTCGTAATACCAAACAGCAAAAACTGTTAACTAACCACCAAATGACACAGGCAGAATTTTTAAACATAGTAATGCCATTTAAAGATAAAGTATTTCGCTTGGCAAAGCGCTTACTGGTTTCAACAGAAGAAGCCGAAGATGCTACACAAGAGATATTACTGAAGCTTTGGAGTAATAAAAAAAACATGGTACAATATAAAAATGTAGAAGCATTTTCGATGACCATGACAAAAAACTTCTGCTTAGACAAACTGAAATCTAAACAGGCACAAAACTTGAAGATTGTACACAGCAATTACAAAGACGAAAACACGTCACTTCAAAAACAAATGGAATTGAATGACAGTGTGTCTTGGGTAGCCAAAATTATTGAAGAATTGCCGGAACAACAAAAAATGATCATTCAACTCAGAGATATAGAAGAGTACGATTTTGACGAGATAGGAAAAATGCTGGATATGAACCCAACAGCCATTAGGGTAGCCTTATCCAGAGCCCGAAAAACAATAAGAGAAAAATTAACTAATACACACAATTATGGTATTAAATAATATAGAAAAGTTACTGGAAAAGTACGAAAACGGAGAAACAACCATCCAAGAAGAGCAACAGTTAAAAAGCTATTTTTCTCAAGAAACTGTAGCGCCACATTTGGAAGTGTATAAACCTATGTTTGCGTATTTTTTGCAGAATGAACAAGAGCAGTTTACCAAAGACGTTCCATTAAAAACCAGAATCAATTTCAATTACAAGTGGATTTCTGTCGCAGCCGTAGCCGTTCTTATGTTTGGTCTTTATTTTGGCACGGGTATTCATTTAGAACAAGATTACACCGAGGCTCAAGCCCAGGCAGACTATGAAATGATGGTAAAATCATTAGAATTAATTTCAGAAAAATTCAACAAGGGAACAGCCTCCTTAGATTACCTTACCAATGTAGATAAAGGAACAGAGGCTATAGGCTACCTGAATGAATTGGAAAACTCAACACGTTTAATCTTTAAAAAGTAAAACCATGAAAACAACAATTAATACATACACCATGAAAAAACAAATATTTCCACTTATTGTAGCACTGCTGTTACTGCCAGTAAGTTCTTTTGCACAAGATATTTTTGAAAAATACAGCGATAACACGAATGTAACTTATGTAAACATTAAACCCAAAATGTTTCAAATGATTGCTAAAATTGAAGTAAGTACAGAAGATCCTGAAACCCAAGCCTATATGGATATGGTAAATAGTATATCCAGTTTCAAAACCATAATTACCAGTAGTAAAGACATTTCTACAGATATCGCAAGCTGGGTGAAAAAACGCGCAACTTCACTGGAAGAGCTTATGGAAGTTAAGGATGACGGTGTTGTAGTAAAATTCTACATTAAAGAAGGAAAAGATGCTGATCATGTAGAAGAACTTTTGGTATTTGTTGACGGTTTATCTGCCGTTACCAAAAATGCAGACGTTAATATAAATGGCAATAAAAGAGATTTTGAAACTGTTATTGTTGCCCTTACCGGGAATATAGATTTAAATCAAATATCTAAGCTTACCAGCAAAATGAATATTCCGGCAGGTGAACATTTAGACAAGAAAAACTAATTCATCATCATGAAACGAACAGTTCAATATATTTTAGGAATCCTTTTTGTAAGCACCTTATTTTATGCTTGCGAGTCTGAACAAACCCTACAAGCTTACTATGTAGATAATCAGGAAACTTCAAACTTTATGTCTGTAGATATTCCGCCAAGCATTGTAGGTATAGATGAAAGCACACTAACAGAAACCCAAAAGAAAGCGTTTAAATCTGTTAAACGATTAAACTTTTTGGGATATAAAGTAACGGATAGCGCTTCAACGGAAATGAATACAGAGCTCGCCAAAATAAAAACCATACTTAAAGCCGAAAAGTATAATGACCTTATTGAGTTTAACGATAAATCGGCAAAAATTTTAGTTAAATATATAGGTGATGACAACAGCGCAGACGAATTTGTAATTTTGGGAAGCAACGCCGAAGTAGGTTTTGGAGTAGTTCGTGTGTTAGGGAACAATATGAAGCCCGAAGAAATGATATCACTTGTAGACGCTATGAAAAATGCAAAGTTTGATGAGTCTAAACTTCAGAGTATCATGAATTTTTACAAGTAATTTACAGTTAAATGTTAAAAAGGCTTACCCTTGGGTAAGCCTTTTTTTATTCGTCTTGATCTTTTTCTTTAAATGGATTTGCAATAACAATATTAAGCAAAACCAGTATAAAAGCAACTGATAAAATTCCGGTGACAAGATAGGTTTCTAATAAATCAAAAATACCACCTACTACAAAACCAATTACGATAAAGGCGCATAATAATAATGACTGTTTATCGGTTAACATTATATTCCTGTATAGTTACTTGGAGTGATTTGTTTTAATTCTTTTTTTAGAGAGTCACTTACCTTTAGCGTATCTATGAAATTTTCGATAGATTGTTGTGTTACTTTCTCGTTTTTTCGGGTAAGACCTTTTAAAGTTTCGTATGGATTTGGGTAACCTTCGCGACGTAAAATAGTTTGAATAGCTTCGGCTACAACGGCCCAGTTGTTCTCTAAATCGCTTGCAATTTTTTCGGTATTCAGCAAGAGTTTGTTCAACCCTTTTAAAGTACTTGCAAAACCGATTAGGGTATGAGCGAAAGGTACGCCAACATTACGTAAAACAGTACTGTCAGTTAAATCGCGTTGCAGTCTGGATATAGGTAATTTTGCAGCTAAATGTTCAAACAAGGCATTGGCAATTCCCAGATTGCCTTCGCTGTTTTCAAAATCAATAGGGTTTACTTTATGCGGCATGGCACTGCTACCTATTTCACCGGCTTTTATTTTTTGTTTAAAATAATCCATAGACACATAGGTCCATAAATCACGATTTAAATCAATAACGATTGTATTCATTCGCTTCAGGCAGTCAAACAAGGCCGCCATGTGGTCATAATGTTCAATTTGAGTAGTAGGAAAGGAATGATGCAATCCCAATTTTTCTTGCACAAATTTAGAACCAAAAGCCTTCCAGTCTATCGAAGGATAGGCTACTTTATGGGCATTAAAATTGCCTGTAGCACCGCCAAATTTAGCCGCACTGGGTATATCGTTAAGTAAATTAAACTGCTCTTTAAGCCTAACGACAAAAACGTCAATTTCTTTACCTAGTTTTGTTGGAGAAGCAGGTTGCCCATGTGTTCTTGCCAGCATAGGTATATTCTTCCATTCCTGAGCCAGCCCAGCCAGATTTTCAATAAGATTCAGGTATTGCGGAACATATACGTTGTTCACGGCTTCCTTAATACTCAATGGTATGGCTGTATTGTTGATATCTTGAGAGGTCAGCCCAAAATGAATAAACTCTTTGTAGGCAGAAATGCCTAAAACATCAAATTTTTCTTTTATAAAATATTCTACAGCTTTTACATCGTGGTTTGTTGTTTTCTCGATGTTTTTTATGCTACCGGCATCTGCTGAAGAAAACCGGGTGTATAATTCTCTTAATTTCGAAAATAAAGCCGTGTCAAAACCCTTAAGCTGAGGTAAGGGCCATTCGCATAAGGCAATAAAATATTCAATTTCAACTTGAATGCGGTACTTTATAAGAGCTTCTTCAGAAAAATAAGCAGCCAAAGGTTCAACTTTATTTCGGTACCTGCCATCAATAGGTGAAATGGCATTAAGAGAAGTTATTGACATCTTAAAGGTGTTTAGGAGCTGCAAAGATAACTCTTTAACTTCAAGATAAAAACCGGTTTCTTGAAGAATTTGGATTAAAAAGGTATCTTTATAGGAATTAAAAATGAAACAATTATATCCAAATAATGAAAGCAACAAAATTACTTTTGATTCTTTTACTTAGTTACCCTTTCACAATCTTTTCCCAAGGATTTAAAAAAAGCGAACCTTTTGTGCATACCTATTCCATTGTGGCCAGAGATTCTGTAACCGGCGAAATGGGTGTTGCTGTACAAAGCCATTGGTTTAGCGTTGGGAGTGTAGTGACCTATGGAAAAGCCGGTGTTGGTGTAGTCGCTACACAGTCATTGGTAAATCCAAGTTATGGTCCAAAAGGCTTGGCATTAATGGAGCAAGGTTTGTCTCCAACACAAGCTTTGCAAGCGCTATTGGCAAATGATGCAGGAGAAATGTACCGTCAAGTAGCTTTTTTAAATACCAAAGGAGAAGTAGCCACTCATACCGGAAGTTTGTGTATTGAAGAATCCGGGCATCAGCAAGGAAAAAACTTTTCGGTTCAGGCTAATATGATGTTAAACAATACCGTTTGGAACGCTATGGCTAATGCATTTACAAGCACACAAGGAACGTTAAGCGAGCGAATGCTTGCCGCGCTAAAAGCTGCTGAAGATGAAAAAGGAGACATTAGAGGAAAACAAAGTGCAGCCATTTTAATAGTGAAAGGAACAGCCACAGGAAATAGTTGGCAAGATACGGTTATGGATTTGCGTGTAGAAGACCACAAAAATCCTATTGAAGAGCTCGAGCGGCTAATTCATATACACAAGGCTTACGACTATATAAACCAAGGAGATTTAGCCATGGAACACGGAAACACCAAAAAAGCAGAAGAGTTGTATTTAGAGGCACAAAACTTATTTCCTGAAAATATGGAAATGCAATACTGGTATGCCATAAATCTTGCAAACAACAAGCAGTTAGACAAAGCAAAACCCATATTGAGAGCAATTTTTAAGAAAAATGATAATTGGCGTGCTTTAACCCGGCGTTTAGTAAAAAGCAAATTGCTGTTGGTTTCCGAAGAAGAAGTAAAAGCTATTTTGCAGCTTTAATTTTCTTTAAAATTTGTCTGGCTCTTGCCTTAAAACCTGAACTTTGCATTTGGTAATCTCGTTCAATAAGAAGTTTTAACTCCGGATGAATCCAGTCTATGTCTTTGCCAAACAAATATAAGGTATTCATAGCATAGGCCTTTGGCGCAATTTTTTCATCATTAATCAGGTAATCAAAACAAACTTCCACGATACACTCAATATGTTTTGGGGTTATTTTATTTTTAAGTAATACATATTCTTTAGCATAGTAGGCTTCGGCAAGATATTCACATATTTTGGCTACGGGCCTGACGGCAGCATCCAGGTGAATTTTGTTGAGGTTTTGGGTGAAATCAGTCAAATACGGAAACAAAGCTTCCGGTTTTTCTCTGCACATAAATTCTAAAACCCAAGCTGCGCGGCAGGAAACCACATCATCTACTTGAAATAAAATATCCAGTGTTTTTGGAATAAGATGTTTTTTATTCAGAAGTTTATTGGCAAAAAATTGTCTACTTTCACGAGAATGAGTTACCGTATTTAACGCTTCAAATAATGTATTACTTGTCAAGATTTTTAGTACATTTAATATCTAAAATTAACTAAAATGAAACTCTTAAAAAAAACCTTTTGGATATTCCTTGTGGTACTGGTAATAGCCCAGTTTTTTGGACCCGAAAAAAACCAAGGAGAATTAGCTTCAATTGATGCTTTTTTGACAGACACAAAACCACCGGAAGACGTAAAGCAAATTTTTAAAGTGGGTTGTTACGATTGTCACAGCAACTACACCAGATATCCTTGGTATAGCAGTATTACTCCGGTAAATTATTGGTTGGCAGATCACGTAAAAGAAGGTACCGAGCATTTAAACCTTTCAAAGTGGAGCGATTATTCAGTAAAAAAGAAAGACCACAAAATGGAAGAAATAATAGAAATGGTAGAAAAAAAAGAAATGCCATTGGCTTCCTATACTTGGACACATCGCGAAGCAAAGCTAAATCAAGACCAAATAGAAGCCATTACAGCTTGGGCAAAACAGGTTCGGTTTAAATACAGCTTAGAACCCAAACCGGAATAAAAAAAATTTGGCTAAAACACTTTTAATTATTGGCTTTGTTTATCCGGAACCAAAAAGCTCCGCAGCAGGAAGAAGAATGCTGCAGCTTATAGATACTTTTATCTCGTATGGTTACCAGATTACTTTTGCCACAACCGCTCAAAAAACCAAAACATCCTATCCGTTAGCTGATCTTGCTATTGACGAAGTGCAAATTGAATTAAATCACGCTTCCTTTAATGATTTTATCCAAAAACTACATCCGGACATAGTACTTTTTGATCGGTTTATGACCGAAGAACAGTTTGGCTGGCGTGTGGCTAAATACTGTCCCAAAGCCCTGCGTATACTGGATACTGAAGATTTACACTTTTTGCGAAAAGCAAGAGAAAAAGCCTTCTTAGAAAAACAGGCCTTTGCCGACACTTACCTTTTCAACGAATATGCAAAACGAGAAATAGCATCAATATACAGAAGCGACTTAAGCTTGATTATTTCAGAAGCAGAAATGGCGCTTTTAAAAGAAAAATTCAAAGTTCCCGATAATTTAATTTACTACTTACCTTTTTTAGAAAATCCCGTTGAAGAAAACATTAAAACACTACCGGATTTTGAAA
>DASRWB010000023.1:0-37795 GCA_035654775.1 Flavobacteriaceae bacterium | reverse complement strand
GATACAGATGGATTGCCTTTCACAGATTATGATGAAACCCTGGCCAGAGAACTTCTAAAGCAAGAAGAATTTGGCAATTACATGGTGGTGAATTTGGTAGGTGGAAAATCATGGAAAATTGATGACTATTATGTAGGCTTCTTTGCCAGCATAGGAAATGTATTTAACGAGAAATATAAAACCGGTGGCTTTGAACAAGGAAGAAATGCCAATTTCAGACAGCTTAGAGATGATCAAGCGCTTGATACACCCGTTTTTGGAGGAAAATACTGGTATGCCAGAGGCACCAATTACTTTTTAAACCTATACTTTAGATTCTAATGACAACACAACAAATTATAAAAAATACAGCAATGAAAACAAATAAATTCTTTATCCTTTTAAGCACTCTTGCTCTAATGCTGGTTGTTACCGCATGTGTTCAAGACGACGATTTTCAAACCCCTGAAGTAAATATTCAAGAGCCGGATATTACCGCTTTAGGAGAAATGGCAACATTTAACTCTGTAATTGCACGATACGAAACCGCTGTAAGCAATGGTGACCAAGTAGGCGTTTACAACGAGTTTGATACCCCGCAATATATTGTTGGGTATGTGGTATCCAGTGACCGATCAGGAAATTTCTTTGAAGAACTAATCATACAAAACACTCCGGATGCCGGCGATGCCGGTTCAGACCCAAGACGCGGATTGAATATTTTGATAAATGTGCGAAGCCTGTCAGATACCTACGAAGTAGGAAGAAAAGTATATGTAAAACTTAACGGATTGGCCATCGGAATTCAAAACGGAGTTTACACGTTGGGTAAAGCCAGCGGAAGCCAACTGGTGCAACTTCAAGAATACGAATACTTAAACTATGTAATTCGAAGTGCTGAAGTAGTTACAATAGCACCTAAAGTAGTTGCCATAGAAGATTTAACCGAACAAGACGAAAACACATTCATTCAGATAGACGATGTGCAAATTAACCGCGGCCAGCTAAGCCTTACTTATGCCGGTGAATCTTCGGATGAATTTGACGGTTTCAGAACTATAGAAAGCTGTGCATCAACCTCAACACTTACCCTTCAAACCAGTACATTTGCTGATTTTAAACAATTGCCGGTGCCCCAGAACAGAGGTTCTATTTCAGGAATTTTCTCAAGAGATTTTGGAGACGATTTTAACGTGCTGGTTTTAAATTCTATAGCCGATGTAAATTTTGAGAATCCCGAACGATGTGACCCTGAAGTACTGGATTGTCAAGGACCATTTGGTGGAAATACCATTCTTTTTGAAGAAGATTTTGAAGGACTTAGTAATTTATCTCAACTGGAAACCGCAGGCTGGGAGCACTTTAATATTGCCGGTAGCGTAAATTTTGTTATCGGAAGTTTTAGCGGTAATGAATATGCTCAAATATCCGGATTTAATTCAGGCGACAGCGAAATAGAAACCTGGTTGGTAACTCCGGCAATCAATCTGGATTCCACCACAGGCGAGTATCTAAACTTTGATTTAGAAGTAGCTTATGCCAACGGAATTATTTTAAGTGTTTTAATTACCGATGCCTACACCGGTGATGTTACCACTACAGAATGGACAGAAATAGACGTAAACATTCCAAATACGCCATCCAGTGGTTTTGGCGGATTTAACAATTCCGGAGATATAAATATTTCCTGCCTTGACGGTGATGTTAGAGTAGCGTTTAAGTATCTAGGGTCAGACCCTAGTGCAACTACACGTTATCACATCAATAACGTTGAGGTTGCCGGAAACTAAGATTTAAAAAGTAATGCTTATTAAAAAAACCCACTTTAAGAAAGTGGGTTTTTTTAATGCTTATCCAGAATAATATACACCGGAAAATGGTCGCTGTATCCCCCTTTGTACTTAGTTCCAACGTAGGTTCTAAAAGGAGTTCCTTTAAACGGACCTTTAAAGAGTTTTAAAAACTCGGCATCAAAAACATTGGCTTCGCTTAGGTATAATACTCCGGGTTTGCGCTCTAAAAAGTCATGAGAAAGTAAAATTTGGTCAAATAAATTCCATTTAAAATCATGACTCAAGCTTCCTTTTTTACGAAGGTTTATATGCTCCATGGGGTTGTATAAATTACAGGCATTCACCAGATTTTTAACACTTCGGGCTGAGGGATCTTCATTAAAATCACCTAAAATAATAATTTTTGCATCGGGTGTGTCTTGAGTTATAGTGTGTATAATTTCAACTACTCTATCTGAAGCAGTGAGTCGCTTGTATTCTGTGTCTGTACCACTGTCTCTTCGAGATGGCCAATGGGTCACAATAAAATGCACCAAACAGCCATCCAGTTTTCCGGTGACCAGCAAAATATCCCGCGTGTAATCCGGCGACCCATCTTCTTCATATAAATGCAACGGAAACACTTCAGAAACAATCAATTCAAAAACCGTAGTGTCATATACAAAAGCTACATCAATGCCGCGTTCATCAGGCGAATCAAAATGAACGTAGTCGTAAGGTAAATCAGTCAAGTGTTTTGAAGAAAGCAAGGCTTCTATAACCTCATTGTTTTCTACTTCGGCTAATCCTATAATGGCAGGATGACTTTGTGTTTTTTCTTTGGCGATATTAGTCATAGCAAACCCCAGTTTTCGGAGTTTATTGTAGTATCTTTTGTCTGTCCATTTTTTTGTGGAATCCGGTAAAAAATCATTGTCATTGGTTGATTCATCATCGTAGATATCAAACAAGTTTTCAATATTGTAAAAAGCTATAGTATGCAAGGTTTTTCGTTTAAGTGAAATGTTACCTTAAAAATAGTAAAATTAAGTTGTTTCTAATTGTGTAACTTTGCAACATAAAGTTATTTATGTTAGAAAAAAAAGACGTTAATCTAGAACGTGCAGTCCTTATAGGCCTAATTACCAAAGACCAGGATGAATCCAAGGTAAAAGAGTACTTGGACGAGTTGGAGTTTTTAACTTTCACTGCCGGAGGCGAAGCTGTTAAACGGTTTACGCAAAAGTTGGATATGCCCAACCCTAAAACTTTTATAGGCACCGGAAAAATGCAAGAAGTACAGGATTTTATAAAAGAAAACGACATTGGGACCGCTATTTTTGACGACGAATTGTCTCCTGCACAAGAGCGAAACATCAGTAAAATATTAAACTGTAAAGTACTGGACCGAACCAATTTAATTCTTGATATTTTTGCCCAGCGCGCCCAAACCAGTTATGCCCGAACACAAGTAGAATTGGCTCAATGTGAATATTTGTTGCCCAGGCTAAAAGGAATGTGGACACACCTTGAGCGTCAAAAAGGAGGAATAGGTATGCGTGGTCCCGGAGAAACAGAAATTGAAACCGACCGTCGGATTGTACGGGATAAAATCGCTTTACTCAAGGAAAAAATAAAAACCATTGACAAACAAATGGCGGTACAGCGGGGCAATCGCGGACAACTGGTACGTGTGGCATTGGTTGGGTATACCAACGTGGGCAAATCTACCCTAATGAATGTCATTAGTAAAAGTGAAGTTTTTGCCGAAAACAAACTGTTTGCTACACTAGACACTACCGTGCGAAAAGTAGTAGTGGAAAACCTCCCTTTTTTAATGAGTGACACGGTAGGATTTATAAGAAAATTACCCACACAACTGGTAGAGAGTTTTAAAAGCACGCTGGATGAAGTTCGGGAAGCCGACTTGTTATTACATGTAGTAGATATTTCGCACCCCAACTTTGAAGAGCATATTGAGTCGGTAAATAAAATTTTAGGAGAAATAGACTGTGCGGATAAGCCTACCATCATGGTTTTTAATAAAATTGATGCCTATACTCCGGAACCTTTTGACGAGAGCGATTTGGTAACCGAAAGAACTACGGCTAACTACACCCTTAAAGAATGGAAAAAAACATGGATGAGTAAGTTAGGAGATAAGGCGTTGTTTATATCGGCACTTAACAAAGAAAATCTGGAAGAATTCAGAAAACGGGTGTATAAAGAAGTTCGAAAAATACACATTACGCGTTTTCCGTACAATCATTTTTTGTATCCGGACCTGGAGACATAAAAAAAGCACCTTTTGGGTGCTTTTTTTGAATTCAGTCTGTATGAATAGTTAAAACTTGTAACTTAACCCTAGAGTCCAGTAGGTTTGCAAATCGTTGTCCACATTGTCAAAAGTAGGTTCATCAGCACCGGAGCCGGAATCAAACTGAGATAGGGCATAATTTAAGGCCTCTTGCTTGTTGCTGCGCAATCCAAAATCAAATCCAACACCTATCATTTTCCACAAGGTATACCCAAAAGAGTTTGTCCACGTCCAGTTTGATAAATCCGAGCTTTTGTAGCTTTGAAACATGGATAGATTGGACTTGAAATTTATTGCTCCAATTTGGCGCGTATAGTCCGCTACTATTTTGGCTCCAAGAGAAGAGTCAAAAACGGCGTCATTATCAGCAAAAACAATATTGTAGTTCAATGGGTGAATAACCACAATTAAGTTTTGAACAGGTGTCCATGTGAGACCAATACCTAAATCTAAATAACCCGGATCGTTAAAATTGTTCAACAACGTGGTTCGGTATTCCAGTAAGGCCGAAGCTGCTAATTTTTGAGTGATATTTCTACCGTATAGCGAAGCTAAATTAAAAACATCCGTGGTTGGGTTAAAATCATCGTCATCCAAATCGGTGTCTTTATTGTCAAATTTTATCCAGTTTAAATTGGCGGTTAAGGCATTTCGCCAAAAGTACTTTTCCTGAATTAAATTGGCGTAGCCGTTGACAGAGATACCTATGCTTCCCGAAGCGTTGTTTGGTGCTCCTTGTGCATACCAGTTGTTGAAGTTTGACAAGCTTCCGCCTATAGTACCAAAAGCACCTACGCGCCATCCGGGTAATCCGTCTATTTGTTTTTGAAGTGCATCTACGCGTTTCTGTATGGCAGCAATAGAATCTTTTTTAGAGGCTTGTTCTGCTTTTAGCTCGTCTAGGGTTTGTGCAATGCCCTGAAATCCCAGAGCCAAAAGAATTAAAAAAAGGAATATTTTTTTCATGCTTATGTGTTTTTCAGGTTATGTTTTGTTTTTATATAAGGGTACTGATGAACAGGCTTCACCATACATTATGGATTTTGCAACGGGTTGCAGTTTTTGAATAAGTAATGTGTAGGCCGTTGCGGGAATAGCTTTATTGCTGCAACCTTTTACAATAACAGGTTTGTTTTCGTAAACAGAAACGTCCAGATTTTTAATGATGTCTTCATAAATAGAAGTTTCTAAAGCAGTTAAATCTCCAACGATAATTTTTTTGGCAAACGGAGCCAATTTTGTAGCAATAAGAAGATAGGCCCAAGATGGTATAATGGCGTCTACACTGCAGGTTAAAGCAACATAGGTGTTTTTATATTGGTTCCAGTCATGATCTTCGGCTTGTTTTCTGAATTCTTTTTCTTTTAGAATAAGAGATTCATACAGCCAGTCTTTTATGTCCAATAAAACGCGTTTTTCCTGAGTGTAAAAATCTTCAAGATCCAGCGTTATAAGTTTACTGTTAGCTACGCGATTTACAATGTCATGAGTCATTTTTACAAAATACCAAGTTCTAGTTTTGCTTCTTCACTCATTAAGTCTTGACTCCAAGGCGGATCGAAGGTTATTTCTACTTCGGCGCTTTTTACTTCGTCGATAGATCGTATTTTTTCCTGCACTTCCATAGGCAGGGTTTCTGCTACGGGGCAATTGGGTGTGGTAAGTGTCATAAGTATTTTTACATCACTGTCTTCGTTTACAAATACATCATAAATGAGCCCTAACTCATAAATGTCAACCGGAATTTCGGGGTCGTAAACGGTTTTTAATACGCGTACAATTTTTTCGCCTAGCGCAGCAGTATCTATAGTATTACTCATAATTAATCTAATTGTGTTTGGTATGCTATGGCATACATTTTTAGTTGTTTTATCATACTCACCAACCCATTAGCGCGTGTTGGTGAAAGATGTTCTTTAAGTCCAATTTTATCAATAAAATCGGTGTTGGCTTCCATAATATCTTTAGGGCGTTGGTTTGAGAACACACGGATTAAAATGGCGATAATTCCTTTAGTAATTATGGCGTCGCTATCTGCAGTAAAAACAATTTTGTCGTCGTTTAATTCTGCATGCACCCAAACTTTACTTTGGCATCCTTTTATCAGGTTGTCATCGGTTTTATACTTACTGTCAATCAAGGGTAATGATTTCCCTAAATCTATCATGTACTGATAACGTTCTTCCCAGTTGCTAAACATGGAAAACTCTTCTACTATTTCGGTTTGAATTTCTTGAATATTCACTTTAAAAAATACTTTTTACAAAAATACAAATACTATTTGTTTATTAGGGTTTATTCTGCAAATGATAAGAGTATTTTAACGAGTGTATTGATCTCCTCAGGAGGATTTCCATGGTCAAAAGCCATGGTTTTATAGGTGTTGTTGTTTACCTCAATTTTCACATAGGCAATGGCGGCTCCATCGTACTGATGTGATTTGGATGGAGCTTCAATTGAGTCCAGGCTTTTTAGGTCTATTTTCTTCATTTCAGCAATTAGGGCATTCCAGGCTTCAGTACTGTAGGTTTGTTTTGATGGTTTCATGTCAGGATGTGTGGTTACCAACAAGATGTTTTCCACATTTGAAAGATATACATTCAAATAGAAACCGCGAGATACAGCTTTATATTCAAAGGTTATTTTGTCTTGATTCATAGTTTGTTCTTTGGTTTTCGAAATGGCTTTTACTAGAGTGTTGCCGTTACGGTCTATTAGTACAAGTGTATTGGCATCTAGTTTTAACTCTTGGGTATTTTCGAAAGCTTTATATAGCATGGATTCGTTGTTTATCTCAGGGCACATTTTTTTGGTAGAGGCTATCGGACCAAAGGTTATCTGGTTTTCTTCTAGTGAAAAAGTGCCGGAAAATGCATTGCATCCAGAATAACCGGAAAGTGTATTTTCAGTAAAATTTAGCGTAAGTGTTACCTTATCATCCGTTATCTGTTGGTCAAAAATTTGATGAATGGTATAGGTTTGCGGTATGGTTTTTTGCATTAGTTCTTGGTTTTTGTTGCTTTTACTCGCGCAACAGGAAGTTATGGTGCAAAGGGTAAATATAAATACGAAATATTTCATGATGCTTTTGTTTAGGATACTTAATAATACAAAAAAGACGCCAAAGTTGGCGTCTTTAGTATTTTAAATATTGGTAGGTTTTAATTTCCTGCTAAGGAAGCTCTGGCACCTCCGGGTTCAAAAAGTGCTCTCATACGTGCGTTTTGTCCGTTGGTAAACATGTACATGCAGTCATCATATACATAATCCATATAGTTCATGGTCATATCTGTGGTGCGGCAATTAACGGTAGGATAGGAAGGGCATCCGTAGTTTGGTCCGTTTGAAGATGGAGTGTCTGCGACAAAATCGTCTTGTCTGCAATTTCCGTCTCCCCAAATATGACGTAAATTTAACCAGTGCCCAACTTCATGTGTTGCTGTTCTTCCATGGCCATATACACCACCGGCACTATTTTCACCAAAATAGTTGGTGCCAATTACCACACCATCTGTGGCTGTAGGACCGCCGGGGAATTGTGCATATCCTAAAATTCCGCCACCTATTTCGCATACCCATATATTTAAGTATGTGGACGGATCGGTTACATTTATTCCGCCTTGGCTACTGTATTTCATGGCATCATTTGTACCCCAAGAAGACCTTGTGTTTACGACTCTGTTTACGGTGTGAAGGGTAAAAGAGATGTTACAATTAGCTATATCTCCGGCAAACTCTGAAGGTACACCATTGGCGTTTGGATTGTTGGCGTTAAAATCTTGATTTAAAACCGCAATTTGTGAATTTATTTGCTGGCTGCTCACCTGACCGGCATATTGTTCTATGATATTAACCACAACAGGAATAGTAACAGGATCAGTAAATCCGGGATCCGGATCACTTCCGCCACCGCCGTTACCGCCGCCGCCATTGCCGCCACCATTTCCGCCGCCATTTCCATTACCGGGTTTTTGGGCAATTAGTGCTCTTGTGTGGTATTCTATGTCATACATAGTTTTTTCCAGCTTAGGGTTTTCATTCAGTAACCGGTTGAGGTTAACCATGGTGTGACAGGATTTGTCTTTACCTTGAGCCATTCTAGCAGCCTCATCAGTGTCGGCATTGGTATACACATAAAAATCGCTCATGTCAATTTTTGACTGCGAATCGTTTAGTTGATTTTGCTCGTCATCACATGAGGTGAAAATAGCAGCCAATACAGCTACTCCTAAAACAAATTTTTTCATATTTTTATTATTTAGGTTTAATATGTATCGAATATATTTTTTTTATATTAAAAAACTAAATAATTACTAAAGAATATTTACTTTTTATTAAAAAAAATCTTCAACAAGAATTTCTTGCAGAAAATGGGAAAGGAATTATTTCTTAGCTAGGAAAGCATAAGTTGTGCTTTTTTTACACCTTCTACCAAGCAGTCAATTTCCTCAATAGTATTGTAAAAAGCAAAAGAAGCACGTACGGTTCCCGGAATTTGGTAGAAGTCCATAACGGGTTGAGCACAATGGTGACCGGTTCTAACGGCGATGCCCAATTTGTCTAAAATAGCACCTACATCATAAGGATGAATACCATCAAGATTGAAAGAAATAACCGCAGTTTTGTATTTGGAGGTTCCATAGATTTTTAATCCCGGAATTTCAAGCAGTTTTTCAGTTGCGTATTTCAGCAGTTTGTTTTCGTAGGCAGCTATAGCTTCAAACCCTATATTGTTTAGGTAATCTACAGCAGCACCAAAGGCAATACCACCGGAAATATTGGGTGTACCGGCTTCAAATTTGTGCGGCAATTCGGCATAGGTGGTTTTTTCAAAAGTAACTTCAGCAATCATTTCTCCACCGCCTTGATATGGAGGCAGTTTTTTAAGCCAATGTTCTTTTCCGTATAGTATACCAATTCCGGTTGGACCACACATTTTATGTGCAGAGGCTACATAAAAGTCGGCGTCTAGCGCTTGTACATCGGGTTTAATGTGTGGGCAAGCTTGAGCGCCATCAATTAAAACCGCAGCACCTACCTGATGTGCTTTTTTTATAATGTGTTCTATATGGTTTATGGTGCCTAATGCATTGGAAATGTGGTTTACAAAAACCAATTTGGTTTTTTCAGAAAGCAATTGGTTAAATTCAAATTCTATGAGTTCACCGTCGATATTCATCGGAATTACTTTTAGGATGGCACCGGTGCGTTCACACAGCATTTGCCAAGGTACAATGTTGCTGTGATGCTCCAAGGCCGACACAATAATTTCGTCATCTTTTTTTATTAGTGAGGTAAACCCGCTGGCAATGATATTTATGGCATGCGTGGTTCCGGAGGTGAAAATTATTTCGTGCGGATGTTTTGCATTAAAGTGGTGTTGAATTTTTTTTCTGGCTTCTTCATACTTGTCAGTGGCTTCCTGGCTTAAGGTATGCACACCTCTGTGTATATTAGCATTATAGTTGGAATAATAATCTACAATACAATCTATTACTTGTTTTGGGGTTTGTGAGGTTGCCGCGTTGTCTAGGTAAACCAAAGGCTTTCCGTTTACTTTTCGGGAAAGTATTGGGAAATCTTTTCGGATATGGTCAATATTAAAAGACATTTATAAGTGAAACCCAATATTTACTCCAAGTTTGTTGGCAATTAACTTGTTGATGCGTTGTTTTAGTTCGGGTATTTTAACACTTTGCAGAACGTTATTTGCAAAAGCATACATCAATAAAGCACGTGCTTCTTTTTCAGGAATACCTCTGGTTTTTAGGTAAAACAAAGCGTTTTCATCCAATTGGCCTATGGTGCATCCATGAGAACATTTTACGTCATCGGCAAAAATTTCCAGTTGAGGTTTTGTGTTGATAGTAGCCTTGTCGTTAACCAAAAGATTGTTGTTTGCCTGAAAGGCATTCGTTTTTTGGGCTTCTTTGTTTACAATTACTTTTCCGTTAAACACACCAATAGCATTATCTCCATAAATGCCTTTATAATCTTGATGGCTTTCACAATTGGGTTCTTTATGATGAACCAGCGTACTGTGGTCTACATGTTGTTTGTTTCCTATGATGGTGATTCCTTTTAATGTGGAGTCTATACGCTGACCGTTTTGGAAAAACTTAAGGTTGTTTCGGGTGAGTTTGCCTCCAAAAGAAAAGGTGTGAACAGCAGCTACACTTTCCTGTTTTTGGTTGATATAGGTGTTGTCTATTAATGAAGCGTTTTGCGTGTCGTTTTGTATTTTGTAATAGTCAACAATGGCGCGTTTATTGGCAAAAATTTCAGTCACGCTGTTGGTTAATACCGGATTTTCAGTAAGACTTTGATGGCGTTCAATAATTTGTACATGAGAATTTTCGTCAACAACAATTAAATTTCTGGGCTGTAAAAGCAGTGCCAATTCACTTCCTGTAGAGAAATGTATTATTTCAATAGGTTTATTTACCAGTTTGTTTTTAGGGATATGAATATAAGCGCCTTCTTTAGCAAATGCGGTGTTTAATGAAGACAAACTGTCTTTAGTGGCTATTTTGTTAAAATAGTTTTCAATAATTAACCGGTATTTGGGTTTGTTGAGTGCAGATGACATTAAGCATACATCAATTCCTTCGTGTGTGGTTTGTGATAGGTGTGAGGCGTACTTGCCGTCTACAAATACTATTTTGTAGGTGTCAATATCACTTATAAAGTATTTTTTTACTGTATTGTAGTCTATCGTGTAATCATGCTGCGGAAAGACACTGTAGTTGGTTTTCAATAAAGCGTTTAATGAAGTGTATTTCCATTCTTCCTGCTTTTTGGTTGGAAATCCTTGATTTTCAAAAATTTTTATGGCTTCCGAACGAATGTCATGAACCAAAGTGTCCACTTCTACTTGATTTTCAAAGGCTAAAAATGATGATAATAATTTATCTTTTAACTCCATATAAAGCTGTTGTTTTTATGCGCTTACTTCTTCTTTTATCCAGTCGTATCCTTTCTCTTCCAGCTCGTGAGCAAGTTCTTTAGGTCCGGATTTTACAATACGGCCGTTGTGCAATACGTGAACATAATCCGGAACAATGTAATCTAAAAGACGTTGGTAATGGGTAATAACCACTACGGCGTTATCTTTGCTTTTTAGTTTATTAACTCCATTTGCCACAATACGTAAAGCATCAATGTCTAATCCTGAGTCGGTTTCGTCAAGAATAGCTAATTTAGGTTCCAGCATGGCCATTTGGAAAATTTCATTTCGCTTTTTTTCACCACCGGAAAAACCTTCGTTTAATGAGCGAGACAGAAACTTTCTGTCAATATCCAGCAGTTCGCTTTTTTCTTTGATGAGTTTCAGCATTTCGTTTGCCGGCATTTCTTGTAACCCTTTGGCTTTACGCGACTCGTTTATAGCTGTTTTTATAAAATTTGTCACACTTACACCGGGAATTTCCACAGGATATTGAAAAGAAAGGAAAATGCCTCTATGGGCACGTTCTTCTGGAGTCAATTCGCTTAGGTCTTCTCCTTCAAAGTATACCTCGCCTTTTTCTACTTCGTATTCTTCTTTTCCAGCTATTACGGCTGCCAGTGTGCTTTTTCCCGAGCCGTTAGGTCCCATAATGGCATGTACTTCGCCGGGTTTTACCTCTAGATTTACGCCTCTTAAAATGGCTTTGTCTTCTACACTGGCGTGTAAATTATTTATTTTTAACATATTTTAGTTTCCTATTTTTATTACCGAATTTTCTTCGGGATTTGGTTTTGATACATTTAGTATTTCAGTGATTTTTACACGGTAATCCCAGCCTTCTTCTCCTTCCGGTTTGGGAGAGATTATACCTCTGATTTCAACAGGAATCATATCGGTGTCTTCAGATTTGAAAGGTTTTACCTTGTTGTCTAATTCGTGCATTTTTTCATCGATAACAACGGCGTAAATTTCTGTTTCAGTTTGCAGTACGGCAGCATCAGCCAGATACACAAACTCTCCTTTTAAAACTTCTCCTTTAGGTTCTTCCTTGCAGGCTATTAGTGCAAGGGATAGCGTAAAAAATAACAATACTTTTTTCATAATATTCAATTTATCCTACAGAGCCTTCCAGGCTTATTTCTAATAGTTTTTGAGCTTCTACAGCAAACTCCATCGGCAGTTTGTTTAACACTTCTTTGCTAAATCCATTAACAATAAGTGCGATGGCTTTTTCGGTATCTATGCCACGCTGGTTGCAGTAAAAAATTTGGTCTTCACCTATTTTGCTGGTTGTGGCTTCGTGTTCAATTATAGCGGTTTTGTTTTTGGCTTCAATGTATGGGAATGTATGTGCGCCACATTCGTTGCCCATAAGCAAGCTGTCACATTGTGAGAAATTTCGAGCGTTATCGGCACGGGAATTTATTTGTACCAAGCCTCTGTAGCTGTTTTGTGATTTTCCTGCAGAAATACCTTTGGAAATGATGGTAGACTTTGTGTTTTTTCCCAGATGAATCATTTTTGTTCCGGTATCTGCTTGCTGAAAATTATTGGTTACAGCAATGGAATAAAATTCGCCTACAGAGTTGTCTCCTTTTAAGATGCAGCTAGGGTATTTCCAGGTAATGGCGGAACCTGTTTCTACCTGCGTCCAGGAGATTTTAGCATTGGTTTCACACAAGCCGCGTTTGGTCACAAAATTGTAAACACCACCTTTGCCTTCGCTGTCTCCGGGAAACCAGTTTTGCACCGTAGAATATTTTATTTCGGCGTTGTCTAAAGCGATAAGTTCCACCACTGCGGCATGCAATTGGTTTTCATCTCTACTAGGTGCCGTACAGCCTTCGAGATAGCTCACATAGCTGCTCTCATCAGCAATTACCAGTGTGCGTTCAAATTGTCCGGTTCCTGCCTGGTTTATCCGGAAATAGGTAGACAGTTCCATAGGGCATTTTACGCCTTTAGGGATGTAACAAAAGCTACCGTCACTAAATACAGCACTGTTGAGTGCGGCATAGAAATTGTCCGTTCGGGGAACTACAGTTCCCAGGTATTTTTTTACCAGTTCAGGATGTTCTTTTATGGCTTCTGAAATGGAACAAAAAATAATGCCTTTTTCAGAAAGGGTTTTTTTAAAGGTTGTTGCCACAGAAACCGAATCTACAACCACATCCATAGCAACACCGGCCAGTTTTTTTTGCTCGTCCAACGAGATACCAAGCTTGTTGAAGGTTTCCAGCAATTGCGGGTCCACCTCATCCAAACTGTTGTATTTAGGTTTTTTGCTGGGTGCAGAGTAGTAGGAAATGGCTTGAAAGTCAGGTTTTTTGTAGGTGATGTTTGCCCATTCGGGTTCTGTCATTTCTTTCCATATCCTGAAGGCTTCAAGCCTCCATTGTGTCATCCATTCGGGTTCTTCTTTTTTAGCAGAAATTCCTCGAATTACGTCTTCGTTTAAACCAACAGGAAAGGTATCAGATTCAATATCTGTGTAAAAACCATATTCGTATTCCTTGGTTTTTAGTTCTTCTCTTAAATCGTCTTCTGTATACTTATTCATGTTGTTTTTTTATAATGAAAATGATTCGCCACAACCGCAGGTTCTGTTGGCGTTAGGATTGTTGAAAATAAATCCACTGCCGTTCAGGCCACCTGAATATTCCAGGGTTGTGCCTATAAGGTATAAAAAGCTTTTTTTATCAACAACAATTTTTATGTTATTATCTTCAAAAATCTTGTCGTCTTCATGGTGTTCTTTATCAAACTTCAAATCGTATGATAATCCTGAACAACCGCCGCTTTTTACGCCTACACGTACATAGGTGGTTTTAGGGTCGAAACCATCGTCTTCCATGAGTTGTACGACCTTTTTTTTAGCAGTTTCAGAAACTTTAATCATTCTTAATTAGATTATGTCTAAATAGATTGCAAATATACAATATAATGGCTGTTTTATCCCAATAAAGAAGCATTATATTATTAAATAACCGGATAGAATTTGATTATGGATTATGAAAGTCTGGATTGTTAATAAAACTAGGGTCTGAGAGTGAGAGCAGGAATGCTTTTAGCGCAACTTTATCTTCTGCTGAAAGCTGTACACCACCTTGGTCTACTTTTTTCATTAAGGGGTCTATGGTGGGTGAGTTTTGGAGTCCTTCACTATAATGATGAATCACTTCGTCCAGGGTATTAAACCTACCATCGTGCATATATGGAGCGGTGTATGCCAGGTTTCGCAGTGATGGGGTTTTAAATTTTCCGTTATCAGCCGGATCGCCTGTTATTGTTCCTAAACCTAAGTCGGTAAAGGTGTTGTCCAGTCCGTTATTATGAAAGAGATTGTCCGTCCATAGCGGATTGTTTGGGTTACCGTGACAGTGAAAACAATCGCCTTTATCTTCACTCATAAAGACTTCTAGCCCATACAGTTCTTCGGGAGTCAGTGTAGTTTGCCCCAGCAAATACCTGTCGAATTTGGAATTGGCCGATATTAATGTGCGTTCAAATTGGGCAATGGCTTTTGTGACGTGTTCACGGGAAATTTGGCTGGCTCCGAAAGCTTTCCGGAAAAGTTCAGGATAATCAGAATGGTTAACCAACCTGTTAACCACTTCTTCCCAGGTGTTGTGCATTTCTATAGGGTTTGTAACCGGTTCCAAGGCTTGATGTTCCAGACTAAATACCCTACCATCCCAAAAAAACGTTTCGTCGTAATTCCAGGCCATATTGAATAAAGGCATAGAATTTCTGTTTCCTGAAATGCCGTCAATGCCGGTACTGAACTGCGCACTATCTGTAAAAGCATTTTGAGGTGCATGACACGAGGCACAAGATTGTGTGTGGTTTGCAGAAAGAATAGGGTCAAAAAACAGTTTTTTCCCTAAAGCGATACCTTCTAGAGTTTGTGGGTTGTCAACGGGAATTACCGGCGCTATAATATTTTCAGCAAAAAGCGGAGGAATGTTTAATGTACTTGGCGTTGGAACATATCCGTTTTTGTTCTCTTCAGCACAATTAAACAGAAGTAAAAGCAGGAATAAGACACATCCATATGTTTTAAGCGTATTCAAATTATGGCGTGATTGTTCCCAGACTAAATACATTTTGGCCGTTTTCATACATCATTACCTGTGCATTAAAGTTAGACATAAGATCTGTATGAAGCAAATTTAGATCCCACTGGTTTGGATTTTTAAACCATTCGGCTATATTCATTTTAACTTCAACAGTGGTGTTGTTGGAGATGCTTATTGCACCTAGATTTACGGTAAAAAAGGTATCTTCAAAAATAAGATTTGGTGCATCAGAAACCATATCTACGGCTCTAATAGCATGATATGCATAGCCTATTTCGGCAGTACTATTGTCAATAAATTTTCCTTCCAGTTGCATGTAATGATAGCCGCCACCCATCATTTCCGGAACACTCCACAGTGCCGTATTCAAATCGGGATAATTCGTTCCGTAGTTGTCGGTATTGTTAAAACCGAAGGTGAAGGAAACGTTAGTGTATTCACCTTCCGGAATTCGGGTTTCCGGGGTATAGGTTAGGTTTGAATTTGTTGTAAGATTGATTAAATTATATCCCGGAATGACAATGGTTTCTCCATTGCTTTTTTCAAAAGTTACATTAGAAATGAGGTAAATTAATTTTTCGATACTTAGGTTTTCTCCATTGGCATTGGTATATTGTATGGTATTAAAATCTGCATTTGTAACCGGTGTATTATCCCAGTTGTGCGTAAAATTGAAATGTACTGTTGCATTTGCGGCGGTTAAATTGTCGTCATTGTCTTCGGCGCAGGAAGCTACTAAAAAAATGAAGATTAATGTTAAAAAGGCTAATTTTTTCATTTTATTTTGGTTATAAGTAAGTCTGTAAATCCTTTGTTTTCCTCAATATCAAAATCGTCACCACTGGTTTCTCCAACGGCGATTACCTGATTATTTTCAAGCTCAATGGCGGCGTAATAGGTGTCAATAGCTGAACTGCCTACAGTATTGCTCCACATCAGATTGAGGTTGTGGTCTATTTTAAATATCCAGGCGTCATTTTGACCATTATTTGAGATGACATCTCCGGTTGAACTTCGGGTGTTTCCACTCACCAAAAATCCGGAAGGTGTTTTTTTGATATGCAATCCGGAGTCGAAGCTGGAACCACCAAATGTTTTTTCTGAAAGAAGTTCTCCTGAAGATGAAATTTTGATAATCCAAACATCTGCAGCTCCTAAATTGTTTGTGATATCCTGATTTTCACTGCGTGTAGTGCCTGCAATTAGAAAATTACCATCAGAAGTAGAGGTAATGGCTTTGGCTTCGTCAATTTGATTTCCACCGAAAGATTTTTCCCAAAGCATAGTGCCTTGACTGTCAATTTTAACCACCCAATAGTCATAGGTGCCTAAATTGTTAGTGATGTCCACGTCTGAACTGTCCGATGATCCTACTATCATGTAGTTGCCTGCTGCAGTTTGAATGACATCATAGGCTGTATCTGTAAATGTTCCGCCGTAATACTTACTCCATTGCAGGTTTGCGGAAGCGTCCAATTTTATTGCCCAAAAATCACCACCGGCATGACGGTAACTCCTGGATGTATTTCCTTGTCCGTTAGAAGCAGTAACATCTAAAACCCCAACAAGCAAATACCCTGAATCTGTAGTTTGTATCAAAGAAATGCCAATATCGGCTCCGGCATACCCAAAAGATTTTTCCCAAAGTATATCGCCTTGAGCGTTCAATTTAACCAGCCAATAATCCTGAAATCCTGCATTTTCTGTTACATCTTGATCGGTACTTTGTGTGTATCCTAAAATGACATAGCCGCCATCGACGGTTTGGATTATACGGTTTCCTCTGTCGTCACTGCTTCCACCATAGGTTTTAGACCACTGCAAATTACTTTCAGCATCAAATTTTAAAACCCAGTAATCAAAACTCTCATTTTGTTTATCGGTAATGTCTCCATCCATACTCTGTGCATATCCCAAAATAGCATAACCGCCATCAACAGTATTGACTATGCTGTTGCCGCTTTCATTTTTGGTACCTCCGTAGGTTTTAATGAAGTCTGTTTGATTTTGAAAACCGATATTAGTTGTAGCACTGTCTTTAGTGCAATTCCAAAGAATTGTTGCAAGTAGAAAAGGAACAATTTTCAGTAATTTCATGACTATTGCTCTTTGATTACAAATAAACCTCTGTCAATATCGCTAATTATTATGTTCCCGCTTTGAAAATAGGGATAAACGCTCCAGGCACCGTGAAAAGAAGTGCTGTCATCTTCCGGATAAGTATCAAAATATCCTGTTTCAAAGAGAGTGCCGTTAACAACATTTGAACTGCTTAACAGCCTGAATCCTGAAGTATAATTTGCCTGGTATACCAAATTGCCCTTTGTGTAAAGGTTATGGTCTATAGCTGCACTCGGGCCATAATAATCTGAATGGAAAACGGGGTTTTCCAAATCAGAAAAGTCAAAAACCAACGTTCGGGTATTATTTCCAAAATTGAGTTCGTCTACTTCATCTCCCAGAATAAAATAGGTTTGATTATGGGTTAACCAACCCTGATGTGTATAACCTAGGCCGTTGTAACTTGCTTCAGAAATTAATATAGGGTTTGTCTTGTCAGAAACATCAACGATTACAATTTTACTGGCGTTAGCACCAATAAAAATTTCTTTACCTGCGTGTTCGGTATCGGGTCCGCTGTAGTTTACAATTTGAGCATCATGCGAATAGCCACCGCCGGCATATCCTCCGGCATTCATCGGAGACTGTGGGTTTTGAATGTTTACAAAATGCACTCCACCGCTAAAGGTGTTGGAGCCTACCACATAAGCAAATCCACTTTCTTCATTAATAGCTATATTGTGTGCGCTACCAAAATCGGTGTAGAGTGCATCGGCAGTAAAATCTTCAGGTGGATTGGACACGTTGCGTAAGCGTGTTAAATCAAAAACCTGCATGCCGTGTCCGGGAGCTTCACTAACGATAAATGCATGATTGTTATAGGTTTTTACGTCACGCCAAGGACTGTTGGTCGTTGCGGTTGCTAAATTCCCTAATACTATCGGAGCTGTAGTATCGGATAGATCTACAAATGAAGTGCCAACAGAAGTGGCAACTAAGGCATATTCCTTACCTGATTGCGGGTCTGTCCATCCCCAAATATCGTTTCCTTCAGCATTGGGATTGTTGGTCAATTCTTCTAAAGAAACCTGGCTCATAAGGTCAAAGTTAGCACAGGGATATTGACCGGCAAAGCCATTTTCGCAGTAAAACAGGGGTTGTATATCACAGGCATCACCTATGCCGTCGTCGTTAGTGTCTTCTTGTTCGGGGTTTGCTGTATTGGGACAATTGTCTACAGAATCGGGAATGCCGTCTTCGTCGGTGTCTGTCACTTGTACAATGTTTACCGGCTCGTTGTCACAACTCAGAAAAGGTAAAGAAATTAGGGCAAGGATTAAGAAAAGGTGTATTTTTTTTATTTTCATGGGTTTATTCCAGTACTATTTTTTTTGTGACTTCGGCATTTACGGTTACAAAGTAAATGCCTGAATTTTGGTGTGCCAAGGGTAAAACGAATTGTAGGCTGTTAATATTGTTTTTGAAATACACTACTTCTCCTAGTGTATTTACCACTTTTAATGAAGTAATACTTTTGCCGTTTAAAGCCTTAACAATTGGATTGCCTTTCGACGGATTTGGAGTTATAACAAATGAATGAGATAAAGCCTGAAAATCGTCATCAGTCAGGGTTTCGTTATTGCTTATAATGAACAATCCTCTGTTCGTATCGTTAACCACAATATTCCCGCTTTGAAAATACGGATACACACTCCAGGCACCATAATAACTTACGTTATTGTTTTCGGGCAGCGTATCAAAATAGCCTATTTCGGTCATGGCGTTTGTTGCAGCACCTATGTTTGTGATATCCAATACACGCAATCCGGCACTATAGTTGGCAAGGTAAAACAAGTTTCCGTTAACAAAACCATTGTGGTCTATTGAAGGAGTAGGACCCGTGTAGGTGGAAGATAATACCGGGTTGTCCAAGTCCTGCAAATCAAAAATTAAGGTTCTGGTGTTCATTCCGAAAAAAATTTCATCTTGTTCATCCCCAAAAATGAAATAGCGATGGTCATCCGTGAACCAACCCTGGTGTGCATACCCCGGATTTGGGTAGCTTATTTCTGAAATAAATTGAGGTGAATTTTTATCGGTTACATCCAGTATAAGTATGCGGTCTGCTCCGGAAGTACTTCCGTTACTGGCAACTAAAATTTCATGATTGGTATAGTCGCTGTCCGGTCCGTTGTAGGTTATTACTTGGGCATCATGAGTATAGCCGTAGGCTGAGTAGCCTCCGGCTGCTTGCGGAGATACGGGATTGGAAATATCTATAAACACAGGTCCGCCACTATAGGCGTTGCAGCCGACCAAGTAGGCATATCCCATAGCTTCATTGATAATGATATTATGGCAGCTTCCTACACCGTTATAAACGGCATCTGAGGTAAAGGAAACCGGTGGAGTTACTACATTTCGCAATCGGGTTAAATCAAAAACCTGCATGCCGTGATTGCCTACATTGTCAGCAACTATAAAAGCATGATTATTGTACACTTTTACATCTCTCCAAACACTTGCTCCGCCGTTTTCGGAATCTAATCTACCTAAAAACACCGGATTTACGGGATTTGTAATGTCTACAAAAGCCGTGCTGTTGCTTGTGCAAACAATAGCGTATTCGTTTCCAGTAAGCGTGTCGGTCCAGCCCCAAATGTCACTTCCTTCAGGGTTTCCGGTTGCATTGGCCAAGGTTGATACAGGAATGTTTGAAAGCAAATGATATTCCTGACAAGGGTAACTTCCGGCATAGCCGTCTACACAAGGAGTCTGTGCTTGAACAAAGGCATTAAAAATAAAAAAGCAGGTTGCTAAACAGTGGGTATAGATTTTCAAAATAAAGGCTATTACATATGCCTAACAAAATTAAAAGAATTACACAAACCACATTGATTTTTTATCTTTTTTTAGAGTAAAGAACAAGTTTTAAGCAGAATAAGAGGTGTTTTTATCGTTGCAATGCCTAATTTTGCAGTTATGTTAGAAGATAAAAATAAATCGTTAACTCCTTTACACACTCTAGGAGAATTTAAATTAATTGACCATTTGACTCAAGATATTAAAATCAAGCATCGCTCAACACTGAAAGGTGTGGGTGATGATGCCGCTGTTCTGGACTTCGAAGATAGATTAACTGTGGTAAGTACAGATATGCTTATTGAAGGAGTTCATTTTGACTTAAGTTACGCGCCATTAAAACATTTGGGTTACAAGGCGGTAGTAGTCAATCTTTCTGATATTTATGCCATGAATGCAACCGCTACGCATATTACAGTTTCTATTGCGGTATCCAACCGATTTTCTCTTGAAGCGGTAGAGGAGTTATATGAAGGAATAAAACTGGCAGCCAAAACTTATGGGGTAGATTTGATTGGTGGCGATACGTCATCTTCTACTACCGGACTGCTTATTTCTGTTACGGCTTTAGGTGAAGTGGAAAAAGACAAACAAATATACCGAAATGGAGCCAAGCCTAATGATTTGCTTGTGGTTTCCGGTGATCTTGGAGGAGCTTATCTGGGATTGCAGGTGCTTGAAAGAGAAAAACAAGTATTTCAAGTTAATCCACAGAATCAACCAGATTTAACACCTTATTCCTATTTGGTTGGCAGACAGTTAAAACCCGAAGCACGAAAAGATATAGTTGATTTACTCGCTACTTTGCAAGTAAAACCCACTTCGATGATTGATATCAGCGATGGATTGTCATCTGAAATTATTCATCTGTGTACACAAAGCAATGTGGGCTGTGATTTATATGAAAACAAAATTCCACTTGACCCTCAGGTTATTTCAACCTGTGAAGAATTTTCCATAGACAGTACAACGGTAGCTTTAAATGGTGGAGAAGACTATGAGCTTTTATTTACAATTTCACAGGAAGATTACCCTAAAATAAAAGCCAATCCAAACTTAACGGTTATTGGTTACATGAAAGAAGAACAAGCGGGAATGCATTTAATCACACGCGATGAAACAGCAATCCCTTTAAAAGCGCAAGGCTGGAAAAATTTTAATACATAAAACCCTCAAGCAGTAACCTTGTATGTGGGTTCAGCATACATACGACGTTCTTTTAATCGCATCATCCGGTTGGTGTAAATACGCTCCAGCACCGAATTTATTTCTTTGTAGGTCGGCGTGAGCTCGGTAAGGTAGCCATTTCCGTTTGTGGTGAGTTCTTTTTTGCAGTTTGTACACGTGTATTCTTTAACGTGTCTTGTCACTTTTTTGCTTATTTCGAAGTTATGACCAAAAATGCTACAATACAATTTTGGGAGTAGGCTGTGGTTGTTTGTAGTTTTTTTCATAAGTAGGCTTAATTTGAGCTTTAAACTTAGAAAAAAAAATTAAAAACAAGACAAGAGGTTAAATATTTTCGACGAAATGCAATATTCTTTGTAAGAATAAGCTTTCATTTTCAATAAAACTCATATGACCACCTGGAAATATTACTAGGTCTGTTTGAGTATTACGAAATTGTTTTACACTTTCTTTATAATTAATGATAGGGTCTTGTTTACCTACTATGGCCAACATTTTAAAGTTTTTCCAATGTAAAATATGCTCGCGGTTGGGTCTGGACTTCATGCCTTCCAAAGCTGCTATAATGCCTTGAACCGGAAGTGCTAAAGCTTCTTTTTTTAGATGGTTTATTTCTTTTGTGAAAAGGTGTTTGTTATGCGGTGCAAATAGGTTGGGTATGGATAACCCAATAAAAACATTGTGATTTTCTTTAGCTGCAAGTATAGCTCTGTCCCTGTTGTGTTTTCGTTCTTTACTGTCTTCTTTGGCGGTTGAATTGACTAAACATAACCCCTTAACTTCAGTAGGAAAAATTTCGACTAAAGCCAGCGCTACATAACCACCCATAGAATGTCCTATCACCGTGTACTTCTCAATGTTGAGGTGTGTAAGTACCGCGTGAACAGCCATAGCCATATCTTCCATGGTGTGGATATAACCTAAGCAACCGGATTTACCATGCCCCAAAAGGTCTACGCATACTACCTTATTTTTTTGAGCTAAGGTGTCAATAAAAGGATTCCAAATAGAAATGTTTTCCAAAAACCCGTGCAACAATACTATGGCCGGTCCATTGCCTGCAGTGGTGTAATGTAGGATACTGTTTTTATAGTTGAACAGCATTTGGATTAAGCATTCATCAACGCCTCTATTTCATCAGCCTCAATAGGGATGTTTTTCATCAGGTTAAGAGGTTCACCTTTAGGCTGAATTACAACATCGTCTTCCAATCTTATACCAAAACCTTCTTCAGGTATATAAATTCCGGGTTCAACGGTAAATACCATTTGGGCTTGCATGGGTTCGGTTAAAATACCATAATCATGTGTATCTAAACCAATATGATGACTCGTTCCATGCATAAAGTATTTTTTGTATGCCGGCCATTCTTTATTCTGGTTTTGTACATCAGCTTTATCCAGTAAACCTAAAGTTAAAAGTTCATCGGTCATTAATTTTCCTACTTCTTCGTGATATTGTGCCCAATCTGTTCCGGGAACTAGCATTTTAGTCGCTTCGTTTTTAACGTTCAATACAGCATTGTAAACGGCCTTTTGCCTCGGGGTAAATTTGCCTGAAACAGGTATGGTACGGGACATGTCGCTTGAATAATTGGCGTACTCGGCGCCTACATCCAGTAAAAGTAAGTCACCGGCTTTGCATTGCTGATTGTTTTGAATATAATGCAGCACATTGGCATTATTTCCTGAAGCTATAATTGGCGTATAAGCAAAGCCTTTAGATCGGTTTCTTAAAAATTCGTGCATGAATTCAGCCTCTATTTCAAATTCCCAAACTTCGGGTTTTACAAATTTCAGTATGCGTTCAAATCCTTTTCTTGTGATGTTACATGCGGTTTGCATCAATTCAATTTCAATCGGATCTTTAACTGAGCGCAGGCGCTGCAAGATGGGGTTGCTTTTTGCTACACTATGCGCGGGATACTTGTCTTTTAGCCATTTGGTGAAGCGAGCTTCACGAGTTTCGGTATCTACAGTTGAGCGATAATGTTCGTTGGTGTTCAGGTATACGGTACCGCATTGCGTCATTAATTCAAATAAAATTTTTTCCATATCCTTTAACCAGTAAACAGTTTTAATTCCGGAAACTTCAAAAGCTTTTTCTTTGGTGAGTTTTTCACCTTCCCAAACGGCAATATGTGCATTGGTTTCTTTTAGAAAAAGAATTTCGCGATGTTTCTCTTTTGGGCAGTCGGGAAAAAGAACCAAGACGCTTTCCTCTTGATCTACACCGCTTAGGTAAAAAATATCTCGATGTTGGGCAAAAGGCAAGGTGCTGTCGGCACTTATAGGGTAAATGTCGTTTGAATTAAAAACAGCCAGCGCATTCGGCTTCATTTTTGAAGTAAAGTTTGCGCGGTTATTTATAAAAAGATTGCGGTCTATTTTATGATATTTCATGGGAAGTTCATTTTTTTTCAAAAATACGGCTATATTTTTAAGTTCATAAAAAAAAAGCACTCAAAACAGAGTGCTTTTTAAGGATGGATATGAATTTTTAATAGTTTAATACTATATACTGCAAAGTATGAAAAAAATATTAAAAACCTGCTTTTTTTTAAAGTTTTTTGAGAGAAAATTAGAATTATAAGCAAGCCATACCTATCGCAGGCAATCGTTACTTTTATCAGTTTATAATCATTCTAAATACTCATATAATAGAGAATAAGGTTTTGCTATGAATTTATTGTGAAGTATTTTTGTAAGGGTTAAACAAACTACATCAATAATGAGCGGAATTCTTAATTCTTCGATAGGGAGAAAGTTTGCCATGGCGCTTTCGGCATTTTTCCTAATGATTTTTCTGTTACAGCATTTTATTATAAACTTTTCATCGGTCATCAGTGCAGAGGCTTTTAATGCGATGTCGCATTTTATGGGAACCAACTGGTTTATTCAGTACCTTATGCAGCCTGTACTTATTTTCGGTGTAGTGTTCCATTTTGTAATGGGATTTGTACTGGAACTGAAGAACAAAAAAGCCAGAGATGTTGCCTATGTAAAAAACAACAGCAACACAAATTCTACCTGGATGAGCAGAAACATGATTTACAGCGGACTGTTTATCTTACTGTTTTTAATCATTCACTTTATCGACTTCTGGATTCCGGAAATAAACACCAAGTACATTCAAGGCGATATGTCCGGATATATAGCCGGAACACAGGAATTCAGGTATTATGAAGAATTGGTTCACAAGTTTGAACCGCTATGGCGTGTGGCTTTGTACTGTCTTGGTTTTGTATTTTTAGCCTTGCATCTCTTGCATGGATTTATGTCAGCCTTTCAATCGGTTGGAGCCAATAACAAGTATACCCGAGCATTAAAAGGATTCGGAACGGCTTATGCCGTTATTATTCCACTGGGGTTTATTGTGATTGCATTATTCCATCATTTTAATCATTAAAAACACAGCTCACATGGCATTAGACTCTAAAACACCAAAAGGTTCGCTTGCTGACAAATGGACCAATCATAAAAATACAATCAATCTGGTGAATCCCGCCAACAAGCGTTTAATAGACGTAATTGTCGTTGGTACAGGTTTAGCCGGTGGCTCTGCTGCGGCTACTCTTGCCGAATTGGGATACAATGTAAAAGCATTTTGTTTTCAGGACTCACCGCGTAGAGCACACTCTATCGCCGCACAAGGCGGAATTAATGCCGCCAAAAACTATCAAGGTGATGGTGATTCCACCTACCGTTTATTTTATGATACCGTAAAAGGTGGTGATTACCGCTCGCGGGAAGCCAATGTTTACCGGTTGGCTGAAGTTTCTGCAAATATTATTGACCAATGTGTAGCACAAGGAGTGCCTTTTGCCAGAGAGTATGGCGGTTTATTAGACAACCGTTCGTTTGGGGGTGTGTTGGTTTCCAGAACCTTTTATGCAGCCGGACAAACAGGGCAGCAACTTCTTCTGGGAGCATACTCGGCGATGAACCGACAAATAGGCCGCGGAAAAATTAAAATGTATAACCGTCATGAGATGCTTGATGTTGTTATTGTGGATGGAAAGGCCCGGGGAATCATTGCTCGCAATCTGGTAACAGGTGAAATTGAAAGACATTCGGCACATGCAGTTGTTTTAGGAACCGGCGGTTACGGCAACGTGTTTTTTTTGTCTACCAATGCTATGGGAAGTAATGTAACTGCAGCCTGGAAAGCCCACAAACGCGGCGCTTATTTTGCCAATCCGTGTTATACACAAATTCATCCGACATGCATTCCCGTATCGGGGGAACATCAATCTAAACTCACTTTAATGTCTGAATCGCTTCGTAATGATGGTCGCATTTGGGTGCCCAAAAAACTGGAAGATGTTAAAGCCATTCGCGAAGGAAAATTAAAACCTACCGAAATTGCTGAAGAAGACAGAGACTACTATCTGGAACGGCGCTATCCCGCTTTTGGGAATCTGGTGCCACGTGATGTGGCTTCTCGAGCGGCTAAAGAACGCTGCGATGCCGGCTATGGTGTAAACAAAACCGGTGAAGCAGTGTATCTGGATTTTGCGTCGGCTATTCAACGTTATGGGAAAGAACAGGCACACATTAAAGGACTTGATGAAAATGATACTGCTTTGGTAAAAAAACTAGGACAAGAAGTAATCAAAAACAAGTACGGAAACTTGTTCCAGATGTATGAAAAAATTGTAGATCAAAATCCCTACGAAACGCCAATGATGATTTACCCGGCGGTACATTATACTATGGGAGGTTTATGGGTGGACTACAATTTAATGACCAACATAAACGGACTGTATGCCATTGGGGAAGCCAATTTCTCAGACCATGGAGCAAACAGATTGGGTGCCTCCGCACTTATGCAAGGTCTGGCTGACGGATACTTCGTTTTGCCGTATACTATAGGCGACTACTTATCTCAGGATATACGAACCGGAAAAATACCAACAGACACTCCGGAATTTGAAGAAGCTGAAAAGCAGGTGAAAGACAGAATTCATCATTTTGTCAACAACAATGGAAGCCAATCTGTAGATTATTTCCATAAAAAACTTGGCAAAATCATGTGGAACAAAGTAGGAATGGCCAGAAATGCCAAGGGACTACAGGAAGCCATTGAAGAAATCAAAGAATTAAGAGAAACTTTCTGGAAAGAGGTAAAAGTGCCCGGTGAAGCTAATGAATTTAATGAAGAACTGGCCAAAGCCGGAAGAGTAGCTGACTTTTTAGAACTGGGTGAATTGTTTGCCAAAGACGCACTCCATCGGGAAGAATCCTGTGGAGGACACTTTAGAGAAGAGTATCAAACCTCTGAAGGTGAAGCACTCCGAAGACCGGAATTCCAGTATGTAGCTGCCTGGGAGTACAAAGGTGAACCCGGAAATGCGGTAATGCATAAGGAAAACCTGGTTTATGAGAATATTGAAGTTAAAGAGCGCTCTTATAAATAAGATGCTTAATAAAAAGAAAGCTGTTAGTTTTTGTTTAAAAGCAAAATAGCCAAATAAATAATACACAAACGATGAATCTTACACTTAAAATATGGCGTCAAAAAAACGCTCAAGACAAGGGGAAAATGGTAGACTATCACATTACCGATGTATCGCCTGATATGTCTTTCCTTGAAATGTTAGATGTACTCAATACTCAATTAATAGAAAACAATGAAGACCCTGTAGCTTTTGACCATGATTGCAGAGAAGGAATTTGTGGGATGTGTTCTCTGTACATAAACGGTGAAGCCCATGGACCTGATCGGGGAGTTACTACCTGTCAATTACATATGCGAAAGTTTAAAGATGGTGATACCATTTATATCGAGCCGTTTCGCGCCAAGGCCTTTCCGGTAATAAAAGACCTTGTGGTTGATCGCAGTGCGTTTGACCGCATTCAGCATGCCGGTGGCTTTATTTCGGTTAACACTTCCGGAAACACCATTGATGCCAACGTCATTCCGGTAAATAAACACGATGCCGATACCGCTTTTGACTCGGCGACCTGTATCGGTTGCGGCGCTTGTGTGGCTAGCTGTAAAAACTCTAGCGCCATGCTTTTTGTTGGAGCCAAAGTATCACAATTTGCTTTATTACCACAAGGAAAAGTAGAAGCTACAGACCGCGTTTTAAACATGGTGAAACAAATGGACGAAGAAGGTTTTGGAAACTGCACCAATACCGGAGCATGTGAAGTAGAATGTCCTAAAGGAATCTCTCTGGAAAATATTGCACGTATGAATCGTGAGTATTTAAAAGCAAGTTTTAAAGGGTAAGGATTCGAAGCAACAGAGATAAAAAATCCCGAGCATACGCCCGGGATTTTTTTAATGCTTGGTTTTCTTCTTTTTTGTTTCCTTTTTAGTTTTAGGATGCACCAACTTCATTTCCTCAATCAATCGGGTTGCTCCGGCATATTTGTCTATAATGAACAATACATAGCGAATGTCTACCATAATATTTCGGCAAATAGCCGGGTCGTAATGGATATCACTCATGGTGCCTTCCCAGACACGGTCAAAATTTAACCCAATCAAATTGCCATAAGCATCAATAGCCGGACTTCCGGAGTTTCCACCCGTAGTATGATTGGTGCCTATAAAACAGACGGGTAATTTGCCATTAGCATCGGCGTATGGCCCGTAATCTTTGGCGTGGTATAACTCTTGCAGTTTTTGAGGTACATCAAATTCATAATCTCCGGGAATGTACTTTTCCATAACGCCGTCCAGATAACTTACCGGATTATAATATACGGCATCACGCGGTTCGTATCCGTTTACTTTACCGTAAGTTACGCGCAGGGTGCCGTTTGCATCAGGAAAATAACGTTTGTTCGGCAACGCTTCCATTTGGGCAGTCATATACTGTGTTTGAAGGGCATTAATTCGGGTGTTTATACGCTGCCATTCAGGCTCTACTGTAAGGTAAAAATCTTCTATCAGTGGTTTGGCAAAGGAATAGGCACTATCGGCATTGAGTTTGGAAAGCACTTCTTCTGCTGTGCCTTCGAGCATTTTTTCGGCTGATTCCTGATGGGTAAACTGACTTGTTTCGTAAATAGAAGGATCAAAAGTTTTGGTGTACAAGGGCATAATGGCTTGAAAAACGCCTTTATCTACTTCCAGATCATAGTTTTTATAAAAACCGCTAAGTCTAGCTTTCATTTTTTCGCGAGCGAGGTTGAACGCGTCTTCTCCGGCGGCGGCAGCTTCTTCCATTTGCGTCATCAGGAACATCAGTTGCATTAGTTCGTTAGTGCGAACAAATACTTCTACAAAGGCATTTCGCTTTACGTTTACCGATTCAAATTCGCTGTAAAGACTGTCAAAATCAGTAAGAATATGACCGTACTTGTTTTCCAGTCCTTTTTCTTTTAAGGCTTGGGTGAATTCCGCTTCCAAAGCTTTACGCTTGGCAATGGCGTTACTTTTCTTGATGCCCAGGTTTTCACCAATCCATTTTTTCCAGGCATTGGCTATTCGTGCTTGTTTTGAGGCGTATTGAATTCGCACTTTATCACTGGCTTTCATTTGAGCGTCAATTACTTTTAGTGCCGCTTCACGAATGGCAATATTTGATGGGTTTACTTTTTCAACAATTTGTTCCATGGCAACAGCAGGCAAATACTCTTGTGTTCTTCCGGGGAAACCAAACACCATGGTAAAATCATCTTCAGCAATACCGTCTAAGGAAATGGGTAAATAGTGTTTTGGGGTGAAAGGCACATTATCCGGACTGTATTTCGCCGGACGATTGTTTTCATCGGCATAAATTCTAAAAAGTGAAAAATCGCCGGTATGTCGCGGCCAAACCCAGTTGTCGGTATCGCTGCCAAATTTCCCTATGCTGTTTGGTGGCGTGCCTACCAGTCGGACATCTTCATAGCGTTCGGTGACAAACAGGAAGTATTGATTTCCTTCATAAAAGGCTTTAACCCGGGTATCTTGCCAGGGTTCTTTTGTCGTGTTTTTTTGAAGGGTATTGCTGTTGCCGTCTATTTTTGCTTGGCGTTCGCTATCGGTCATAGTATTGGTAATACCTTGTAGCATTTGTGCAGTTACATCTTCAATTCGCACGATGAATTCTACGAAAAGCCCTTCATTGGGAAGTTCTTCTTCTAAAGACATGGCCCAAAAGCCTTCTTTTAAATAGTCGTTTTCCAGCGAACTGTGGGATTGAATCTGACTGTATCCGCAGTGATGGTTGGTCAATAGTAAACCTTTTGGTGATATTACCTCACTGGTACAACCACCGTTAAAGTGACCAATGGCATCCTTCAGGCTGGAGTGATTTACATTATAAATATCTTCTGCTGAAAGCGTACTGCCTAAACTTTGCATTTCGGTTTCGTTCATTCCTTTGAGCAAGGAAGGAATCCACATGCCGCCTTGTTGGGCGCTTAATTGCAGGGTAATAAAAAGAAGTAGAAATTTTAAAAATCGCATAGGTATTAGTTTTAGTGTCTAAAGATATAAAACCTCGACAAAATAGTTACTTTTACACAGCTATTCTATTTTAATTTAACATATAAATAACAACACCATGAGAGGTTTACTTTTAACCGTTATGCTAGTTCTTTTTTCTACAATGCATGCACAGCAGGTAGTTGTAAAAAATACGATTTACCAGCTGGAAGGAGAAATCATTATAAAAGAAGGTAAAGATGTAACCGATGCATTATCTCCCGATGAAAAGAAGCTCATCTTTAAAAAACGGGATCGGCAACTTAAAGCCGAAAGAAAGGCCAAAAAAACAAAACAGAAATTAGAAAAGCAGCAAAAAAAAGCTGAAAAAATTCAAAAAAAGACTGAAAAGCAAATAAAAAAGCGCGAAAAGGCACACCTAAAACTTCAAAAAGCAGAAACAACCTATTTTGAACTCATAAAGAAATATGAAGCTCAAACCAAAAAAGGAAAACTATCTTTGGAAGATTCTAAAAAATGGAAGAACAGAATTGAAAAAGCCAAAAAGAAGTATGAAAATGCGAAAAATAAATTGTAGTTTTATTTCATGACTAACGTACTAAAAGTAGCTTTTATACAGCCCAATACGGTTTGGGAAAAGCCTAAGAAAAACCGAAAACATATCACCGAAAAGCTTGACGAATTAGGGGAAAATATAGACCTATTGGTTCTTCCGGAAACCTTTACCACAGGATTTACCATGCAGCCTCAGGCCGTAGCCGAATCTATGGAGGGTAAATCGGTTTCATGGATGAAGGAACTAGCCACTACGCGTGATATGGCAGTAACCGGAAGTTTAATTATTGAAGAAAACGGTAAGTTTTTCAACCGGTTGCTCTTTGTATATCCCGACGGAACAATCACACCTTACAACAAGCGACATTCTTTTTCATTGGCCGGCGAAGATAAAGTGTTTACGGCAGGTGACAAAAAAGTGGTGGTAGAATACAAAGGCTGGAAAATATGTCCCATGGTATGTTATGACCTTCGGTTTCCGGTTTGGTCGCGAAACGCCGAAAACTTCGACGTTTTACTTTATGTAGCCAATTGGCCAAAACCCAGGATACAAGCCTGGGATACCTTGCTGAAAGCCCGCGCCATTGAAAATATGTGTTACTGTATCGGGGTAAATCGTGTAGGAGAAGATGCCGAACAGAATGAATATTCAGGAAATTCTGCCGTATATGATGTATTGGGCAACCCTATTTCAGCTGTAAAAACAGGAAAGGAACACGCAGAAGTAGTTGCTCTGGACAAAAAACATCTTGCATTTTACCGAAGCAAATTAAAGTTTTTAGAAGACCGTGACCATTTTATTCTAAAAGAGTAAACTCCCTGACTTCATCCCATCCGGCTCTTATGTCCAGTTGCTCACTGTCGTAGCTTACCCGTTCAGGTTGTATGCCCAGCAAATAATTCCCCGGATCGTAACGCCCATTTTTATTCCGGTCAAAAATCACTCTAAGGAAAAGTTTAGCCGGCACCACATGGGTGAAATCAACAGGTTCGGGTTTGGTACTGTATTGTTCTCTTTTTACTTCGCCATTTTTGTCTGTAAGTTGAACGATAACCGGATACGTGGCGTTCTTTAGTGTTACCCGTACATTGCCGTAATCGGCCGTAGATTTTGTTTTCAGGGTATAGTTTAAAGTATCGTTTTGACGTCCAAAAAAATCAGTAACGGCACCGGGAAGCAGTTGAAATGAATAGGTGTTTTCTTCACTTTTTTCAAAATCAAAAAAGTAAATGTTGTTTAGCGTGTCCAATCTACTAGTGACGTCTATTGCTAAAGAATCTTTGTCTATTGCCCGAAGTTTGGAAAAATCAAGTTGCTCAAAGGGGACGTTTGCCCGTATTCCAAAAGTTTCTTCAAAGTGTAAGGTGCCTGAATGTGTGGCGCTTACTTCCAAACTATCTCTTTTTTGCTCGCTTATTCTTACGGTAAAATCATCCTGATAACCTGAAGGATGAGAAACCTTGAATAGGAGTGAATCTGAAGCCATTCGGGGTTTATACCAGTAGAGTAAAGTGTCGGTCGTTTTTTCTTTCGTGATTCGGTAAGCAAAACTATCGGGGACTACCGAAGTAATTTCGATATCGGTTTTTCTGTAATCACCTTCATAGCCAAAAGCAATTTTCTCACCTGACAGCAACTTGGGACGGATAGCTTTAAAATCAGGAGTTTCAGTGAAGAGTTTTAGCGAATAGCTGGTATCTTGAGGTACGGTAATGTAGTTTTCAATAAAACCTATTTTGTCTGATTTTTGTTGGTACTTATTATCCTGATTTTGATCTTTTAGCGCAATGAGCTTGTATTTTCCTGCTTTTAAATTTGACAAGGTAAAGGTGGTGGTGCTGTCTAGTGTATTAGTGATATATTTTGGTAGCTGTTTGTATACCAAAGAGTCTGTGTATGCCGAATCCACTTCGTATAGCATCACCGAAACAAAAGTGTCGGTATTTAGTAAAAGCGCGTCTTTTACATTTCCTTTAACTTCCAGAGAATCAATATAAGATCCTGTAGAAAATACATATCTGTAGAACGGAAAGGCATTTTCTTCGTTGTTATCTACAATACTGTTGCCAAAATTAAACGCATAAGTGGTGTTGGGTTGCAGCGTATCAAATATTT
The DNA here is from genome assembly GCA_035654775.1 of Flavobacteriaceae bacterium. GTDB lineage: Bacteria > Bacteroidota > Bacteroidia > Flavobacteriales > Flavobacteriaceae > HKST-UBA85. The sequence goes on along the minus strand of DASRWB010000023.1, from coordinate 5,529 downwards.
TTATAGTGATGTATTTGCTAGCAGAACTCAAAGGAGTAATTTCGGGCATCGTATTCATAGGAGGTGAAATAATAAGCTGTTTTGACAGGTTTTTAAGTTTCACATACTCGTCAAAATACAGTTTTATTTCGGTTGCCTTAAAGTTTATAGCGTAGTTTTCAGGTTCTGATTTTACGATAACAGGTGGTTTTTCGTCTTTAGGACCACCTTGAGGCGTTCCTCTGTTCGCACAAGCCACAATAAGGCTGCCTACCATAAGAATAACAAAAAGATTTGACACTAGTTTAGGCATGTAGTAGAAAAGTTTTTAACAAAGAAACAATTTAATTTAGAATTAATAAAGCCGGTTATACAATTGCCATAGTGGCTATACTTATTTTGTGTGTGGTTTTCGCATTCAGCACTTCTATACAGGCTTCCAGTGTAGCTCCGGTGGTAATCAAGTCATCGACCAGCAAGAGATGTTTGCCGCGAAGCCGCTCCCGGTTTTGACAAACAAACACTTCTTCGGGGTTAAACCAGCGAGCTAACCTATTTTTGTACACCTGCGATGAGGTGTTTGTTATTTTCAGGAGCACCTGGTCCAAGTATTCTGCTTCCAAGGCTTTGGCAATTTCTTGCCCAAACTTTGCCACTTGATTATAGCCGCGTTTTTTTAGTTTTTTGCGATGTAAAGGTACCGGCACAACACAGTCTACTGTTTGGTATTCCGGAAGAGTTTTTAATTCTTCACCTAACCATTGCCCCAAAAAAACACCAATTTCTTCATGTCCTTTGTATTTGAGATTGTGAATCAAATGCTGTACAACACCCTTTTTTTCAAAACGAAGTAGTGCGGTAGCATTTTCCAGATGAGCTCTTCCGTAGAGTATTTTTTTTACGGTATCATCTCCGGTAAAATGAAATTGGGTAGCAGGAAGTTCATGACGGCACAGAGTACATACATAACTTTCAAAATCTTTTAATAAAGAATTACACCCAAAACAAACCTTTGGAAAGAATAAATTAAAAAGTGCTTTACTCATGGCTATGCCTTTACCATAGGCTCTTTAAAGATACTTAAATAAGTGTTAAGACCTGAACTTTAACAAGTATTTTCTCTTTTAATCGATTAAAAAAAAAAGTGTGTGGTAATATCTTTAGTTTCGTACCGAAATTAATTTATTGACATGATAGTTATCCCTCAATTATTTAACTACCGGTTAATTATTGGTTCGTTATCAGTAGCCGTTTTGGTTTTAGGGTCTTACAGTTTTATCAGTACAAACTCGCTCCGTCAGAAGCAGGAATTCATGCAACAAGAGCAAAAGCTGGTTTCCAATGAGTTGTCTCAAGTGCTTTCGCTGTACAACGCATTGGAGAATGAATATACCACACTACAAGCACAATTGGCCACTTCGGAAAAACAAGCAAAGCAAGCTTTGGACTCCTTGAAAATACTGAAATACAATCAATTAAAATTAGCTGAGTACAAGCAGCAGGTTCAAGCCTTGCTACAAGAAAAAAACACCTTAGAAAAGCAACTGAAGTTAATCAGTTCCAAGCAAGCACCGGAATGGGAGATTCCCCAACCACAGGAACATACGCAGACCGGTACAGTACAACCCACAGCCTCAGTTTCTGAAAAAGCAGTAAAAAACACGGTGCAACTAGCCTCTTTTAATGCCTGCGCCATTTCCAAATCCCTGCTGGGAAAACCGGTGAAAACCACCAAGGCTAAACGGGTAAATTACCTAGAAGTGTGCTTCACCCTAACACCACCCTATGCCAGTCTGGAAGGTACTGAACTGTACATACAAGTGCTTAACCCCAGTAACAATGTTATGGCGAATAAAGGCGTGGTGAGTTTTGGAAACTCTTCGCTTATTTTCAGTAAAAAGGCGATGTTAACAAATCTGGAAACTACCCACAATTTTTGCGAAACTATAGCCGCTAATACCGGTGAACCCTTCGCCAAAGGGCTGTATTTTGTAAACGTCTTTCACCAAGACAAACTCATAGAAAACACCACTATTGAATTAAACTAACCCAACCTTATTTTTTTATTGCACCAAACCGTTCTATATACAGAACGGTTTTTTATTTTTGCAACATGGTAAACCAAGACGATCAATTTAAAAAGGTAATCTCACATGCCAAAGAATACGGCTATGTGTTTCAAAGCAGTGAAATTTACGACGGGCTGAGTGCGGTGTACGATTACGCCCAAAACGGAGTAGAGCTTAAAAACAACATACGCGACTACTGGTGGAAAGCTATGGTTCACATGCATGAAAATATTGTGGGGATAGATGCCGCCATATTTATGCATCCTACCACCTGGAAAGCCTCGGGTCACGTCGATGCCTTTAACGATCCGCTGATAGACAATAAAGACTCTAAAAAACGCTATCGAGCCGATGTGCTGGTAGAAGACTTTAGAGAGAAAATCAACGAAAAAATTCAGAAAGATATTGACAAAGCGAAAAAACGTTTTGGTGAAGCTTTTGACGAACAACAGTTTCGGGAGACCAACCCCAATGTGATTCGGAGACAAAAACAAATCGATGAAATTACCCTACGCCTAACCAAAGTACAGGAGGAAGCCGATTTGAAAGGATTCAAGCAACTCATTGAAGATTTAGATATAGTATGTCCCGTATCCGGAAGTAAAAACTGGACTGATGTCAAGCAGTTTAACCTTATGTTTGGCACCAAGCTGGGAGCTTCTGCCGAAAACTCCATAGATTTGTATCTTCGTCCCGAGACGGCACAAGGCATTTTTGTGAATTTTCTGAATGTTCAAAAAACCGGACGTATGAAAATCCCTTTTGGTATTGCACAAACCGGCAAAGCCTTCAGAAACGAAATCGTGGCGCGTCAGTTTATCTTTCGTATGCGCGAGTTTGAACAAATGGAGATGCAGTTCTTTATTAAACCCGGAACGCAACACCAATGGTACGAATACTGGAAGCAAGCTAGGTTTAACTGGCACCGGTCGTTAGGTTTGGGGGAAGAAAATTACCGCTTCCACGACCATGAAAAACTGGCTCATTACGCCGACGCCGCCTGCGATATTGAGTTTAAGTTTCCCTTCGGATTTAAAGAACTGGAAGGTATACATTCACGTACCGATTTCGATTTAAGTCAGCACGAAAAATACTCCGGGAAAAAACTGCAGTATTTTGACCCCGAAGAAAACAAAAGCTATGTCCCTTATGTACTGGAAACGTCCATAGGTCTGGATCGTATGTTTCTGGCTGTATTTTCCAATGCACTTACCGAAGAAACTCTGGACAATAACACTACCCGAACCGTGCTAAAACTTCCTTCTGTATTGGCTCCCACCAAAGCAGCGGTACTGCCTTTGGTAAAAAAAGACGGCCTGCCTGAAATTGCCCGGCAGATTGCAGCCGACCTTAAGTGGGATTTTACGGTAGATTATGACGAAAAAGATGCTGTAGGCAGACGCTACAGAAGGCAAGATGCCGTAGGTACACCTTTCTGTATCACTGTAGACCACGACACTTTGGTTGACCAAACCGTTACCCTTCGTTACCGCGATACCATGGAACAAAAACGTGTAAAAATAAACCAACTGTCCGCCTTAATCAAGCAGGAAGTAGATTTAAAACACTGGCTTAGCAAGTTACCGGTTTAGCCCACACATAAAACCTCAATACGGAACAAGCCAAGAAAAATACACCTTAATCATCCCATATATTAAGAAAACCCTAACACCATAGAAAGCAAACAAATACTACCTTTGCCGGGTGAACCCTAATGCACGCCTAATACATATCCGTATATTACTTGCCGTATCCGGTTTGGCTTTGCTGCTGTTGCTTTCGCCATGTAAGGTTAGAAACTATATTCAAGCAGAATTGGGCATCGCCCAAACGCAAGTTCCCGGTAAGAGTCAAACGGTGCTTTCCCAAACAAGCTGCTATACTGTTGACGTTCATAAAGCGGTTGAACAAGTGACAAAGCCTGAGTCTCAATCACCGCAGGCGCTGTTTTCGGTTCCGTTTTCAACCCTTACTGTACTTGCAAGTAACTCATGCCTTTCATTGATTACCGGAGAAAACCCTTCAGGTACAAACATTCCCTTATACATTCTATATCAAAACCTCAAGGTTTATTCGTAATGCCTTTTTTAGCCTAAACCAATATCAAGACAGCACCCGCTGTCACAATATGAATTACAAATAAACCACAAATGAAACACATAAGCATAAAAAATGATGCAGGACTACTAGCGCTTGCAATACGATTAGTAATAGGCTGGACCTATTTTTCAGCCTTTTGGAGAAGAACGATTTTAACCAATAAACTCGACCCCGAAACTGCGGGATATATCGGAGAAAAGTTTAATCACTTTTTGCCTAATGCACTGGGCATTAAGCCTCTGATTCAGTATCTCGTTGAAAACCCCGATATTCTTTGGATAAACATGGTTGCTTTTACTATTGTTGAAGGCGTTGTAGGTTTGTTTATCATGTTCGGACTCTTTACCCGGCTAATGAGTATCGGGGTGTTTGCCCTAGCGATGGGTATTCTCTTAGGTTCCGGATGGATAGGAACTACTTGTCTGGATGAATGGCAAATAGGTGTGCTGGGGATAGCCTCAGGCTTTTTACTGTTTTTAACCGGAAGCGGAAAGTACTCCATCGACCGTTATTTAATGCATAAAAACTATCCCTTTACTCAAAAGAAAGCCTTTGCCTGGCTAGGCTCGGGCATACTGCCAATTAACGAACGTTATTTCCCGAAATTGGTTTTAGTGGGATCACTCTTCATTTTTGGAATGACCTTGATGACCAATCAGGTTTTTCACGGCGGATTATGGGGCACACTGCACAACAAGTCGGTCAAGCCTAAGCTTGAAATTAGTGCCGGGACTTTAACAGATTCAGCATTGTCATTTGAAGTATTCAGAACTGAAGGTGTTGATGTGTATGGTTCCTGGGTAATAAACATTGAATTACGTGACGAGCTAGGCAAAAAGATAGTGCAATATGAACAAACTGATTTGGCTTCGCTTAACCAAGAACATATCTTTAATTACTACGTAGCACAAGTAAAGCCCGGAAAGCATAGTCTCATATTGCCTTTAGGAGCTAGGGCTAAAATCACTTTAAAAAACGAGGCTCTGCAAAATTTAGCAAGTGGCATTTACATCTTGAAAATCACTGATATTAGTGGACTCTACTGGGAACACACTGTGGTGAAACCCTAAGAAATGAGAATAACAAAGCATATAGGGCTACAAAACCCGTAAATTTAGTTACGGGTTTTGTTATCTTTATAAAGTAAAAGGAATAACCCGCGAGGTAACTCGTTTTCAATATACAAGTACATTACAAAAAAAATACATGAATGGGAACCTGATTTTAGGGACGGTATGATTGATTTGGTTTTTTTTAGGAATGCTAAAAGAATCACCGCTTTGGACAGACTACGGTTGGCTTGTGATTTCAGCTATGTATTTCGGGGTATATTTTTACCAGCGAAAATACAGCTACTTTACCCTAGGCAACGACACCATAC
>DASRWB010000022.1:0-110043 GCA_035654775.1 Flavobacteriaceae bacterium | reverse complement strand
TATTATTAAAATGCACATACTATTTTTAGTAAAATATGAAGCTGAAACCTCATGGGGTAACAATTTTAAAAAAATCAAAACGTTTTAAGCATAGGACTTCAATCGATGAAACGCAAATATTTGTGTTAAAATGTTGTTCTAAACCCAGTTTTTGAATATTATTGCATGTCTTATAATATCTACTGTTGATAGATAAAACTATTTTTTAAATGAATTTCAGAGGGACCATTTTTTTTACGCTATTTCTTTTAGCCGCATTAGGCTATGGGCAAGACAGTTTAAAAAACCGAGTGCAATACAACAAGAGTACAACTATTGACGGGAATATAAAATACACATCACAAAAGCAAGATTCTTTGGAAATAAACCACTTGACGGATGATGATTTTGCTTCCGGCCTAGACCAAAAATGGCTGGAAGAACTTTACGGCAACCACCTTTTCGACACAATTTACCAAACTATAAACAAGCTTGACTATAAAGAAGTTGATTTCCCTGAACTGCCAACAGATACACTAAAAAAGCGCCTGGCACTTTTAAATGCAAAAACCCCATTCAACATAGCCTACAATCCGGCACTGGAAAATGTGATAAAAACCTTCTTGAAAAACAGACGAACTTCGTTTGAACGACTTATGGGACTGAGCCATTTCTACTTTCCTATGTTTGAATATGAGTTTGACAAATACAATATTCCGTTAGAGCTTAAGTATCTGGCCATTGTAGAGTCGGCGCTAAAACCCAGAGCACGCTCTAGGGTTGGCGCAACGGGTTTGTGGCAATTTATGTTCAGTACCGGTAAAATGTTTGGGCTAAACGTAAGTAGTTATGTCGACGAACGTTGCGACCCAATAAAATCTACTGAAGCCGCCGCAAAATACCTTTCCAAGCTGTATGAAATATTTGGCGATTGGGATTTGGCATTGGCCGCCTATAATTCCGGTCCGGGAAATGTTACCAAAGCCATCAGACGTTCAGGCGGGTATAATAATTACTGGAACATACGAGCGTATTTGCCTAGGGAAACGGCAGGCTATGTGCCGGCGTTTTTAGCCACAATGTATATCTTTGAATATGCCGAAGAGCATGGATTTTTTCCTGAAAAGCCCGTGTTTAATCATATAGAAACAGATACCCTTTTGGTCAAGCAAATGATTACGCTCGATCAAGTTTCTGAAAAAACAGGAGTTGACATGGAAACGCTTCAGTTTTTAAACCCGTCATATAAACTTGATATTATTCCTTTTATTGAAGAAGAAAAATACGTACTTCGACTTCCGCGTAAAGCAGCCGGAGTATTTGCAGCAAATGAGGACGCTATTTATGCGTTTGCCAAGGCTGAGTTTGACAAAAGAGAAAAACCATTACCACAGTTTTTCGATTCAGACACTAAAATTACCTATCGGGTAAAAAGCGGTGATTATTTGGGTAAAATTGCGCGTCAATACGGGGTAAGAGTGAGCCAAATAAAACAATGGAACGGATTGAGAAGCAACGATTTGCGTATAGGGCAACGCTTGTCCATATACCCCAGAACACCACAAGCTATAGCAAATGTAAACAATACGAACTCACACTCACCATCAACTAAAACCACATATGTTGTAAAAGAAGGAGACTCGCTATGGAGTATTTCAAAAAAATTTCCCGGAGTTTCTGTACAAAATATTAAAGATTGGAACGGTATTAGTGGTAATGTGTTGAAACCCGGCATGAAATTAAAAATTTCCAAGGGGTAAACGTTTCATTTAAAAATAGCCAATATGAAAAACATTTTACTTAGTACCATTTTCGTGGTCTTTTTGTCCTCCTGCAAAAACGATACTACACAACGCATTGTGGGCGAATCTTTAGGAAATATCAACGAACTTACCGTAGTAATTGAAAACAAGCTGTGGGAAGGCAACGTTGGAGATCAGATACGCACTATTTTTGCTGCGCCGGTAGATGGTTTGCCTCAGGATGAACCGCTTTTTACGCTAAAACAAATTCCGCCAAGTGTATTTGATGGTTTTGCAACCAAAGGAAGAACCATATTAAAAATTGAAGAAGGCTCTCCGGAAGTTAAATACTTAAGTAATGTGCTGGCAAAACCACAACGACTAATTTTAATTACCGGTAACAGCAACCAAGAACTCATTGATCAGTTAAGCAGTCAGGCCAATAAAATGATTACCTTGTTCAAGCAACAAGAACAAAAAGAAAAATTACGCAGAATAAGCCTGTCTCCACACAATACCAAAACCATTCAGGAAGCTTTGGGAATTACCCTTAAATTTCCTTCGGTATACCGAATTGCAAAAGAAGAAAAAGACTTTTTCTGGATACGAAAAGACATCACCACCGGAACTACCAATTTACTCATTTATCAACTGCCTTTAAGTGCGATAACAATTAACGACAGCCTGGTTCCACAAATGATTAAAATAAGAGATTCTATTGGCAAAGCACATATTCCCGGACCGCTAGAAGGTTCCTATATGATTACCGAAAAAGCCTATTCACCTTTTTTGTTTGAAACAGAAATACAAGGAAGAAAAACGTATGAAATTAAAAGTACCTGGGAAGTAAAAAATGCAGTTATGGGCGGACCGTTTATAAACTATCTAATAGAAGATAAACCCAACAACAGGTACTTAATATTAGAAGGTTTTGCCTTTGCGCCATCAGTGGCTAAACGCGATTATATGTTTGAACTGGAAACGATTATTAAATCTGTAAAAATTAACTAAAAAAAACCCTCGTATATGGAGGGTTTTGAATTTTTCGAGAATACTTAGTCTTTTTTTTCTTTAGGGTCTTCTTCTTTGCTGGCATCTTTAAACTCTTTAATGCCTTTTCCCAAACCCTTCATTAATTCAGGGATTTTTTTCCCGCCAAAAAGAAGCAGAATGACCACGCCAATAACAATATACTGCCAAGGACCTACCACCAAAAATATACTTAAGGATAACATATGGTTTAGATTTAAAAAGCAAAGTTAATAATTAAACTTTAATTAATTCGTTTTAACAGCAACTTTAGTAAAACATAAACATCAACAAGCGTTTTTTTAATTAATTTTGTCCAAATGGCAACAAACAAAAAAGAAAAAAAACCAATAGCCAGAAAGCTGCTCAATAAATACAGGCTTGTTATATTAAATGAAGACACGTTTGAAGAACGCCTTTCGTTTAAGTTAACACGGCTCAATGTATTTGTTCTACTTATGCTATCTGCTATTTTTTTAGTTACTGTTACTACCTTGGGCATTGCTTTTACACCGCTACGGGAATACATACCGGGGTATTCGTCTACCGCTTTAAAAAAACAAGCCTTAGCGTTAACCTATCAAACCGATTCCCTGCAAAACATTATAGAAGTAAATGAAAGATATTACGCGTCCATAAAAAAAGTACTGCAAGGCGAAATCAGTATAGTAGATTTCAACAGAGATTCTATAATTGAAGAAGCTAAAAATGAAGTTATGGAGCTGGATTTGCTACCTTCAAAAACCGATTCCATACTGCGAGAAAAAGTAGCTAAAGAAGATAAGTTCAACCTATTTGAATCGGCTACCGCTGTCTCAAACTTTGTCTTATTTCCACCGGTTAATGGCACCATATCACAAGAGTACAATCCCAAAGAAAAACACTACGCCATAGACATAGCCGTTACCAAAGACACTCCGGTAAAAGCCACTGCAGACGGCACGGTGATTTTTTCTGAATGGACCACAGAAACCGGATACGTTGTTATTTTAGAACATAGCTACAGACTTATTTCGGTGTACAAACACAATTCCTCACTTACCAAAACTCAAGGAGACTTAGTTAAAGCAGGAGAAGTTATAGCTATTGCCGGAAGTTCGGGTGAATTTTCAACCGGAGTACATCTACATTTTGAACTGTGGAGCGACGGTTACCCTATTGATCCTACCAATTTTATAGAATTTTAGCAATGTTCTCCATAAAAGCCACCTTAGCAAAACCCTTTGCCGCCAGAATTCATAAAAAAATAAAAAAATGGGCCAATCATCCGATTCAGACCCAAAAGAAAGTATTTGCTAAGTTAATTCAAGGTGCCGTGTCAACGCAGTTTGGTATAGACCATGACTATACAAACATTACTTCACACGCCGATTTTGTAAAGCGTGTGCCTATTCGGGATTACGAAGAATTGAAGCCCTACATTGACCGCGTAGTTAAAGGCGAAGAAAATATACTTTGGAAAGGAAAACCCATCTACTTTGCCAAAACATCCGGCACAACTTCAGGAGCAAAATACATCCCGATTACTAAAGAAAGTATGCCCCATCATATTGAAGCCGCAAGAAACGCTATTTTACTTTACATTCACGAAACAGGCAATACCGCATTTATAAACGGAAAGATGATATTTTTACAAGGCAGCCCTGTACTGGACAAAAAAAATGGGATTCAGCTTGGCAGGCTCTCGGGTATTGTAGCGCACTATGTCCCAAAATACCTTCAAAAAAACCGAATGCCCTCGTGGGAAACCAATTGTATTGAAGACTGGGAAACCAAAGTAGACGCAATAGTAGAAGAAACATTACCCGAAAAAATGACGGTTATTTCCGGCATTCCATCATGGGTTCAAATGTATTTTGAGCGGACTATTGCAAAAACAGGGTTACCCATAGGCGAAGTTTTTAAAGACTTCAGTCTTTTTATTTTTGGAGGCGTAAACTATGAGCCTTATAGGGCCAAATTTGAAAAACTTATAGGGAGAAAAGTAGACAGTATTGAACTTTTTCCGGCGAGCGAAGGTTTTTTTGCTTTTCAGGATAAACAAAGCGAAAAAGGATTGTTGCTTCAGTTAAACTCAGGAATTTTTTACGAATTTGTAAAAGCCGATGAATTTTACACGTCAACCCCCAAACGTCTAACCCTTGGCGAAGTGGAAACGGGTGTAAATTACGCCATGATTATTTCTACCAACGCCGGACTTTGGGCGTACAATCTGGGAGACACGGTGGCTTTCACTTCAGTAAAACCTTACAGAGTAGTCGTTACCGGGAGAATAAAACATTTTATTTCTGCATTTGGCGAACATGTCATTGGCAAAGAAGTAGAGCAAGCCATGGAGGAAGCTATAAAAACCTTAGGCATTGAAATTTCAGAATTTACGGTGGCGCCTCAAACAAATCCTGCTCACGGATTGCCTTATCACGAATGGTTTATTGAATTTGAAACACAGCCTAAAAACCTAAAAACCTTATCAGAACTACTGGACACCTCAGTTCAAAACCAAAACAGCTACTATCAGGACTTAATTAAAGGAAAAGTACTACAGCCACTGCATATAACTGTGGTTAAGCCCCAAGGGTTTAACCGCTATATGAAGTCAATAGGTAAACTGGGAGGTCAAAACAAAATCCCACGATTGGCTAACGACCGAAAAATAGCAGATGTACTAAAGCAATTAGAATTAACCAAATAGTTATATCTTTGTTCGTCAAAATACACGAATGAGTAAAATTAAAAAACACGAAAGAACGAGAGCTCAAGAGAGTTCAAACGCCATTGAAAGAATGTACATTACCATGAGGCATTTGTTCAATCGGGGGTTTTATAAGCCTATGGGCGTTTCCGGAGAAACCTTAAGAGAGGCCTTGCTTTTACTTCGCCCGGAAATATACGGTTCTATTGCAGAAGAAAAAGCAGAACTCGAAGGGTTACTCTACGTTATAGAAAGATTGCCCCAAGGCATAGAGGAATGCACATACATAAATCTCACCAGCGATGAAGGCTATGGAGACTCTCATTTTAAACCAATTATTCCGGCCAAAAGAAGAAGAAACTGCTACAGGATTGATGAAGAACAAATGAACATTGAAATAACACGCGGCAGATCAGAAATTTATGACATATTAACCCACCTTACCTTTCTTTTTGTAGAGTCCCATAAAATCAGCAAACGCGTACTGATTGATGACAATGGAAATACCATTAGAGACTGGGTAAAGCTTGAAAAAGCCGTGCTTTCAAAAAATAAACTATCACAACAAGAACGTGAAGTTGCCATAACCCACACGGCAAATATTTTAGGTAGAACATTCAACGAGTTGTCTGCCGTATACAGCAAGTTTGCACTGCCAGATCAACCGGAACGCTTGTTGCATATTATTTACTGGCTTGGGAAACTGGCCATAGAAGAAGTGATAAACAACAACAAAAGAACCGTAACCTTCAGCCCGGTATTAAGAGAGCGTTTGGGACATCATATCCATGGAGAAATTTGGGCAAATACAATTAAAGAAATTCTATTCAAGAATAAATTACTGGACAGACCCATTCATATCATAAGCGCCAACATGCACAGTGTTATGAACTCGCTGTTCGCACCCCAAGCACTTAAAACGCTACTGACCAAAAAAGATATTTTTCAAGTTTACGAGGCATTAAGCCAGAAGGAAAATGAAGCACTTCGAAACAAAACAACAACAGTGGCATTAAAAAACGGCATGATCTACATTCCGGATACTTCAGGGACAAATATAGATGTACAGATTTTTGACACTTCAAAAATTGACATCACAAAACTGGACATTGCTGTTGGCAAGGCATTTTCGACTGCTGAGAAACCTGTAATTTTGGTCATGGATTATGCCTTTGGTGAACAAGCCTATGAAACGATGGATGAGTTGTTAAAACCCATAAAACTTAACGGTGAAAATACACACCTAAACATACAATCAATTTCAATAATGGGTAAAGCCGGAATTTTAGAAGGAGACAAAGGCGATATCATGATTCCATCAGCACATATTTTTGAAGGAACGGCAGACAATTATCCATTTAAAAACGAGTTAAGTAAAAAAGACCTGGAAGGAAACAGTATAAATGTTTATCAAGGCACTATGGTTACCGTGCTGGGAACCTCATTGCAAAACAAAGAAATACTTAAGTTTTTTAACAATTCCACCTGGAATGTAATCGGGCTGGAAATGGAAGGAGCACATTATCAAAAAGCCATTCAAGCCGCATCAAAAGTCAGAGGCAACATAAACCCCAATGTAAAAGTACGCTACGCCTATTACGCAAGCGATAATCCCCTAAAAACAGGAAGCACATTAGCTTCCGGCGGACTGGGAACAACCGGAGTAAAACCCACTTATTTAATAACCAGAAAAATTTTAGAACAATTATTTAATTAACTTTACCATATGAGCAAGAACATACCAGAAAAGCCTTCAAGTGAAGAAGTAGATTTAGGGCAATTATTTAAGCTGATAGGCAACGCCTTTGAAAGGCTTTTCAAGTTTATTGGAACGATACTTAACGGTATCTTTATGGCAGCAGTTTGGTTTATCTTTTTCATAAAAAAGAACTTTATTCTACTGGCTGCTGCAGCACTTATAGGGTTTGGTATTGGGTATGTAAAACTCAAGTTTTCCGAACCGGTATATTCGTCAAATGCAGTAATAAAGCAAAACTACAATACCGGTGAAAGCTTATACAATCTATTGAACTACTACAATGATTTAATTTTAGACAAAGACACTCTTGCACTTTCTGAGTCACTAAATTTAACCACCAAAGAAGCCTCACATTTGGTTTATTTTGAAATGGAGTCTGTACTAAACGAAAACAGTAAACTCAAAGTTTTTGATAAATTTAAAAGAGAGGTAGATTCAACGATAGCCCAGGATATTGACTTTGAAACTTTTCTAGAAAACTCCAGCGACTACGATTATGAATACCAAAGATTAACCGTAAAGTCTTCCAGAAAAGACTTACTCAAAAAGATTTTGCCTGAAGTCATAAAAAATATTGAGGCCATCGAATTTTTTAAAAATGAGCGAGAAAAAGATTTAGCCGAATTAAGCTACAGAGAACGCATTATCATAGAATCGTTAAAAGAATCTGATTCTTTGCAAAAAGTATATCAAAGAGTTTTAGAAAAGGAAAACCAAGACACCAATTCACAAACAAGTATATTAATAAACAATGCCGAAGAACAAAATACGACTAAAGAATTTGAGTTATATACAAGCGACATCAAGTTAAGAAGAGAATTGGTAGAGATTCAACGAAAAAAAGACGATATACGTAAAATAGTAGAAGTAATCTCCAGCCAACAAGATGAAGGAATTATAGACAATACCGTAGAAATATTGGACGTAAAATTCAGCTACAAAATATTTTACGCAGCGCTATTGTTTACTGTCGTTTTCTTAATACTTTTAGTTCTTAAGGCACTAAATTATTTAGAAAGATACAAAGACAAAATATAACCATATGTCACTTTTAGTAACAGGCGGAGCAGGATTTATTGGGTCTAATTTTATCCAATACATGGTTAATAAAAATCCGAAAATACAATTTATCAACTTAGACAAGCTCACTTACGCAGGTGAGCTTTCTAATTTGAAAGAAGTGGAACATCACCCAAACTATACCTTTGTAAAAGGAGATATTTGTGAGGCAAAACTAGTGGAATCCCTTTTTGAAGAATACCGCATTTCCGGAGTCATACATTTTGCCGCAGAATCGCATGTAGACAACTCTATAGAAAAACCGGATGAGTTTATAAAAACCAATGTATTTGGAACCTTTAACTTGTTAAACACAGCGATGAAATTCTGGATGGAGTCACCACAAAAGCCTAAAAAGGGTATGGAAAACAATCGATTCTTGCATATTTCAACAGATGAAGTCTATGGAAGTTTAGGAGAAACAGGCCTTTTTACAGAAAAAACTCCCTATGCGCCAAACAGCCCATACAGTGCTTCAAAAGCCTCATCCGATTTTATTGTAAGAAGTTTTTTTCATACGTATGGACTCAATGTAGTGACTACAAACTGTTCAAACAATTACGGCCCAAAACAGCACGACGAAAAACTCATCCCAACGATTATCAGAAAAGCACTTCAAAACAAACCCATACCCATATACGGCGACGGGAAAAACATAAGAGACTGGCTTTATGTGCTGGACCATTGCAAAGGAGTTGAGCTGGCTTTCAACAAAGGGAAAGCCGGAGAAACCTACAATATTGGCGGAAAAAATGAGCGCAACAATTTATATATTGCCCATACTATTTGTAGTGAACTGGATGCTATTCTACCTCAAGAAAAATCATACAAAGAGCTAATCGCTTTTGTTAAAGACCGACCCGGTCATGATTTTCGCTATGCCATAGATGCTTCAAAAATAGAAAATGAATTGGGTTGGAATGCTGAAGAAACTTTTGAAACCGGACTGAAAAAAACGGTGCAGTGGTACGTAAAAAAGTATACAACATGAAAGGAATAATTCTTGCCGGCGGTTCCGGCACCAGGCTTCATCCGCTTACCCTATCGGTTAGCAAGCAGCTGATGCCTATTTATGACAAACCCATGATATATTACCCACTCTCAACGCTCATGTATTCCGGGATAAGAGAAATTTTAATTATATCAACACCTAAAGATTTACCTCTTTTTAAAGATTTGCTTGGTGATGGAAAGAAGTACGGTTGCGAATTTCATTATGCCGTTCAAAATGAACCCAAAGGTCTAGCCGAGGCATTTATAATAGGCGAAACTTTTATAGGAAAAGACAAAGTCGCACTTATATTGGGAGACAATATTTTTTACGGAACCGGACTGTCACAGTTGTTACAGGCCAATAATAACCCCAATGGAGGAATCATATATGCTTATAGAGTTCATGACCCGGAACGCTATGGAGTGGTTGAATTTAATGCTGATGGAAAAGTTATTTCTATTGAAGAAAAACCGTCAAAACCAAAATCTAATTATGCGGTTCCCGGGATTTACTTTTATGACAATAACGTTGTTGAAATTTCAAAAAAGATTAAACCAAGTCCTAGAGGCGAGCTGGAGATTACCGACGTTAATAAAGTATATTTAGAGCAAGGAAAACTGCACGTGAGTATTTTAGACAGAGGAACAGCTTGGCTGGATACCGGCACTTTTCAATCGTTAATGCAAGCCGCACAATTTGTTGAGGTAATTGAAGAAAGACAAGGGTTAAAAATAGGCTCTATAGAAGCCGCAGCTTTTGAAATGGGGTATATAACCGAAGAAAGATTTAAAAAACTTGCAAAAGGATTAATCAAAAGCGGGTATGGTAAAAATCTTTTGGGACTTTTGAATAAAAGATAAACATGACAATAAAGGAAACGAATATAAAAGATTGTTTTATTATTGAACCTCAGGTTTTTAGCGACAACAGAGGATATTTTTTTGAAAGCTTCAATCAAGAATTATTTAACCAAAAAACAGGATTGAAAATTGAGTTTGTTCAAGACAACGAGTCTTTTTCTTCGAAAGGAGTTTTGCGTGGCTTACATCTTCAAACCGGCAACTACGCGCAAGCAAAACTGGTAAGAGTCATTAAAGGCAGGGTTTTAGATATAGCTGTGGATGTAAGACCAAACTCCAAAACTTTCGGAGCACATATAGCAATAGAGCTTTCCGCTCAAAACAAAAAACAACTATTTATTCCGCGCGGATTTGCCCATGGGTTTTTAACATTAGAAGAAAACACCATCTTTTCCTACAAATGTGATAATTATTACAACAAATCAGCAGAAGCCGGAATTATTTATAACGACGCCACGCTGAATATTAACTGGCAATTACCCGAAAAAGACCTGATTCTTTCAGAAAAAGACAAAACACTACCAACGTTCAATGCCATTCAAAATGTCTTGTAAAGTTTTAGTTACCGGAGCCAGCGGGCAACTAGCAAAAACCATAAAACAACAGCATGCGTTGAATCAGGATAATATTGAGTTTACATTTGCAGACAAAGCACAACTGGATATTAGCAACGACCAAGCCATAAATTCATTTTTTAATATCCATTCGTTTGATTATTGCATTAACTGCGCGGCCTACACTAATGTTGAAAAAGCCGAAGAAGAACCACACAAGGCCTTTTTAATAAACGCGCAGGCGGTGAACACGCTTGCCCTAAAATGCCGTGAAACAAACACCGTATTTATTCATATTTCTACGGACTATGTTTTTGACGGAAAGAAAAATCAACCCTATACAGAAAAAGACATCACACATCCTATCAATCAGTACGGTAAATCTAAAGAAGCCGGCGAACAATACATTCAGAAAAATTGCCCAAAACACTTTATCCTCAGAACTTCCTGGCTGTATTCTATATACGGAAAAAACTTCCTGAAAACCATAGTTTCAAAAATCAAAGCAAACGAAACACTAAACATAATCGATTCGCAAACAGGTATTCCCACAAGTACAACATTAGTGGCAGAATTTTGTTATTTCTTAATAAAAAGCAAAGAAAACACCTATGGAGTATACCATGTTACGGCAAGTGGAAAAACATCCTGGTTTGGGTTTGCCAGAGCGATTGCAGACTATTTTCCAATGTATGAAAACCAAAAAATAAACCCGGTAGCCGAATTCAAAACCAAAGCCGAAAGACCTAAGTATAGTGTGTTAAGCAACCAAAAAGCACTTGCAAAATATCCTAAAATTTTAAGCTGGGAGGAAGATTTAAAAAGAACAATTCAACCTATTCTAACCTAAACGAAATACCCAAAACCTGACCCAAAGTAACTTAATTTTCCCTTTAAATGCCTACATTTGCAACACATTAAATTGAGCTAATCACCGTAAAAAAAGTATGGAATTAACCAAAAATCTGCAAACCGCAATAACTGCGTCGTTACATGCCGGCGATGAAATCATGAAAGTATACAACACGGTTGTTGAGGTAGAATACAAAGACGACAAATCGCCATTAACACTAGCGGATAAAAACGCAAATAAAATCATAAACCACTATTTAAAGTCCACCAACATTCCCATTATTTCTGAAGAAAACAAGCAAATTGAATTTGCCGTCAGAAAGCAATGGGATACATGCTGGATTGTAGATCCTGTTGACGGCACTAAAGAATTTATAAAACGCAATGGAGAGTTTACCGTAAATATCGCTTTAGTGGTAAACCAAAAACCGGTGTTGGGAGTAATTTATGTACCCGCCGTAAAAACCATTTATTTTGCAGAAGTAAGCGCTAAAAACGCATTCAAGGCTCAATTGGAAACCCATAAAGCTTCCCTTAATCAGGTAATAGAAAATGCTGTAGCACTACAGCCCAAACCTGCTGCGAACCACACCGTGCAAGTAGTAGGCAGTAGATCTCACATGAATGCAGAAACACAAGAGTTTGTGGCTTCGCTAAAAAAACAAGGCAAACAAGTAGAAATGGTGTCCAAAGGAAGTTCTTTAAAATTTTGTTTAATTGCTGAAGGAAAAGCGGATGTTTATCCGCGGTTTGCCCCAACTATGGAATGGGATACGGCTGCGGGTCAAGCTATCTGTAATGCAGTTGGGGTTGAAGTAATTTCAAAAGAAACCAATCAGCCATTACGTTACAACAAAGAACAATTGTTAAATCCCTGGTTTTTGGTATCACAATAAATGAAAGACAATTCGCATAAACGACATATAGCAAAAGCTATCACTTGGAGAGCCATTGGTACGTTAGATACCATTGTGATTTCGTGGATTATTTCCGGAAACCCATTTACCGGATTAAAAATCGGGTTTGCAGAAATGATAACTAAAATGGGATTGTACTATGTTCATGAACGCATTTGGTTTAAAACGCGATTTCACAACAGCAATAAAAGACACGTTTTAAAAACCATAACCTGGCGTATGTTAGGAACACTGGACACCATGGTTTTGGCATGGATTATTACAGGAAACCCGCTTACCGGATTAAAAATCGGGTTTGCAGAAATAGTGACTAAAATGGTATTGTATTATTTCCATGAAAAAATATGGTATAAGTTAGACTATGGGCTAAAAAACAGAAATACACTTCAGTAATGAAAAAAAACATCACTCCGCATACCTACCGCACAACCCGCAAAGAACGCATGGTGCAAAAAGGACATCATTCCTTTCTAATATGGTTTACCGGGCTTTCGGGTTCAGGAAAATCCACCTTGGCTAATGCCTTGGAAGAAGAACTGTTTAAAAAAGGCATTAACACGTACAGTTTGGACGGAGACAATATAAGAAAAGGTATAAACAGTGACCTCACATTTTCTCCTGAAGACCGAACAGAAAACATAAGACGCATAGCCGAAATAGCCAAACTAATGATAGATGCCGGTCTTGTGGTTTTAGCCGCTTTTGTTTCCCCATACAAAAAAGACCGCGAGAACATCAAGAATGTGGTTAAAGATGTTAATTTTGTAGAAGTTTTTGTCAATACCAGCCTGGAAGCATGTGAAAAAAGAGATGTAAAAGGGCTTTACAAAAAAGCACGTACCGGACAAATAAAAGACATGACCGGCATTACATCACCCTATGAAGCTCCGGAAAATCCGGCTATTGAAATAAACACAGAAACCGAAACAGTAGAGGAAGCCGTAAAAAGAATAATCAATCATATAACGCCAAAATTACAACTCAACCATGAGTAAGTACTATTTAAATTACCTTGACGAACTGGAAAGCGAAGCTATATATGTGCTCAGAGAAGTTTGGGCACAATTTCAAAATCCGGTGATTTTGTTTTCCGGCGGAAAAGATTCCATTGTAGTTACCCATTTGGCTCGAAAAGCTTTTTTTCCCTGCAAAATTCCTTTTGCGTTAATGCATGTAGATACCGGACATAATTTCCCTGAAACGATTCAATTTCGAGATAACCTTATCAAAGAACTAGGTGTCCAGTTAATTGTAGGTTCGGTACAAGAATCTATAAACGAAGGAAGAGTAGCTGAAGAACGCGGTAAAAATGCCACGCGAAATGCCTTGCAAATCACGACGCTACTGGATGCTATAGAAAGCCATAAAATAGACTGTGCCATTGGCGGCGGCAGGCGTGATGAAGAAAAAGCAAGAGCCAAAGAGCGTTTCTTTTCCCATCGGGATGATTTTGGACAATGGGATCCCAAAAATCAACGCCCCGAACTCTGGAATCTTTTTAACGGGAAGCATTTTGAAGGCGAGCATTTCAGAGCTTTTCCCATTAGCAATTGGACCGAAATGGACGTGTGGAATTACATAAAAAGAGAAAACATTGCCATACCTTCATTATATTTTGCGCACGAACGCGAAGTGGTATGGAGAAACAACTCTTGGATACCCAATTCAGAATTTTTGGTTTTGGACGAAACAGACAAGATCGTAGTTAAAAAAATTCGGTTTAGAACCTTGGGTGATATTACCATTACCGGCGGTATAGAAAGTGAGGCAGACACCATTGAAAAAATAGCTATGGAAGTTTCTGCCATGCGTCAAACCGAACGCGGAAACAGAAGTGACGACAAGCGCTCTGAAACGGCTATGGAAGATCGTAAACGTCAAGGGTATTTTTAGAGGAACATAACCTTCATTAAATAACTACTAATGCACAAAAGAGAAATAATTTCTTTGATTCCTATCTTTAACGATTGGGAAAGTTTATCCTTTTTAATTGCAGATATCGAAAAAGAAGCAAAACTCAATACAGAATATCGTTTTAGTGCAGTTGTAATTAACGATGGCTCAACAGAACTTAATAATTTTGTTTTAGGGAGTAACATTCCTGTTGAAATAGTCGATTTAAAACTAAATATTGGTCATCAAAGAGCCGTTGCTGTAGGAATTCAGTATATTTTAAATGAAAAGGTAAAGAATTTTAATTCCGAAGGTCATGTAATTGTACTTGATGGAGATGGAGAAGATAAGCCTTCAGACATTATTTCTATGGTAAAGAAGGCCGATAATAAAATTGTATTTGCCCGAAGGGTAGAACGAAGTGAAGGTATTGGCTTTAAAACAGGATATTTTTTTTATAAATTAATTTTTAAATTACTTACAGGAAAAAAGATTGATTTTGGGAATTTCAGTGCTATTCCATTTAATTTATTGAACCAAGTAGCTATATTGCCAAACTTGTGGAATCATTACGCAAGTAGTATTGCAGAATCCAGAATTAAGATTGATACAATTCCTACAAAGCGAGGAAATCGATATGCCGGAAAATCAAAAATGAATACGACAAACCTAATTATTCATGGTTTTAGTTCCATTTCCATTTATTTTGATATTTTATGTTTTAGGATTCTGAAATTTTCAGTTTACCTAATGATATTTTGTGCATTGCTTATAGGTTTTGTTTTATTTAAAAAACTTTTTACAGAAAGTGCTATCCCCGGCTGGGCTTCAAGTTTGATACTCATTGTGTTATCAATGGTTATACAGCTTTTTTCGGTAACATTTATTATATTACTATTACAACTAAGTTCTAGGAAAATAATTAATGCTCCAAATAGCGAACTATACAAGCAGTTTATCAATAAATAAGGATTAATATGATTTATAAATTATTTAAAGAACTAACTTCTAATTATAAATTAATCCTTGTATTAATCTTAATTATAGCTGCTGTATTGCGCTTTTATAATTTAGATTTTCAGAGTATTTGGATTGATGAAATACATACAATGGTTGAAACAAACTCATTGCTTTCTTATAGAGAATTTTATGATATTACTGTTAAAAGGGAGCAAATGCCACATCTATATTATTTAATTGCTCGTCTTTTTAGTCATTTGTTTGGGGATTTAGTGGTGGTAGTTAGAAGTGTTTCTGTAATTTCGGGAATTTTAAGTGTTCTGGGAGTTTATTTATTGGGCAAAGAATTGAATTCAAGGAAAGCGGGCTTGGTCGCTGCTCTAATTTTGTCAATAAATCATTTTCATATTTATTATTCACAGGAAGCAAGACCTTATAGCTTACTAATGCTATTTACTATTTTTTCATTTTTGTATTTAGTAAGATTTTTAAATAAACAGAGTTTAAAGCACATAATATTTTTTGCTGTATTTTCTGCATTAATGATTAATACCCATTTCTTTGGGCTATTTGTTTTAGCGTCTCAAATTATTATTCTCAGTTTGTATCTGTTTTTTGTAGTAGAGAGAGAAGCTAGAAAGGGGTTTTTTAAACATTGTATAATTGCAGGCGTAATTTTGGTAATTCTCTTTCTACCCTCCATACCAATTTTGCTCAAAATTTCCGAGATAAATTCATTTTGGATAAAACCTCCATCTAAAATATTTTTTAAATCGATGTTTTATAGTTTTTTTGGCAACTCAGAATTTCTAATTTACATTGCAGAATTATTACTTGTAATTTTCTATTTAAAAGTATTATTAGATAAACACAGTAATCAACAAACAAAAGACAATAAGATAGTTAATAGCTTTAATATATTAACCTTATGGCTGTTTGTTACATTTATGATTCCTTATTTTAGATCATATGCAAGTGTTCCAATGCTTATTAATAGGTATTTTATTAGTGCATTACCTGCAATTATAATTATTGTAGCGATAGGATATATACAAATAAAGCATAAAGTAGTTTATTTCATTATTGGATTTATTTTCGTTATTTCTTCATTTGTAGATTTATTTGTTGTTAAGGATTATTATCACAGAATCACTAAGACACAATTTAGAGAAGTAACAAAGGAAGTCAAGCTAAAAAATACAGATAATCACCCGATAGTTTATAGAAAAGCCTGGCACATGGAACATTTTTTTGGAGACAGTACCAAGCTTATAAATTCAGAGCTGGATAATTACATAAACAAAATTAAAATAAAAAATAATAATCATGAGAGTTTTTGGGCTATAGGAGCGCATTCAAGACCCTTTAAAGTGACAAAAGCAAATGAGCAATTTCTTAATGAGAATTATTATTTAATTGATGAAATTGAGTACTTTGATTGTTGGGCTAGATTTTATTTGTATAAAGACAAAAAGAATTTAGTTAAGTTAAACTTAAATGGATTTAGCCCTAAATTATTAAAAAAGGAATCAGGGATTTTGTTTAAAAGTAATGTTACAATTTCATCTAAACAGATTTTTTTAAAAAAGGGCTTATATAGACTAGCACTACGAACAAAAAGTGAGCCAGAAATCCCTATAAATAATGAAAATGCTCATCTTGACATTTCAATCAACGGAGAAAGATTAGGTGGCTTTTTTACCAGTTCTAAAAAAATTGAAACAACTCTGTTTGAATTTGAGATAACCAATGGTAAAGAAATTGAGATTCAATTAACTTTTGATAATGATTATTTTAATACCCAAAAAGATAGAGACTTAATTGTTTACGAAGTGACCATTGAAAACATAAAAAAATGAGAGTTAGATTAATGGTAATACTAGTTTTAATAGGTTCCTTTATTTCTTGTCAAAAAGAAGTTGAAATTAAAGACAGTAGATTTAGAACCTGGTTAAATCCAGATTTTAAGTTAGAAAAAGGTTTTCTGATTAAAATAAATATGACTGTTATTTATGATGATGTGTTTAAAGTTTATTACACGGAAAATATCACTGAACAATTTAATGAAAATAAAACATTACAATCAAAAATAAGTGGTAATAAAGCAGAACAAATTATTACTTTTAATTTTCCTAAAGGAATAAAACCCCATAAGCTTAGAATAGATTTTGGCATTAATAAAAAGCAAAATTACTTTGATATTAAATCCATAGAAATCAACAATTATGATGATTATTTAAAAATTCAGCAGGATTCAATACTCACGTACTTTGAAATTTTTAATAATAATCTATTTTATGATAGTATTAGTAAACATTATAAAGTTGTAAAAGGGCCGAACAAAAAATATTTGCCTAGTATTTTTTCAACCGAACGCTTATCAAATCACATAATAGAGTGGTATAAAGATTAATTTTATAATGCATTAAATTATTTGAAAGAATATGTTAGACAACAATCAATTATTACGTTTTACCACAGCAGGAAGTGTAGATGACGGCAAAAGTACATTAATAGGACGTTTACTATACGACTCCAAATCTATTTTTGAAGACCAGCTGGAAGCCGTAGAAAACACCAGTAAGAAGAAAGGACACCAAGGAGTAGATTTGGCCTTGTTTACCGATGGACTTCGTGACGAACGCGAACAAGGAATAACCATAGACGTAGCCTACAGGTACTTTACAACACCAAAGAGAAAGTTCATAATAGCAGATACTCCGGGACACATTCAATATACCCGCAACATGGTTACCGGAGCTTCTACAGCTAATGCAGCCATCATTTTAGTAGATGCCAGACATGGTGTTATTGAACAAACCCGCCGGCATTCGTTTATAGCTTCCTTACTAAATATACCGCATGTTATCGTATGTATTAACAAAATGGACTTGGTAGACTACGCCGAAGAAGCTTATAACAAAGTGATTGAACAATATGAAGAATTTTCTTCAAAAATGCTGGTGAAAGACATTCGGTTTATTCCCATAAGCGCACTAAACGGGGATAATGTGGTAAATCGCTCAAAAAAGATGAAATGGTATCAAGGAGCACCGTTGCTGCACACATTGGAAACCATGCACATTAGTAGCGACATTAATAAAGTAGACGCTCGTTTTCCCGTACAAACCGTACTTAGACCGCAACGCGACGAATACATTGATTATAGAGGTTATGCCGGCAGAGTAGCGAGCGGCGTGTTTAGACCCGGAGACGAAGTTACGGTTATGCCTTCCGGATTCACTTCAAAAATTAAAACGATAGATACTTTAAAAGGTACAATAGAGGAAGCTTTTGCGCCAATGTCTGTAAGTATTACCTTGGAGGATGACATAGACATAAGCAGAGGCGACATGATTGTGCGCTCTAATAACACACCTGATGCTTTGCAAGACATAGAAATTATGCTTTGCTGGTTGCACAATAATCCCGCAAAACCAAGAGCGAAGTATAGTATAAGGCATACCACAAATGAACAAAAAGCCATGATAAAAGAAGTGGTTTACAAGTACGATATTAATACGCTGGAGCGAAATATGGAAGACAAAGAACTGGCCATGAACGACATAGCGAAAATAAAAATACGCACCACCAAGCCGCTTATGGTAGATTCGTACAGAGAAAACAGAATAACAGGAAGTATAATATTAATTGACGACACTACCAACGAAACGGTAGCGGCAGGAATGATAGTTTAAAAAAACACATTTAACCATGAAAAAAACAATATCAATTCTTTTACTGGCAATAGTAACACTGACCGGATGTAAAAACAACTCAGAGCCGGAAACTATTGAAAAACAGAAGCCCGTTGAAGACACTAAACCCAGCTTAAACATTTCGTTTGTTTTTAAAACAGATGCAGCAGATATTTTTAAAATTATGATGAACAATGTAATCATTGATGAATTTCAGAAGAAATCGATACATTTTTCAGAAGAGGTGTTTCCCACATCAGATTTTGATGAGATGAACGTAGTGTTTGATAGTGGCAATCTTTCCAAGAATATTATGTTCCATTTAGGAAACCAAGCAGAAAAAACAATTGAAATAAAAAGCATAACCATCACTTACGGAGAAAAAGTTTTTACCCTATCTAAAGCTTCAGATTTAAATGATTACCTTGTTTTTAATAAATTTATAGAAATTCAGCCCGACAGCAAGCTATTAAAAGTTAAAAAAGTTGAGGGACAACTTTATCCTTCGTTTTCTTTAAGGCAGAAATTAATAAATCAGTTTAAATAAATTTAGCAACACATTACTTTGTTAAAAAAAAAACTTAATACTCAACTTCAAAAATTAACCCAAGATTCTGATTTTAGCGAGATACTGAGCAAAGGTGCTTCCTATATAGCTATTCGAGGTGTTGGAATTTTGTTAAGCTATGGTCTTACCATATTCATTGCCCGAATGTTTAACTCTTCTGTTTTGGGGTTGTATTCGGTTTGCATTTCCATTTTTATGATTGTAAGTACATTTGGCACACTAGGTTTAGACTTGAATGTAGTAAGATATTATTCCGCTGACGAGAACAAGAAAGATTCCAAGTTGTTTTATAAATTGATTGTTAAATCCTTTGTGTTATCTTCTTTGTTAAGTCTTCTCATATTTAGTATTAGGTATACAATAGCTATTGATTTATTTAAAGTTGCCAAACCGGAACTGGTTCCCTATTTAAACTGGATATTGCTAAGTATTCCCTTTTGGTCTGTAACGTTAATTTGTGCCGGAGTGTCAAGGGCAAACACCAATATTATTACTTTTTCTTTTATAAGTCAAACAAGCAGATACCTGTTTAGTTTTTTAATGATAGTCTTTCTTTCCTATGTAAGCGACTCTCCGCTAATTACAGCTAAAGCCCATTTTTACGGTATCTTGGTTACCTCGATAGTAGCGTTTCTAATAACAGTTTCAAAATTTAAAAAAACCGAACACAGTATTCAAACCAATTCCTGGGGTTTTATAAGAGATTCGCTTCCCATGATGTTATCTTCCTCCATCTTAATTTTTCTGGGATGGATAGACACCTTTATTTTAGGTGTTTTTGAGTTGGAGTCTAATGTTGGGATATATAATGTTTGCCTGAAGATAGCAACATTTTCAACACTTACTTTACTGGCCATAAATTCAATATTAGCCCCTAAAATTGCCAAAAGTTATAATGAAAACAATCAATCACATTATAAAAAATTAATTCATTTTTCGGCTAAATTGAATTTCTTTATCAGTTCGGTAGTTATTGGATTAATAGTTATATTTAATGAGTTTCTGTTGGGAATTTTTGGTGATGAATACATTGTAGGCAAAACAATTTTAATAATTTTATGTATTGGACAAATGACAAATTCTTTTGCCGGTTCAGTAGGAATTATTTTACAAATGATAGGAAAACAAAAGGTTTATCAAAACTTTATATTAATTGCCTTACTGCTTAATATTGCGCTTACCCTAATGCTTACACCACGTTTTGGTGGAATTGGCGCTGCAACGGCAACCGTTTTAAGCATGATGTTTTGGAATATAGGCGCGGCGGTTTATTTGAAATATAAAGAAGGAATAATTTCCTTTTACAACCCCATGAATATTTTTTTTAAAAAAACATGAAGGATAACAAAATTGATTTTTTTCTTGTAGGTGCAGCCCGAAGCGGAACAACGTTTATTTACAATTATCTCAATAACCATCCAAATGTTTTTTTGCCCAACGTAAAAGAACCTAATTTTTTTTCAGAGGTAGAATCCTATATAAAAGAAGATTATGCAGCGCCTGAGAAAAATAAAGTGTATCATTCTAAAATTATCAATTCACGCAAAATTTACGACGCATTATACCTGAATTCAAAAGCGAATCAAATAAAAGGAGATATCAGCCCGTCGTATTTATGGGATTTAAATACCGCTCAAAAAATTTACGAACACAATGCTGAGGCTAAAATTATGATAAGCCTTAGAAACCCTATAGATAGAGCATTCAGCCACTACAAAATGAATTATTACATAGGAATGGAGCAGCATAAAAATTTTAAAAAAGCGCTTGAGGCTGAAGTAAAACCTAAATGGGGCGGAAGCAATGAGTATCTAAAAATGAGTCTTTACTACAACCAAATTAAAAAATACTTTGATGTTTTTCCAGCCAGCCAGATAAAGGTAATAATATATGAAGAGTGGATAGAAAACATAGAGACTACCATGCGAGAAATAACAAGTTTTTTAGGAATTGAAAACAAACCTGTAAAGCTTCAAGAAACCAAAATTGAGAAAAACAAAGTAGGGTATTTAAGACATGCCAAGTTTCTTAATGTTGTAAGAAATAGTCCGCTAAAAAAAGTGGCTAGACAAATTTTAACTCAATCGGATATTGATAAAATAAAGCAAACTTTATTTGTTTCAGAATCAAAATCCGTATCCTTAGACCCAAAAACCAGAGAAGAACTTAGAGCGTATTTTGCTGAAGATATAGCAAGGCTCAGCAAAATGTTAAACGTTGATTTCACGGAGAAATGGTTTTAAACCTGTTTCAGCCCGGGAAACTATACCCAAACTCATTGATTTCCCAAGCATAACGCTCATATACTAATTGTTTGGATTTATCGCTGTAGTATTTTGACAACGGTTTGCTTCTTTTTCGTACATTTTTTTTGACAATTTTAAAATCCGTAGGTAGCGGAATGTGCAATTGTTCAAAAAGTTTGGGTATTTCAGTATTAAAATTTTCCAAACAGATAATTTTATCGACTAGAACACGGCCATTATCGTCACTAATATAGTTTTTCAACGCATAGGTTCCATACATTCGCCATCGGTCAGTTTTTTTCCCGCCGCCGCCTTTGCCATAGGGCTTTGTTGATTTCAACCAATAGTAAAACGGAGGTTTTACCGGCCAATTTTGATAAATCATTTCGTACAGTGAAACTAACCGATTAAAAGGATTTCGGGTGCAAACAATTTTATAATATTCGTCAAAATTTAATCCCTCTTTTTCAAAGATAAGCTTTACCTCTTTTGGACTTATGTGCGAATAGTAAGGAAATTTATTTGTGGCTTCTTTAAAAGGCACGTCAAAGACTTCGGAATAAGGTGTTAACATTTCTCTTAAACTTTCAGAGCCTGTTTTGGGATTGCTAAAGAATATAAACTTATTTTTGTGCGAAATCCTCATGTTTTAGTGAAAATAAATTAGAGCGTCAAAGATAATTAATTAAAAGTGTTACCTCAATACATATACAAATTTTGCTTAATTCTGCTGGTTTATTTTACCTCTACCTATTCCATAGAGTTATCCTTTATATTTTCGTGTATTACGCTGTTACTCTCAGTTTCCAGTTTTATTAACAGAGACATAGCTATTGGGTCAATTATTTTGTCAGTCATTTTAACAATAGGACTTATATCAGGATTGAATGTGGAGTATTTTTGGCGAGACATTATTAAAGATTTTGTGTATTTCGCCAGACCTATAGTGTTGCTTTTGGCCGCATACTATTGTGTAAAACGAATTCACTCAACAACCTTTGTGTTTAATACAGTCGTAGTCTTGTCAGCTTTCTTTGCCTTAAAGCACTTATTTGTAATTCTAGTAAATTTCAGCAACATAGACTCTTATGTGTATTTAAGAGGTCTAGGTGGAAAGCAAAACCACATTGAATTGGTAGGTTTAGTATTTTTATTTTTCACGCCTTACGTTACGGTTTTTAAAAGATATAGAAAACTGGTAGTTTACATAATATCATTATCATTTATCTTGTATTTGTCGAGAACCATGTTTATACTTTTGTTTGTTTTTTATATAGCTTACAAAGGATACATGTTTTTCAATAAAAAATTTCTCAAAGGACTATTTGTTTTCTTTCTAGTGGCTATTGCTTTGGGAATTACCATTTCTTCAGTAGAAACCAACCGAGACTCTACAGGATTTAAAGCATTTATCTACAAAACTCAAAACAGTTTTTCAGAGGTTTTTAAACCTATAAACACAAAGGAAATTGTCAATGATCGCAGAGAGTTATGGGAACACTGGAGAGCATATGAAGCAAGCAAAGCCATTGAACAAATAGAAGAAGTCGGCCCGAAAGCATGGCTCGTAGGTATGGGGTTTGGTGCTCAGGTAGATTTGGAAACGTATGTATATTTAGATGGAGAAAAATATTATGAAGTACCATCCATTCATAATGGTTTTGTAAATGTGCTTTTTAAAACAGGAATACTAGGACTTGCTCTTTACCTTTTGTTTATTTCACTTATATTCGTCAATAACCAAAAGTTTAAGTCCACACCGCATAGTATTTTATATAACAAGATGCTGTTGGCAACCAGTATATATATGCTTTACAACAGCTTTGTAATTACCGGTTTTTTCAGGCCCGGAGAATTCTCCATTTTTTTATTCGGAATCTGGATGGCTACAAAAGTTAAAAATGAAAGAATGCGAATTTCACAACCTCAGCAAGTGTAACGGATGATAAAAGTTTTTGTTGACGCACATACATTTGATGAATCCCACCAAGGAATAAGAACTTTTCTGAAAGGAATTTACAGCTCAGAAAGAGTAAAGAATGCCGGTAACATCGAGTTTCATTTGGCTGCTTTTGATATACAAAATCTAAAAAATGAATTTCGGGGCAATTCAAATATTAAATTCATTAAGTTAAAATACAGAAATAAATATATCAGGTTACTCTATGAAATTCCTAAAATAATAAACAAGTTTCATTTTGATTTTGCACATTTCAATTATTATCTTCCCTTGTTTCTGAACAAAAACTGTAAGTACATCGTAACCATACACGATGTACTGTTCCTGGAATACCCGGAGTTTTTTCCGAGAACTTACCGGATAAAAAACCATTTTTTATTTAAACGCTCTGCAAAAAAAGCAGCTTATATTACAACGGTTTCAAGGTATGCAGCAAATCAGATCAAGCATTTTTTTAAGCTAAAAAATAAAACCATTACCGTACTGCCCAATGCCGTGGCAGAAATTTATAAACAAGACTACAACAAACAAGAGCATAATGCTTATATTAAGAGCGCCTACAACATTGAAAACTTTATTTTATATGTAAGTAGAATTGAACCAAGAAAAAATCACTTATTTTTAGTGAAAGCATACTCAGAATTAGAACTTTGGAAGAATGGTATTTCGCTGGTACTTATTGGAAAAACAAGCTTTAAAGACACAAAGCTTGAAAGAGTGATAAAAGAAACAAATGACAAATCGGGCGACAGTGTGATACAAATTGAAAATGTTTCTAATGAAGAGTTGGTAAAATTTTACAACGCAGCCACAATTTCCGTTTTTCCTTCACTATGTGAAGGTTTTGGAATTCCTCCCATTGAAAGTGCTGTTTTAAAAACACCAACATTATGCTCCAACACAACAGCAATGACAGATTTCACCTTTTTTAAAGATTACTTTCTTGACGCCACAAATATAAAAAGCACTAAAGAAAAAATAACAGAAGTAATAGAAAATGCAGAAAGTCAAAAAGTTAAGGAAGATTTTAAAGCAATATCTTCAAAAATAAAAGAAGTGTATAACTGGAACAAAACAGCAGATATTTTGATAGCTTTACTTCATGGAAAATAAAAAGTTAAACATCTGCATTTTAGGAACCCGTGGAATTCCAAATTATCATGGAGGTTTCGAGCAGTTTGCTGAATTTTTATCTGTGTACTTAGCCCAATTAGGACATCAGGTTTTTGTTTACAACTCGTCCACACATCCCTATAAAAAAAACAGCTTCAAAGAAGTGCAAATTATCCATTGCTTTGATCCCGAAAATAAAGTTGGGACAATTGGACAGTTTGTTTATGATTACAATTGCATAATTGATTCCAGAAAACGGAATTTTGATGTGATACTTCAATTGGGCTATACCAGCAGCTCCATCTGGAATAAGCTGTTACCTTCTAAACCTATTGTAATTACAAATATGGATGGATTGGAATGGAAAAGATCTAAGTATCCTAAACCCATTCAGCAATTTCTGAAATATGCTGAAAAACTAGCTGTTAAAAACAGCGATTACCTCATTGCAGATTCAATTGGGATAAAACAATACTTAAAAAACAAATATTCAAAAAATGCAAAATATATAGCCTACGGCGCACATCTTTTTAACTCACCTGATGAAAAAATAATAAGCAAATATCAGGTAAAACCGTATCATTATAATTTATTAATTGCTAGACTTGAGCCTGAAAACAATATAGAAACCATACTGGACGGTGTGATACTCTCTGAGGTAAAAGACCCTTTTCTGGTTATAGGAAAACACGATGTAAATAAATTCGGGAAGTATTTAAAAAATAAATTTAAAGACACAAACATTAGGTTTTTGGGAGGAATTTACAATTTAAACGACTTAAACAACCTTAGGTATTACTCAAATCTTTATTTTCACGGACATTCGGTTGGCGGAACAAATCCTTCTTTACTTGAAGCTATGGCCAGTAAAGCGTTAATCATTGCTCACAACAACGAATTTAACAAAGCAATATTAAATGAAAATGCGTTATACTTTCTTTGTAAAGAAGAGGTAAAAACCATTATTGAAGCCACTCAAAAAAAGAATTACAAACAACGAATTGAAAACAATTACCAAGCCATAGAAAATCAATTTAACTGGGATATAATAAATAAAAATTATCTAGATTTTATCAATGAATGCCTCTTTAAAGCACCTGAAAGTAAATAAAGATGATATACCTGTTTATCTATTAGGGATAACAACTTCGTTTTTGTTATTAGGCTATGCATACAGCAGTATAGCGCTAGGAGCATTTATTACCTACACTTTTTTTTTCTACTTCAAAAACTTAAAAAAACCAACTTTTACCCTTCAACTGTTTCTTCCTGTATTACTCTATCTCTATTTGGCTTCAACATACTTTTGGTCTATGGATAAAGCATTAACCTTAACAGGCGCTTTCAGGCTGTTAAGCCTTTTGCTTGTTCCCATTGCCTTTTCGATAATGCCTAAAATTTCAGTAAGACAACTGAAAATAATATTAAAGTTTTTTACAACGGCTAATGTTGTTTTAGCAGTGTTTTTTATTGTATCTGCTTCAATTAGATATTTTGAAACCAAAGACATACAACAGTTTACATACCACAACCTAGTTCAAGATTTAGACCTGAATGCAGTGTATGTATCAGCCTATTTTGCATTAAGTTTTTTTTATGTAATCTCTGGTAGGCAAAAAAAGATAATGCATCTGTTTTTAGCCCTGTTTCTTCTTGTCATGATTCTTTTATTGTCCTCAAAAACAATAATTTTCATCACAATCACAGGAATAGTTGTATACCTGATGAAATTCATTAAAAATCCCGTTTCCTTTTTCAAAAAAAAATGGAGCATCATACTCCTCGGATTACTGGCTGTTTTTATATTAAGCAAACCTATTATCAACAGAATTATTGCAGAAAGCAAAACAAATATTGAAGAGGTAGTGAATAACGAAAAATTTAACAAAGTATATCCCTGGACCGGAACCTCTTTCAGAATGTTACAACTGCGAATTTTAAAAGAGCAAATCCGGGAAGAGCGTATTTTTTTTAGTGGATTTGGGCTTTTTGCTTCACGAGACAATCTAAAAGAAAGACATATTGCCCTCAATACATATCCCGGATATCACACCTACAATTATCATAATCTATATGCACAAGTGCTTGCAGAATCCGGAGTTATCGGACTTTTACTGTTACTAACACTGATTTCTTTTCTTTTGTACAAAGCAAGTAAGACCAAGTCATTTATTTTTTTCATGTTTGGTATTTTGATGACCATTTGGTTTTTTTCAGAATCTGTACTTTGGGTTCAACGAGGCGTTCTTTTTTTCATTATTTTCTATTGTGCATTTGTCAATGCAGGCTTTAAAGAATTAAAGTAAAAGAAAACAAGCACAAAACTCTCAAAATTCATATTTTTACCCCAAATGAATCATATATGAAAATCTCAGTAATAGGAACAGGATACGTTGGTTTAGTAACGGGAACTTGTTTGGCCGAAACAGGTAACGAAGTGCTATGTATCGATATTGACAAAAACAAAGTTCAACAAATGCAACAAGGCCAAGTGCCTATATACGAACCGCATTTAGACGTACTTTTTGAACGAAATATAAAAGCCGAAAGATTAACCTTTTCAACCTCACTTGAAGAAGGCATAACACACGGCGACATTATTTTTCTGGCATTACCAACTCCCGAAGATGAAGACGGATCGGCAGATTTGTCCTATGTTTTGGGTGCCGCAAAAGACATTGCCAAACTCCTGAAAAGCTACAAAGTTATTGTTGACAAAAGTACCGTTCCTGTAGGCACGGCAGCATTGGTTACCCACACCATAGCCCGACAAACCAAAGTGCCATTTGACGTGGTGTCAAACCCCGAATTTTTACGCGAAGGATTTGCGGTAGACGATTTCCTAAAACCCGAAAGAATCGTTGTTGGAGCAAGCTCAGAACGCGCTATTGAATTGATGAAAAAACTTTACAAACCCTTTGTGCGCTCGGGAAATCCAATACTGATTATGGACGAAAAATCGGCTGAATTAACCAAATATGCCGCAAATGCTTTTCTGGCAACGAAAATTACTTTCATGAATGAAATTGCCAACTTTTGCGAAATTGTTGGTGCCGATGTAGATAAAGTTCGCGTAGGTATTGGAACCGATTCTCGCATAGGGAAACGCTTTCTTTTCCCGGGGATAGGTTATGGCGGGTCGTGTTTCCCCAAAGACGTTAAGGCACTGCATAAATCCGGAAAAGACGCAGGATATCACTTCAACATCCTAAATGCCGTAATACAGGTTAACAACCTTCAAAAAACCATCTTAATGCCACGAATAGACGCCTACTTTAAAGGCGATTTAAACCACAAAAAAATTGCCATTTGGGGATTGGCCTTTAAACCCGAAACTGACGATATTCGCGAAGCACCATCACTGTATATGATTGATGAACTTTTAAAAAGAGGTGCCAAAATAAAAGCATTTGACCCGGAAGCCATGAACAATGTCAAGAAAAAATTAGGAACACAGATTACCTATGCTCAAGACATGTATGATGCCCTAACCGATGCAGATGCGCTTGTTATTTGTACCGAATGGAGTATCTTTAGAACACCGGATTTCGGAAAAATGAAAAAACAAATGGAAACACCGGCTATTTTTGATGGCAGGAATTTATACGATCTGGAAGAAATAAAAAACGAAGGGTTTTACTACAGCTCAATTGGAAGATAAATGAAAAAAGTATTAGTTACCGGCGCAGCAGGATTTTTAGGGTCACATCTTTGCGATAGGTTTATAAGAGAAGGCTTTTATGTAATTGGGATGGACAACTTCATTACCGGCGATAAAAAAAACATTACGCACCTCTTGAATCATCCGCAATTTGAATTTATCACTCACGACGTAACAGAGTTTGTAGAAATAAAAGGAGATTTAGACTACATTCTTCACTTTGCCTCACCGGCAAGCCCTATTGACTATCTTAAAATCCCCATTCAAACCTTGAAAGTGGGTTCTTTGGGAACACACAACTTGTTGGGATTGGCTAAAGCCAAAAAGGCAAGGATTTTAATTGCTTCCACTTCAGAAGTGTATGGCGACCCGTTAGTACATCCGCAAGACGAAAATTACTACGGAAACGTAAACACCATTGGCCCGCGTGGAGTTTACGACGAAGCCAAGCGTTTTCAAGAATCCATAACCATGGCTTACCATAGGTTTCATGGCCTGGAAACAAGAATCGTTAGAATTTTCAATACCTATGGTCCCAGAATGCGCCTTAACGACGGCAGAGTAATTCCGGCTTTTATGGGACAAGCCTTACGCGGTGAGGATTTAACAGTTTTTGGAGACGGCTCGCAAACACGTTCTTTTTGCTATGTAGACGATCAGGTTGAAGGAATATTTAGATTGCTTTTTAGCGACTATGTAAACCCCGTAAATATTGGTAATCCACATGAAATTTCAATTAAAGACTTTGCAGAAGAAATCATAAAATTGACCGGAACGCATCAAAAAATAATTTACAAAGAACTCCCGGTTGATGACCCTATGCAAAGACAGCCCGATATTACATTGGCAAGAAAACTGCTGGGATGGGAACCTAAAGTCGACAGAGAAGAAGGCATGAAAAAAACATTTGCCTATTTTAAAAGTTTAAGCAAGGAAGAATTACACAAAAGTGAACACAAAGATTTTTCAAAACATATAAAAAAATAAATTGAGCGCATTTAAGCAGGGTAGATATTCAGGGTATTTAAGACCCATTTCCTATACCGTGGATTTAATAATAATTAACGGTCTGGCGCTGCTTTATTTTTTTAAAACCATTGACCCTTTGCTGTTTATACCCGTAGTTTCTTTCGGATGGATAATTTTGTCTATTTATGCCAAATTTTATGAGGTATACCGCTATACCAGAGAAGTAACTATTGCTTCGCTAATATTGAAGCAAATGCTTCTTTTTACGCTAATTATGCTGGCGTTTTCGGGGTTTAACAACAGCTTGAGACTAAGCCCCAACACTATAGTTAAATACGTGCTTAGCGTTTTTTTATTTATAGCCATTGCCAAATTTGCACTCTATTATTTACTGCAAAAATACCGATCTTCTTTTGGAGGAAACTACAGGAAAACAGTGATTATAGGCAAGAATAAGCAAACCCTTTCATTAGAAAAATTTTTCAACAAAAATCCTGAATACGGATACTTACATAAAAAGACATTTAACTTAAAAGAAAACAAAGAAGCTGTACTGGAAGCGTGTTTTGAATTTATCAATAAAGAACAAATAGACGAAATTTATTGTTCTATTACCGAGCTTTCTAATGCAGATATGCTTAAGGTAATAGACTTTGCAGACAATAACCTTAAAATCTTAAAATTCCTTCCGGACAACAAGGATATTTACTCCAAAAAATTAAAATACGAGCTCTACGAGTACATCCCTATTTTGTCTTTTAGAGACATTCCGCTCCAGGAACGGGTAAACCAAATTATTAAAAGAACATTCGACATTCTGTTTTCGTCAGCGGTTATTGTTTTTTTACTTTCTTGGCTAACGCCGCTGCTGGCCATTTTAATTCGATTAGAATCTAAAGGACCTGTATTTTTTAAACAATCCAGAAACGGGTTTAACTACAAAGAATTCGATTGCTACAAGTTTCGCTCAATGACACCCAATAAAGACGCACACCTATATCAGGCTACACGTGGTGACCAGCGCGTAACCAAGATAGGAAAGTTTATCAGAAAAACAAGTATAGACGAATTACCACAGTTTTTTAATGTGCTCTTTGGCGATATGTCTGTGGTTGGACCAAGACCGCATATGGTAAGCCATACAAATATGTATGCCAAGCGAATCGATAAATTTATGGTAAGGCATTTTGTAAAACCCGGTATTACCGGACTGGCTCAGGTAAGCGGATTCCGGGGCGAAGTAGAAACCGATAAGGACATTATAAACAGGGTGAAATACGATATATTTTATATTGAAAACTGGTCGTTATTGTTAGATATCAAAATTATTATCCAAACCTTAATAAATGCACTCAAGGGCGAAGATAAGGCCTACTAAAGACAGGTGCTTAGAGCATGCAATTGCTTTTCAAAATCAAAATGCATAAGAGAAAACTCCTGAATAGTTTTTCGTTTACTAAAACAATCGGCAGGAGTTAATTTTTTCAATAAAAGGTTGAGCGCATCGTAGTTTCCTGCATCAACCACCCAGCCCAAATCGTTTTGGGCGACTATTTTTTCTCCTTCGCCTCCACCCATATATATGACAGGTAAAGCCAATCGGGCATACTCAAAAATTTTTGAAGGCACCGAACCATAAATCCTATTTAAAAGTGGAATAATAACTACATCATACTTGAGCAACAACTCGTGTAATTCCGCTCTTGGAACTTGACCATGATAAGAAATGCAAAGATTAGGGTGTTTTTTAATGTAGTCTTGAATTTGTTCTTGTTCGGCGCCACTTCCGTAGATATGAAACGCAATTTTTGAGTAATCCAAAGCCTGAACCAAAGTGTAAATGCCTTGAGCTACTCCCAGTAAGCCGGCATAAACCACTTGAATTTTGCCTTCTTTTTCTGTGCTTTTAAAAGCCACTTTCGGCGGTGTAAAATCAGGATAATTTCTATATAAAAAAGTTTCTTTCTTTGGAAAGAGAGCGTTGACATGCGTTAAAATTTCTTCACTTTGCCCCAAAATTAAACCTGCTCTTTTGTAATTAAACTGCTCAATTTTTTTAAGAAACGAATAGGAAAAGCCTTCTTTTAAAACGCCCAATTCTTTCCCTGCCAACGGCCATAAATCACTTACGTTTAAAATTAATTTTCTCGATTTTTTCTTTAAAAAAAGCATACAGGTAAACGCCACAAACAAAGGCGGAGACTGAATAATTACCGTTTTAGGAATAGGATGAGTTATAAAAAACCAAATCAAACTCAAACTGTATGATAACATAGAAAAAAGACGGTGCAACTTGTTTTTTGAATTGCTTGCAAACACCCAAAGTCGATAAACTTTAATGCCTTGCTCCAGAGTGTTTGCAGAAAATCGACCCCTATACGCTTCAAAAATTTTTCCTGTGGGATAATTGGGCAACGGAGTAACCACAGAAACGCGATGGTTTATGGTATTCAGCCCATTTGCCAATTGAAAAATCCTGTTTGAAGCAGCTCCGATTTCGGGTGGATAATAACTGGTAATAATTAAAATGTGTTTCCCCATTACAAACCCAATTCCATAAGATGGTTAACAATTCGGTTGGCGGTATTTCCATCCCATAGCGGTGGAATTGTTCCTTCTTTCCAGTTGCCGGACCACAAAACCTGAAAAGCTTCCGTAAGTTTTTTGGGGTCATTTCCAACCAAGAGATTGGTTCCTAAAACACAGGTTTCCGGCCTTTCGGTGTTTTCGCGAAGGGTAATACAAGGTACGTTTAGTACAGTGGTTTCTTCTGTAATTCCACCGGAATCAGTTAACACGGCAAAAGCGTGTTTTACTAAATAATTAAATTCTAAATATCCCAACGGATCAATATAATGTAAGTTTTTTAAATCTGCCGGCAACTCTTTTAAGCTGTTTTTAGTCCTTGGATGCACAGGAAAAATAACCGGAAAATCTCGGGCTAATGTTGCAATTTGTGTAATTAAGGTTTTGAGCTTTTCAGCTTCATCTACATTACCCGGACGATGTAAGGTCATAACGAAATATTTTTTTTCTTTTAAGGGAAGTCGTTTCCATATTTCGGGTTTTTTAAACTGATGTTCGTGATTTCGCAAGGTGTCAATCATGACATTGCCTACGTAGAAAATTTGATTTTCATTTACACCTTGTCGTTTTAAATTTGCGTTTGCGTAGGTCGAGGTTGTAAAAAAATAATCAGTCAGGCTGTCGGTGACAATGCGATTAATTTCTTCAGGCATTTGCATATCTCCGGAGCGTATTCCGGCTTCTACGTGTGCCACTTTTATACTGGCTTTTTTAGCTACAACAGTACAAGCCATCGTTGAGGTTACATCGCCAACAACAAGAACCAAATCACATGGATTTTGTGTCAATTCCTTTTCAAAGCCTATCATAATTGCAGCGGTTTGTTCGGCTTGTGTTCCACTTTTCACTTCTAGGTTTATATCGGGTAGAGGAATCCCTAATTCTGTAAAAAAAGTATCGCTTAAATTTTTGTCATAGTGTTGTCCGGTGTGTACCAAACGAAAGGCTATAGGGAAACCTTTGGTTTGTTTTTCTATTAGGGCAGCAATTATGGGTGCTATTTTCATGAAATTAGGTCTTGCGCCGGCAACTAAAGTTATATTCATTACGGATGATTTATTAATGATGAAAATTGTTTTAATTTACCACTTTTGGAACGCGTTAAAGAATCCACGCGCTCAAAATAAATAGTCAATCCTGGTTCCAGATAGTTTTCCATTTGGTGTTTTATTTGGGCTAATTTTTTTTCTGTAAGGATTTGCCGGCTAACGTATATCACCTTAAAAGTAGTATAATCGTGTTGTTCTATTACAAATTCTTTAACGTTTCCATCCTCTTCAATGATGCTTTTGGTGATGTAATAAAAAGTCAATCCAGCAGCCTTTTTACCACCGGGAAGTATGACAAGGTCATTGGTTCTTCCGGTTAATTTTTCCAAGATAGGTACTTTTGCAGTACTTTTTGTTGAAAGTTTCCCAATATCACCTATGTCATAACGAATAAAAGGATGTGCTTTGTTATAAAGCGAGGTAATAACAATTCGTCCTTCTTCACCATAAGGCAAAACGGTATTGTTTTCGTCTAAAATTTCAACATAAAGAGACTCGCTGTTTACTTGCCATAATCCTTCGGGATTTTGAAAGGCAATCAAGTCTAATTCAGAAGCACCATACTCATTAATTACCGGAACGCCAAGTTGTGTTTCCAGTAATTTCTTGTCTTCCGGAAAAAGCATTTCAGAAGTGACAATACAGCAGGTTAACGTAGGACAAGCGTCGCGAAGCACAAGTTGTTTTTTTTGCAGGTATTTGGCAAATTGAACAATAGCACTTGTGTAACCGTTGAGGTAGGAAAAGGAATGCTTTTTAAAAGCTTGTAAGACTTTGTCCAAGGCTTCGTCACTTAAATCAAAAACAGAAAACCGAAAACGCTTGCTGAATACGTCTTTTATACGCTCTTTAAAATAGCCCTTTTTGTCTAGTGGAATACCATAAAAACGCGCTTGAAGTGAGCGGTTAAAATCCAGATTGTACCAACTAAAACGATCCTGAATAATAGCCCAGGTTAAGGCATGGGCAAATTTATCTTTTGCAAAAATAAAAGGGTCACCGCTGGAGCCTGATGTTTTGTTTATGTATATGTTTTTCGTACGGAATCCTTTAGAGATACGCTGTTTTAGCGGTTGTTGCAGTTCTTTTTTACGCATCACAGGAATTGAATTCCAGTGAGATAGATCGATGTGTTTAGCAAAATTTCTATAAAAACGATTTTCTTTTAAATGAAAGGAAACAAGTGCTTTTTTTTGAGAAGAGGTATATGCCTTATAGTCATTTTCATCAATAGCATGAATCTGTTGAAGCAAGTTTTTTGCTTTTGCAACAGGAAATCCGTTTAAGCGTAAAGTAAGGTCAAAAATATTCAAGAGAGCTCTTTAGTTTTTGTAAAATAATTGTTTTTTAAGCCTAAAAGCAACTATTTTTGTCCTAAACACCACAACGCATGAATATTTTAATACTAGGCTCCGGTGGAAGAGAACATACTTTTGCCTGGAAAATAGCACAAAGTCCATTATGTAAAAACCTTTTTGTAGCTCCCGGAAATGCAGGAACTGCAGCAATAGCCACAAACGTAAACTTTTCGGTTACAGATTTCAACGCCGTAAAAAAACTGGTTTTAGAAAAGCAAATAGACATGGTGATTGTTGGTCCTGAAGATCCATTGGTTTTGGGAATTCACGATTTTTTCCTTTCGGATACGGCTTTAAAAAAAGTACCGGTTATCGGACCTCAACAAGCAGCAGCAAAATTGGAAGGCAGTAAGGAATTTGCAAAAGAGTTTATGATGCGACACAATATTCCTACGGCAGCCTACCAAAGTTTTGATGCAAGTAATGTAGAACAAGGTTGTGCTTTTTTGGAAACTTTACAACCGCCATACGTATTAAAAGCAGACGGTTTGGCAGCCGGAAAAGGAGTGTTGATTATAAACGATTTAGAACAAGCCAAAGCTGAACTCAAAAATATGCTGGTTGATGCAAAATTTGGCAAAGCCAGTTCAAAAGTGGTTATCGAAGAGTTTTTAGATGGAATAGAATTAAGTTGTTTTGTGCTAACCGATGGCAAAAGCTACAAAATCCTACCCACGGCAAAAGATTACAAACGCATTGGCGAAGGCGATACAGGACTAAATACCGGAGGCATGGGCGCCGTTTCTCCAGTGCCTTTTGCTTCAGCTTCTTTTTTAAACAAAATAGAAGAACAAATTGTTAAACCCACAATCCGTGGACTTCAAAAAGACGGGTTGCCCTATAAAGGGTTTATTTTTATCGGATTAATAAAAGTAGGTAATGAACCCAAAGTTATAGAATACAATGTGCGGATGGGCGATCCGGAAACCGAAGTTGTTATTCCAAGAATAAAAACCGATTTAGTAGAAATTTTTAAAGCGATAGCTCACCAAAACCTGGAAACGATTGCTTTGGATATTGATCCACGAACTGCCGCAACGGTTATGTTGGTTTCCGGAGGTTACCCTGAAATCTACGAAAAAGGAAAGGAAATTTCAGGGTTGACCCTTGTAGAAAATGCATTGCTGTTTCATGCCGGAACAAAAAGCGAAAACCAAAAAACATATACTTCCGGCGGACGTGTTTTGGCTATTACCGGTTTTGGCAATACCCATCAGGAAGCACTAAGTACATCGTATCAAAACATAAAACACATCCACTTTGACCGGATGTACTACAGAAAAGATATAGGGTTTGACCTATAAATAGGAATGAGAAGTAATACTTTTGTCTTCTTCGTTATTGTCATTAAAGGTTTTGAGTTGCCCCATCCAGTATACAAAGGCAACCAGACCAATAACTAAAAATGCCCAGGACATACTATTTGCCAGCCACCAGTTGTCGAGTTCTAAACTTCGTAAAAAGTCGAAAGGCATAAACAAAAAGTCAACAAATAAATTTTCTATGGCGTAAAAGAAATCTTTCATAGTGGTATATTTACACAACAAAAATACAAAAACAAAGAATGATTACAAGTATTTTTAGTAAATCTAAGCCGGTAAATTTTTTAGTGGTTTTTGTGGTAATCCTAATTACCTTTTTTGTTGCTGAAGTT
This sequence comes from Flavobacteriaceae bacterium, assembly GCA_035654775.1. Taxonomy (GTDB): domain Bacteria; phylum Bacteroidota; class Bacteroidia; order Flavobacteriales; family Flavobacteriaceae; genus HKST-UBA85. Next base: position 73,891 of record DASRWB010000022.1, on the reverse strand, counting down.
AAGTTTTCAAATCCTGAATTTACACCTGCATTCTTTCTTAAAAAAGGAAGCATGTTTTTGCTTGCTTTTGTCTCGGTATTGCTTCTGAATTTTGTGGTAAACAAAAACAGTTTGACTAAAAAAAACAATTACGAAATATTGCTTTTCAGTTTGTTTTTATTGCTCATTCCGCAATCGGTTTTGGGCTGGAAAATTATGGCGAGCAACTTTTTTATTTTGCTGTCTCTTCGCAGAATAATAAGTCTGCGTTCACAAAAAGAAGTGATTAAAAAATTGTTTGATGCTGCCTTTTGGATAGGGATTGCTTCGGTATTTTACTTTTGGGCTATACTGTTTGTATTAGTTATTATTGCCGCGTTGATATTTTTTTCAGAGAACAGATTGCGCTACTGGATTATACCTTTTGTAGCCTTGGTCGCAGTCTTGCTTTTGGCAATCTGCTACAGCTTGGTTAGGTACGATAGTTTATTCTGGTTTTCCCGGCTAAACTACAGCATAGATTTTAACTACACCAGCTATAATACACTGGCTTATGTTATTGCCATTACGGTACTTTTATCTTTCGGGATATGGTCTTCCTTTTTCTATCTTCAAAACTTAAAAAGCAAGATGAAAACGCTAAAGCCCGGATTTAAAATCGTACTGACAACATTTTTAGTAGCCTGGGCTTTGGTAATTATTGCTCCTCAAAAAAACGGAAATGAATTTTTGTTCCTGTTTGCTCCATTAGCCATTATAGTCACAAATTATATAGAAACCATTAAAGAAAAATGGTTTAAAGAAGTGTTTCTGGCAACTTTTATTGTCATTCCTGCAGTACTGTTAATGCTGTAATTTTTCGCCGAAGGCCAAATCACCGGCATCACCCAATCCCGGGACGATATATCCTTTCGAATTTAAGGTGTCATCAACGGTTGCAATCCATAAATAAGCCTCTTCAGGAAAGTGTTTGGACACGTAATTTATTCCCGGTGTTGCACCTATCACACTCACCACGTGAATGCTTTTGGGCATTCCGTAAGGTTTCAGTGCATTGAAGGTTGAAACCAAAGACTTTCCTGTAGCCAGCATAGGATCGGCTAGGATAAGTGTCTTTCCCTCAAGGCTGGGGCAAGCTAAGTATTCTACAACAATTTCAAATTTTTCCGGAGCATTGCTGTCATGATGCCGGTAAGCCGAAATAAAAGCGCTGTCGGCTTTGTCAAAATAACTTAGCAAGCCTTCATGAAGCGGAATACCGGCGCGTAAAACGGAGCAAAGCACAATATTTTCTGTCAATGTCGGAATGTCTTTAAAGCCTAAAGGCGTTTCTACCGTTTCAGAGGAATAGTCTAATGTTTTGCTCAGTTCGTATGCCAAAATTTCGCCCACACGTGCTATATTTTTTCTGAAACGCATGCGGTCTTTTTGAATCGATACGGCTCTAAGTTCTTTAATAAAAGTGTTTAAAACAGAGTTTTCTTCAGCAATAGTTCTAACATGCATAAAAAGTCAAAATTTTGTTCAGGAAATAAAGGTAAGCCAAAATAAATGTTAATTAGAGAATTGACAAATTTTTAACGAGCTAAACAGCAGTCCAAATAACATCTTAAAAAAAGTACAATTTTTTCTATAACCAAGACTTAATTACAATTGAAACCCGCTAGGTGAAGAATAAGAAGTATATTTGCACTTTAAAAATAATCGTTATGTTTTCAGACAAAGCCAATACTATTTTTCAGGAAGCCATTACCACTTATAAAATAAAAAACACGGTAGACCAGCCATTCACAAACAAGTACGACAAAGATGAAGATCTTATTGCACATCTGTTGTACAGAAAATGCTGGATAGATACCGTGCAATGGGCTTACGAAGATATTATCAGGGATCCCAATATCGACCCGGTTAGCGCACTGACCTTAAAGCGAAAAATAGACGCTTCAAATCAGGACAGAACAGATACGGTAGAGTTTATAGATAGTTATTTTTTGGATAAGTACAAGGACGTTAAGGTTAAACCTCATGCCAAAATTAATTCTGAAAGTCCGGCTTGGGCCATAGACAGGCTTTCCATTTTAGCCCTAAAAATATACCACATGAATCTGGAGGCTACGCGCGAAGAAGCAACACAGGCACATCGCGACGCCTGTCAAAAGAAACTCGACATACTTCTGGAACAGCGCAAAGACCTTTCAAAAGCAATAGACGATTTGCTTAAAGACATTGAAAATGGCGATAAGTATATGAAAGTGTACAAGCAAATGAAAATGTATAACGACGACGAGTTGAACCCTGTGTTGCGCGCCGCAAACAAGAGTTAATTCGCGGTACGTAACGGGATTTACTGTGCACCATGAAAACACCTTCACATCCTAAGCACATACTGGTTATTCGCTTATCGGCTTTGGGAGATGTAGCCATGACAGTTCCTGTTATACGAGCAATTACCAAACAATATCCCGAAGTTAAAATTACGGTACTCACACGTGAATTTTTCACACCAATTTTCAGAAACATAAACCGCGTTGAGGTATTTTCGGTGGATGTAAAGCGAAAACACAAAGGTGTTTTAGGACTTTATAAACTTTCCCGGGAAATCAAAACCCTTAAAATTGACGCCATAGCCGACCTGCACAACGTGCTTCGAAGTAAAATCCTGACAGGCTTTTTATCCGGGATAAAAACCGTTCAAATAAATAAAGGTCGGAAAGAAAAAAAAGACTTAATTTCAGGCAAGCATTTTACGCAGCTTAAAACCACACATCAACGTTATGCCGACGTGTTTCGGGGTTTGGGCTTCGAGGTAAACTTGACATCTCCTGAATTTCCTCCCAAAACAATTTTAAACGAAACCGCACGACAAATAACCGGACCCAAGAATAAAAAATGGATAGGTGTTGCTCCATTTGCAGCCCATAAAGGAAAAACCTATCCGGCAGAAAAAATGTTGCAGGTAGTTCAAGCACTTGCAGAAGAATATAAAGTATTCCTTTTTGGTGGTGGAATAGCCGAAATAGAACAACTTGATACCTGGGAAAACAAACCCAATTTGTACAACCTGGCAGGAAAACTATCCTTAGCAGAAGAACTGGATGTAATTTCAAACCTGGACCTTATGCTTTCTATGGATTCCGGAAATGCGCATTTGGCAGCCATGTTTGGGATTCCTGTTGTAACCCTTTGGGGCGTTACTCATCCTTATGCAGGCTTTGCGCCGTTTAATCAACCTGCTGAAAACAACTTGCTGGCCAACCGGAATAGTTATCCTAAAATACCTACCTCAGTTTATGGAAAAACCTACCCTAAAGCCTACGAAAATGCCGCCGGAAGTATTCCCGTGGAAGCCATTATAAAGAAAATAAAAGCGAACCTGTAAACGTAAGCCCACACAAGAAACTTAAATTACGGAAAAACCGTAACACAAAGGCTGCTTTTTTTGAAAAACCCACTTTTTTTTTGAAGAAAATGTTGGGTAGCTGTTTTTTTTTTTTTAAGTTTGGTTGTCCGGATAAGATGTAAAGAGCAATTGAAGCCGTTCTTATTGTTTTTGACGGACATTGTTGTACAACACAACTAGCGCTAGTTTTTTTACTTTCCCGGAACATGACACAATAGCAAAAACAGTCTTCAAACTTAGGCTTCTAAAATTTGGCTTCATTTTTTTGTTTAACCCGTTGGTCATTTACTTTACGGTAATGCCAACCAAAAATTTTAGAAATGATGAAAAAATATTTTTTGGGTTTAGTGTTCATGCTAATAGGTGTTTTTAGTTATGCAAGCAGTTACGATTTTTATGCATCAAAAAACATAAGCACTTTTGAACGAGTATTAAACAATAGTATTAAAGGAGTGAAAACAGTTGTGACATTTGTCATAACTGAAGAAGGTACCTGTACAGTATATCACTACGTATATTATGATGGAGAACTTGTACATTCATTTGAAACTCAGGAGCCTGATGATAGTGAGCTATGCGGAGGTATAGTTTTTCACATGCTAAAAAAAGTTGATGATTAAATAAAAACGCTGCTTTAGTTCACATAACTAAGGCAGCGTAAAAAACAATGCAATTATGAGAAGCGTAACTCATGGGATAATTATAGGCATATTATGGTGCTATTGTGGACATGCTCAAAATAGCGCACATTATACAAAAGTTTCCTATACAACAAGTTTAGAAAAAGATCTTTCAGGACAACGGTTTTCAGAATTGCTGTTTACCTCAAGTCATGCATGTTATATTGAAGGTGAGTTCAAAGTGAAAACCACACAGGAAAATGCAATTGTAAAAGAAGAAGCCGGAAATGAATTGAAGGTTTTGTATTATACAAATCAACTAGAAAAAAAACTATATACCAGAGATAAACTTGACAAGAAAATAGTATATGTTGAAGAAAAAACACCCGTTATAGCATGGGAAATACACCAAAATAGTGTCCAAAGCATAATGGGCTTAACCTGTGTAAAAGCAACAGGAAGTTTTAGAGGTAGAGAGTACACGGTCTATTTCACACCGGATATTCCTGTGCCTTTTGGACCATGGAAATTACAAGGACTACCCGGACTTATTTTAGAAGCAAAAGACCATTTAAATCAAGTCCATTTTATGGCCACTAAAATAAAACAATATAAGGAAGAACTTCCAAAAGAATTTTTCCGATTTCAAACGTTAGACAAAAACAAAATAATCACTTTACAAGAGTATGTCACGCAACGCGACAAGGAAATCCAAGCCAAAGTAAGAAAACTGATTGCGACCATGCCCAGAGAAAGTAAAGTGAACAATTCAAAATCTTACAAATACCAAGGTTTGGAATTAACATATGAATGGGAAGAGTAACGTATTTCTTTTTAACAGCAATGTTCAAGTTTGCTATTGCACAAGGTCAAATCACTATAAAGGGACATATAGCAGATGAAAACAATGAAAACATTTCATCGGCTAGTGTGGTTTTAAAAGACACTTCCGGTCTTACAATAATAGCTTATACTTTCACAGATGATCAAGGTAAGTACCTATTGAAAATCAAGAAATCCGGAGACTATATTCTGGTATTCAACGCTATGGGATTTACAACACAATCAAGTAGTATTTCTATCCAAAATGAAGAAGCAATAGAGCGCAATGCAGTTTTAAAAGAAGAAAGGACAACTCTTAATGAGGTTGTTATTCGTGTAGAACAGCCTATTTTAATAAAAAAAGATACCGTAACAGTAAAAACGAAGTATTTTACTGACGGGAGTGAACAAACCGTTGAAGAGCTACTCAAAAAAATACCAGGATTGCAAGTAAGTGAAGATGGTACCATTAAAGTGGGCAACCGTGAAATTGAAAAATTGATGGTTGAAGGAGATGATTTTTTTGAAAAAGGATATAAAATAATGTCTAAAAACATGCCGGCTTATCCCATAGAAGAAGTTGAAATACTAAAAAATTACTCCAACAATCGCTTACTTAAAAACATAGAAGAAAGCGACAAAGTTGCTTTAAATCTAAAACTAAATGAAAAATCTAAGCGCATTTGGTTTGGCAATATTACTTCGGGTTATGGCGGTAATAGTTTTTATGAGTTCAAAGGCAACCTGATGAACTTTGGAAAGAAAAACAAATACTATTTTTTTACAAACCTAAACAATGTAGGTCAAGAAGCACAACGTGACATACAAACTCTTATTCGACCCTATAAAAACAACCAAGAGGAAAGTGTTGGAGGCAATCAGAAAGCAATGAATGTTTTACAGTTTTCAACAACAAATTTAAACTTTTCACAAAATAGGACACGCTTTAACAACGCTGAACTAGTGTCAGCAAATGCCATTTTTAATCCTACGGAAAAATTAAAACTAAAAACATTGGGATTTTTCAATTGGGACGAAATTAATTTTTTCAGAAACAGTAAAAGAGATGTCAATACCGGAAGCACGAGCTTTACTAACAGTGAAAATTATAAATTGCGAAATAAACACAAAACAGCTTTTGGAAAAGTGGATATGGAGTATAATATTTCAAAAACTCAAATACTTGAAGCAACTACTAAATATAGCGACAATCAATCCACAGGGCGTTCGTATTTAGTGTTTAATGAAGTGGAAACGGTTGAAAATGTAAATTCAAAAAACCAATTTTTTGACCAAACAATAACATACACTAATAAGGTTTCATCACAGAAAGCTTTTTTACTGGCAGGAAGATTTATTCAAGAAAAAACACCTCAAGAATACCATATTGACCGTTTTTTTTATCAAGAGTTATTTTCTGATGCTGAAGATATAAATAATGTAGAACAACAAAGCACTAATAAAATGTATTTTGCAGGCATTAATGCACACCTTTTCAACAGAAAAAAAAGTGGAAACTTACTGGAGTTTAAGTTAGGGAATGAGTATCGCCAAGACAAGTTGAAAACGGTGTTTTACCTTAAAGAAAACACAACCATCTCACAAATACCACCGGGTTTTCAGAATAATACTATCTACAAAACCAATAATGCCTATTTCAAAACAAAATATCGATATGAGTTTAACAACTTGGCTTTAACAGCGAGATTAGGTGTTCATCACTTGTTTAACCATTTAGAAAATAACGATATTACAAGAACACAAAGTATTGCGTTTATGAATCCAAGTATTAGTTTTGATTGGGAAATAAACAGCAAAAACAAAATATCATCTACCTATTTGTTCAATACAACTAATGCAAAAGTCCTTGATGTATATAACGAATATTTACTCACAGGATATCGCACCTTTTCAAAAGGAACAGGAGACTTCAATCAGTTAGCATCTTCCAGTTTAACAACAAATTATATTATAGGGAACTGGAATAATAATTTTTTTGCAAACGTCTTTGTAGTGTATCAAAAAAATCATGACTTTTTTTCAACAAATACAGTGGTGAAACAAAATTACACACAAACGGAAAAAATTCAAATAAAAAACAGAATGCTATTTAGTGCAGGCACGCAAACAGACATTTATTTTAAACCGATATCCTCAAATTTAAAACTGAATTTAAGTTTTGCAACAAGTAATTATAAGAATAAGGTCGATTATTCGAGCTTGAGAGAAGTGACAACTCAAAATTATAATTTTGGAGCAGAGTTACGTTCAGGGTTTAGAGGTTTTTTTAATTATCATTTGGGTTCTCAATGGAGTATTAATAATATAAAAACTACTACAGATAATAACTATTTAAACAACACTAGCTTTTTGGATTTTTCAATTGACTTAAACAAGCTAAACATACAAATTCAAACGGAAAGATATTTCTATGGTAATTTTAAAAGCGAGAACACCTATTATTTTCTGGATCTTCAAACACAACATCAATTGATTGAAGACAAATTAATGTTGAAATTTTCAGGGAATAATCTTTTGAATACGAAAAAGATTAAAAATATCTCTATTAGTGATATAGAGATTTCTACAACAGAGTACAGGCTACTGCCTCGATATTTTCTTTTAAAACTAGAGTATCGATTTTAAGTTACACGTCGTCATAATCCACCACAACTTTGGCCGTAGTAGGTTGTGCCTGACAGGTTAAAATCAAGCCTTCAGCCAATTCACTGTCGGTTAAAATGTTGTTTTGACGCATCGTGGCTTTGCCTTCTTTTAATCGTGCGATACAAGTGCTGCATATACCGCCTTGACAGGAATAAGGCGCATCAATATTGTTTTTTAATGCTGCCTCCAGAATAGTTTGTGTTTGAGGCATGCTAAACGAAACCGCTTCATCATCTAAAAAAACAGTGACTTCCGTTTCTCCCTTAGCACTAATGGCTTGACTTGTGGCAGGTGCTACGGGAGTAAAAAGCTCAAAATGAATGTCGCTTTCCGAAACGCCTTGTTCCAGCAACAGTGTTTTGGCTGTAGTTATCATTTCGCCGGGACCACAAAGATAGTAAGCGTCTATGGGTTCATTTTGAAATGTATTCTTTTGAATAAAGCGAATCGTACTTGGTTCTATTCGACCAAATAAGGCATCTTTTTCACGGGTTTGGCTAAAGATAAATTGTATACCGAATCGCGAAGCATAGGTATTTTGTAAGGTAACAAGCTCTTCAAAAAACATGGTTTCATCAATAGACTTGTTTCCGTAAACCAGCCATATTTTGCTGTTGGGTTCTTCGTATAGCAAGGTTTTAATGATACTAAGTACAGGCGTTATGCCGCTTCCGGCAACAAAAGCGGCAAGCGTTCTTTTTTTGGCTTTGTCCGGCACAAAAGTAAACCTGCCATTGGGTTTAGACACTTCAAGCGTATCGCCTACCTTCAGTTTTGTGGTAGCAAAGATTGAGAACGTGCCGTTTTCTACCTGTTTTACGGCAACCTGTAGCGTGTGGTTGTTGGGCGTGTTGCATAACGAATAGTCCCTGCGTACTTCGTTGCCGTTTAAACGAGTTTTAAGCGTTACGTATTGTCCGGACACAAACGTATAAGCATCGGTCAAGTTTTCGGGAATTTTAAATGAAATACGAACGGCCTTTGAAGTAATTTTTTTAATTTCGGTAACGGTAAGCAGATGAAATTGTGACATGACTTGTAATTTCAGGCAAAAATAAGGAAGTAATTTGTAACAAAGGGAAACTTTTACTTACTAACAAAGAACCAATTCTTCTTTAAAAATGATTAAACACTTTATTGCACTACAATGGAAACAATACTTTAGGTCGTCCTATTGGCAAAAAAACATGGTGTTAAATATATTGCTGGTAGGCGTTGCATTGTATTTTATGTTCACTTTTTTGGTTATGGGTATTTTTATGTACAGGCTTTTAACTGAGTTTTTTCCGGATGCAGACCCTTTTTTAAAGTTTAATACCTTTGTTTTTTACTGGATTTTAGCAGATTTACTTTTACGGTTTTTCTTTCAAAAACTGCCGGTGATGAGTGTAAAACCATTGTTGACATTGCCTGTAAAGCGCAAAACGGTAGTGCATTTTGTCTTGGGAAAATCGGTGTTGTCGTTTTTTAATTTTTTACCGCTGTTTATCGTTATTCCTTTTGGGGTGATGTTGTTCAAAAATGGGTATGCTGCAGATCAGATTTTAGTTTGGGGAACCACGCTTTTTCTGGTTTCGTTATGTGTTAATTTTGTCAATTTTCTTATCGAAAGTATTACTGCCGAAACCGAATGGTCTTTTTTGCCCATTATTGCACTTACAATCGGACTGTTTGCGATCAACTATTTTGAAATCGTGTCTTTCTCCGGCTTGGTTTCCGGAGCAATTTTGGCCATAAGTACAAACCTGATTGGTCTTTTCCTTTTGGCTCTGGTGTTGTTTGTTTTGTACACACTGAATTTCAAAAAACTGTACCAAAAACTGTATTTGGACAATTCATTAAAAAGCAAGAGTAAATCAGCGAAAACCACAAGCATGCAATGGACCAAGCGTTTTGGAGACATTGCTCCTTTTCTGGAATTGGATTTAAAACTTATTTCTCGAAACAAGCGTCCAAGGTCTTCGGTGTTTATATTAATTATCGGGTTGCTTTACGGTTTGTTTTTTTATCCCAATCCGGGATTGGGAAACATAGAATCGTTTTACATTTTTGTAGGCATATTTGTAACCGGCATATTTCTTATCAATTTTGGGCAGTTTATTCCGGCTTGGGACAGCGGATATTACAAACTGCTTATGAGCCAGAACATAAAATATGAAAGGTATTTGAAGTCAAAATTTTTACTTATGGTTTTTAGTGTAATTGTAATGTTTGTTTTAACTATACCCTATGTGTACTTTGGATGGAAAGTATTGGCGGCTCATTTTGTGGCGGCAATTTTCAACATAGGCATCAATTCACACATTATCTTATTTGCCGGAGCCTTTAACCGAAAAAAAATAGACTTAAATCAGCGCGCTGCCTTCAACTATCAAGGTACCGGAGCAGTGCAATGGCTGGTTGGGATTCCTTTGCTTTTGCTGCCAATGGGATTGTTTTATGTAGTGGCAAAAACCCTAAATTTTGAAGCTGCTTTATTTGTTTTAGCGGGCATTGGGATAATAGGTATTGTATGGCATCAAAAAATGATGAAACATATACTGTTTAAATACACAGATGCTAAATACAAAATGATTAACGCCTTTAGTCAGGATTAATAAAATAAACACATGATAACCGTTTCCAATATTTCAAAAGTATACAGCAACAAAGAAGTGCTAAACATTCCCGGATTGGATATTCCCAAAGGGCAAAGTTTTGGGTTGGTAGGCAATAACGGTGCCGGAAAAACCACTTTGTTCAGTCTGTTGCTGGATTTAATTCAGCCTACTACCGGCTACATAAAAAATCAAAATATTCAAGTAAATAAAAGTGAAGACTGGAAACCGTTTACCGCTGCCTTTATTGACGAAAGCTTTTTGATAGGTTACCTTACTCCCGAAGAATATTTTTACTTTATTGGTGATTTAAGAGGTCAAAACAAAGCAGATGTAGATGCACTTTTGGCGCAATATGAAGATTTTTTTCACGGCGAAATTCTGAATCAGAAAAAATACCTGAGAGACTTAAGTAAAGGCAATCAAAAAAAAGTAGGTATCGTAGCGGCATTAATTGGAAACCCGGAAGTTGTAATCCTTGACGAACCTTTCGCAAATCTGGATCCAACTACCCAAATAAGGCTTAAAAAAGTATTAAAAAACCTCATCCAAAAACGAGGCGTTACCGTACTGATTTCAAGCCACGACCTTATGCACGTCACTGATGTTTGCGAGCGCATTGTGGTACTCAACAAAGGCCGAATAATCAAAGACATCAAAACCAACGAAACCACGTTAAAAGAACTGGAAGCACATTTTTCCGGTGAAACTTTAGCTTAAATCTCAATATAATTTTACAGGTTTGTAAAAAAAGATGTGTATTTTTACGTTTCGCATACTATTTACAAGAGTTTGAAGTTAAATAAGAAACAAAAAACAACCTTTTGAGCGCATCTTTTAAATATCTACTGGCTATTGTAGTAATGTCGGCTATAACGGCAAGCTGTTCCAGAAAAAAAGATAAATTTATTAACAGAAATTTTCACGCGGTAACCACGGAGTACAATACCTTGTACAACGGTTATCTGGCCCTGGAAGAAGGCAAGGACAACCTCAGTAAAACCTATGTAGACAACTATTGGGAAGTGTTGCCTGTGGAAAGACTCGAGATTTCTGAAGAGATTGTTTTGCCAGGACAGTCCAAAAACGAAAGCTTTACTCGCGCCGAAGAAAAAGCAATTAAAGCCATTCAAAAACACTCCATGAACATTAAGGGCAAAGAAAAAAACCCTCAAATGGACGAAGCTTACCTGCTTTTGGGAAAGGCCCGTTACTTTGATCAGCGTTTTGTTCCCGCATTGGCCGCATTTAACAACATTTTAAACAAATACCCTACAAGTGATAAAATCAATCAGGTAAAAATTTGGAAAGAAAAAGCAAACGTCAGGCTGGAAAATCACGAACTGGCTATTAAAAACCTGAAAAGACTGATTGAACAAGAAAAACCTAAAGACCAGGATTTAGCCGATGCCACATCAACACTGGCTCAGGCCTATATTGATACAAAATCCATAGACAGCGCGGTTACTCAGCTAAATATAGCTGCATCAGCCACTAAAAATCACGATGAACGCGGCAGATACAGCTTTATTCGAGGGCAACTTTACAACACCTTGGGATACAAAGACAGCGCAAACATAGCCTTTGATGAGATTATCGAACTTCACCGTAAGATTCCCAGAGTATACTACATAGCTGCACATATTGAAAAAATAAAAAACTTCGATTACGACCAAGGAAATAAACAAGAATTGCTGGAACATCTTACCAAAATGGAAGAAAACAGAGAAAACAGACCCTTTCTGGACAAAATATACTTCCAAATTGGCGAATTCCACCTTAAAAACCAGTCGGATTCGTTGGCGATAGCTTATTACAACAAATCGCTTCGAACAGACTCCAGAGACAAACAACTCAGGGCATATGCCTATGAAACCTTAGCAAACTATCATTTTGATAAAAACGAATACAAAACGGCCGGAGCCTATTTTGACAGCACCATGACCAATCTGGTGGAAAACTCAAAGCCTTTTCGGGTAATCAAAAAGAAAAGGGAAAACCTAAACGATGTAATTAAATATGAAGGCATTGCACAGGCAAACGACAGTATTTTAAGGCTGGTAGCCATGAGCCCAATAGAAAGAGAAACGTACTTCGCTGAACACATTGAAAAGCTGAAACTAGCCGCTGAAAAAGAAAAATTAGCACGCGAAAAACAAGAGTATAATGCCGGGCTAAAAACAGCTGACATACAGAAAGATGCCAGACAAAGCAGAAATCTGCCTAATGCAAATCCTTCAACCCGGACGTTGCCCGGTGGTGGAGCTTCCGCTTTTTATTTTTACAATCCAACCACAGTAGCTTACGGGAAAAATGAATTTACCAAAATTTGGGGCGAAAGACCACTGGAAGACAACTGGCGCTGGTCCAAAAAATCGGGTTCAGGGAAAGTAAGTGCAGAAGAAAGTACCCCTGAACTAGCAGAAGCAACCGAAGAAGAGCGCTACAATACCGCATACTACCTGGCAAAAATACCCACTGAAGAAAAAGAAATAGACAGCATTAGCAACCTTCGGAATGAAGCGTATTATCAACTGGGATTAATTTACAAGGAAAAGTTTAAAGAGTACGAACTGGCTAAAAACAAACTGGAAGACCTTTTAAGCAGTAATCCTGAAGAAAAATACATTGTACCTGCAAAATACAACCTGTACAAGATTTATGAACTTCTGGAACAAAGCCGTGAAGCCATGCTGGTTAAAAATGACATTATAGAAAATCACCCTGAAACAAGGTATGCGCTTATTTTACAAAACCCTGAAATGGCATCTTCCGAAGATTTAGAAAGTCCGGAAAATCTTTATCACAAACTGTATACACAGTTTGAAAATCAAGAATTTCAGGAAGTTATAGATAAATGTGAAGACTATATAATTCGGTTTGACGGCGATCCAATGGTGCCAAAATTTGAACTGCTTAAAGCCACGGCATCGGGAAGACTTTTAGGTTACCAAGCCTATGCCCAAGGCATTAATTATGTAGCCTTAACCTACTCCAACACTGAAGAAGGCGCACAAGCTACAGAGATTTCAAACAACGTGTTGCCTAAACTGGCTGAGGCTACGTTTCAACATGACAGTATAGGGACAAATTTTAAAACCGTGTTCAAGTACGATTTTAACGATGATGAAGCGATGGAAAAGCTTAAAACCACCATAGAAGAAATAGCAAAAGACATTAGCTATTATGATTTAAAAGTGTCCATAGATGTATACGACCCCAAAACAAAATTTTTGATTGTGCACGGACTGAAAAATGAAGTAGCCGCCATTGATTTGGTGGAGATTCTAGAAAAAAGAACAAAGAAAAAAATCATCACAAACCCCTATTTTGCCATTTCATCAGAAAACTATAAAATAGTTCAAATTCACAAAAATTTGGAAACGTATCTCAATCGAAATACCAATTAAAACCCTAAGGAAATGTTTTCAGAAAATAAAAAAGAAAAACCAAACATGGAAACCACATCAAACCAAAACGTAATAGCTCAAGGCACCAAGTTTGTGGGCGACCTTACCAGTGAAGGTGGCTTCAGAATTGACGGAAAAATAGAAGGAAATGTAAAAACACCCGGAAAAGTAGTGGTAGGCAAAAGTGGCATAATTAAAGGAACTCTGGAAGGAACAGATGCTTATTTTGAAGGAAAGTTCTCAGGGAAATTAACCCTGTCCGGAACCTTGACTTTAAAAGACAGCGCGCACATTGAAGGTGAAGTTGTAGTTGGAAAGTTAGCCGTGGAACCCGGTGCAACATTTAATGTTACCTGCATCATGAAAGGTGCCGTAAAAGAATTTAATAATATTGAGCCCAAACAACAACCCAAAACCGAACAAGGACAATCCGCTTAAACACGTTGCTATTCTTTCGGGAATAGCCATTCAAATGGGCGTTATTATATACCTGTTTGTTAAGCTTGGCAAATGGCTGGACGGTCAATACAATAATGGGAACAAATTGTTTATTATTATAGGCACTTTGTTGGGTGTTGCGCTAGCCATATATGTAGTGGTTAAACAGTTAAACAGAATAAAGTATTAATGAACCAAAGCCTTACCCGTTTTACAGCCTTTGTGGTTATGGTATTAGCGGCTGTTTTTGCTGCTCACATGCTAATTTTAAAAGCACAAAACTTACCCTTGTTTGATAACAAAATCATAGTCGCATATCTACTTAATGCGTTGTTGGCAATCATTATTTTTGCCACGCTTTACACACTTAAAAATAAATATCAAACCCAGTTGGGATTTCTGTTTCTCTTCGGAAGCGCTTTAAAATTTGTAGTATTTTTTGTTGTTTTCTATCCTGTGTATAAAGCTGACGGAGTTATGGACAAATTGGAATTTGCTGCATTTTTTATTCCCTATGCTATAAGCTTGATTTTAGAAACCGTATTCCTGTCTAAAATGCTTAATAGTTTAAAGTGAAAACAGTCTAAAAATAACTGTAAAATTCCCCTGTAAAATAAAATATAATTTTGTTTTTGTTTTAATAAGAAAAACCTACCTTTGCACCGATTTTTAGGCCACTATTATAAACAGTAATATGCAAAGAAAACTAACGGTTAAATTCAGTACGCTTGTATTAATTTTAGTTTCCTTCTTTTCTTTTGGAAAAGAAGAACAAGCAAAGGGAGATATAAAGGCTGAAATAAAAGAATATATTCAGCATCACTTGCAAGATACACATGATTTTGCCTTAACGTCATACACCAATGCTAATGGTGAAAAAGTGCATGTTGGTTTTCCGCTTCCGGTGATTCTTTGGGATGAGGGATTAAAGATTTTTTCTTCAGCCAAATTTAAACACGGAGATGCCGTTGTTTTAGAAGGTGGAAACTATTACAAACTGTATCATAATAAAATCTACAAAACGGATGCCGAAGGTACAATAACCTATAATGATGAACATCATCCTACAAATGAAAAACCCCTGGATTTTTCAATCACAAAAAATGTGGCGGTTATTTTTTTAGTGGGATTGTTGATGTTTTTGTTGTTTAGCGGATTGGCAAAATCCTATCAAAAAAACAAAGGTATTGCAACAGGAGTTGGCCGGTTCTTTGAGCCTATTGTTTTGTACATCAGAGACGACATAGCCATTCCAAACATTGGCGCGCCACAGTATAAAAAATACATGCCATATTTGTTAACGGTATTTTTCTTTATCTGGTTTATAAATATGCTGGGGCTAACTCCGCTGGGTGTAAACGTAACCAACAGTATATCGGTAACCGTGGCGTTGGCGCTCATTACTTTTTTTATAACCAATTTTACAGGAACAAAAGACTACTGGAAACACATTTTTGATCCATTGGGAAGTTCCATGCCTTGGTTTGCCAAAATTCCCTTGTATATTATACTTATACCTATTGAGGTATTAGGTATTTTTATAAAACCCTTTTCCTTGTTAATACGTCTGTATGCAAACATTAAAGCCGGACATATAGTATTAATGAGTTTAATAGGACTCATGTTTATTTTTAAGAGTTGGTTAGGAAGCCCGTTATCGTTTGGGTTGGCCTTTGCCATTTCTTTAATAGAATTATTAGTAGCCTTATTACAAGCGTATATTTTCACCATGCTATCAGCCTTATATTTTGGGTTTGCCAGTGAGACACACGAGCATTCAGAAGAGCATGAAGGCGAAATACAACACTTGTAATACTTAAATAGAATGTTTAATTTTTAAATATATTTTTATGGATATTCCAGTAATGGTAGGTGCAGGATTAGTAGTAATTGGTGTTGGTATTGGTATCGGTAAGATCGGTGGTTCCGCAATGGAAGCTATCGCTCGTCAACCGGAATCATACGGTAAAATCCAAACGGCTATGCTTATTGCAGCTGCTTTAATTGAAGGTATTGGATTTGCTGCGTTATTCGCAGTGTAATCAAAAACCGCAAAGCAATCTTGTAACGGTTGGTTACAAGATTGCTTTTATTTAAAAATGTAAAAAGAGATAATACTAATATAGGTTATGGAAAAATTATTAGGAGAATTTTCAATAGGCTTGTTTTTCTGGCAAAGTGTTTTGTTTTTAGCCCTGTTGTTTTTGCTGCATAAATTTGCATGGAAGCCCATTCTTAACGCGGTAAATGAAAGAGAAGAAGGTATTAAAAACGCCTTAGACTCTGCAGATAAAGCCCGAAGAGAAATGGAAAATCTTCAGGCGGACAACGAAAAGCTTTTAAAAGAAGCACGAGCCGAACGCGAAGCTATGCTTAAAGAAGCGCGCGAAGTAAAAAACAAGATGATTGAAGATGCCAAAGGCGAAGCCAAAGAACAAGCAAACAAGCTAATAGTTCAGGCTCAGGCAGCTATTGAAACTGAAAAAAAAGCCGCCATTGCAGAACTTAAATCACAGGTAGCCAGCCTTTCCATAGAAATTGCCGAAAAGGTAGTTCGCGAAGAACTGTCAAATAAAGAAAAACAAATGAAATTAGTTGAGTCTATGTTAGGCGAAGCTAAGTTAAACTAATTGCTATGTCAGAAAGTAGAGCAGCTATTCGTTACGCAAAAGCATTGTTGGCCCTAGCCAATGAGCAGCAACAGGCTGAAGCAATCCAGAAAGACATGAAGTTTATCGTAAACACGATAGCCGAACACAACGAATTGGCAATGGTTTTAAAAAATGCAGTAGTAAAAGGGGAAGAAAAAAAAGAAATTCTTCATAAAGTATTTACTACAATACAGCCATTGAGCAAAAGCTTGTTTAACCTGCTTACGGATAATAAGCGCATAGACATCCTGGAAACGGTGGCCGCCAAATACAGTCAGCTTTTTGACATTCAAACAGGAAAAGAAACAGCTACTGTAACAACCGCCGTTCCCATGACAAACGAAATGGAAATAAAAGTGCTGGCAAAAGTAAAAGAACTAACCAGTAAAAGTGTGGAGCTTCACAATGTAATAGATGAAACTATCTTAGGAGGTTTTATATTACGGGTTGGAGACAAGCAATACAACGCGAGCATTGCAAGCAAATTAAACAAACTGAAAAGAGAATTTACATTAAACTAAAATTAGTCAGGAAAAGTATTTTATTCCTGACAGCTAATATCTAAATAAAGATGGCAGAAGTAAAACCCGCTGAAATATCAGCAATTTTAAAGCAACAACTTGCAGGATTTGAAGCAAGTGCCTCATTGGATGAAGTAGGAACAGTACTAACCGTAGGTGATGGTATTGCCCGTGTATACGGATTATCAAACGCACAGTATGGCGAGTTAGTAGAATTTGACAACGGACTTGAAGGTATTGTATTAAACCTAGAAGAAGACAACGTTGGTGTGGTATTGTTAGGTCCTTCAAAAGAAATCAAAGAAGGAGCTACAGTAAAGCGCACCGAACGAATTGCCTCCATCAAAGTTGGAGAAGAAATGGTGGGTCGTGTGGTAGACACCCTTGGAAATCCCATTGACGGGAAAGGACCTATTGGTGGAAAACTTTATGAAATGCCATTAGAGCGTAAAGCTCCCGGAGTTATCTACCGTCAACCGGTTAACGAGCCACTGCAAACAGGGATTAAGTCTATTGACGCGATGATTCCCGTAGGCCGTGGACAGCGAGAGCTTGTTATTGGTGACCGTCAAACCGGAAAAACCACAGTTTGTATTGACACCATCTTGAACCAAAAAGAATTTTATGATGCAGGAGAACCTGTATTTTGTATATATGTGGCTGTAGGACAAAAAGCTTCTACAGTAGCAAACATTGCAAAAACCCTAGAAGATAAAGGAGCTTTAGCCTATACCGTGATTGTTGCAGCAAACGCATCCGATCCGGCGCCAATGCAGGTTTATGCTCCGTTTGCCGGTGCCGCTATTGGAGAATATTTCCGTGACACAGGCCGTCCGGCACTTATCGTTTATGACGATTTGTCAAAGCAAGCCGTAGCTTACCGTGAGGTATCGTTATTGCTACGTCGTCCACCGGGACGTGAAGCCTATCCCGGAGACGTTTTCTATTTACACTCAAGGTTACTGGAGCGTTCAGCAAAAGTGATTAATGATGACAGTATTGCAAAAAACATGAACGATCTTCCGGAAGCCTTAAAACCAATAGTTAAAGGTGGAGGTTCGCTTACGGCACTGCCTATTATTGAAACCCAGGCCGGAGACGTATCAGCATATATCCCGACAAACGTTATCTCGATTACCGACGGACAAATTTTCTTAGAGTCCGACCTGTTTAACTCCGGAGTACGTCCGGCAATTAACGTAGGTATTTCGGTATCGCGAGTAGGAGGTTCGGCACAAATTAAATCGATGAAAAAAGTAGCCGGAACATTAAAACTTGACCAGGCACAATTCCGCGAATTGGAAGCCTTTGCCAAGTTTGGTTCAGACCTTGATGCCGCTACCCTAAACGTAATAGAAAAAGGAAAACGAAATGTTGAAATTTTAAAACAGGCACAAAACGATCCGTTTACCGTTGAAGACCAAATTGCCATTATTTATGCTGGGTCTAAAAACCTGTTGCGCAACGTTCCCGTGGAAAAAGTGAAAGAATTTGAAAGAGATTATTTGGAATTCTTAAAAGCAAAACACAGAAATATTTTAGACACACTTAAAGCCGGAAACTTAACCGAAGAAGTTACAGATACTTTGACGACAGTGGCCAAAGAACTTTCTGAAAAATATGTTTAATAAAGAGTTTTAGTGCTGAGTAGTGAACCATACCTTATGGTTCACTACTGAAATACTCAATACTAAATACCAAAATATGGCAAACTTAAAAGAAATACGTAATAGAATATCATCGGTATCTTCTACCATGCAAATAACCAGTGCCATGAAAATGGTTTCGGCAGCAAAGTTGAAGAAAGCACAAGATGCTATTACCGCAATGCGTCCATACGCAGATAAGTTAACCGAACTATTACAAGCCTTAAGCGCCACATTAGATGCAGATTCAGGAAGTAAATTTGCAGAACAAAGACCTGAAAACAAAATACTTATTGTTGCCATTACCTCAAACCGAGGCCTGTGTGGAGCGTTTAACTCAAACATTATAAAAGAAGTTTCCAGACTTACAAAAGTGTATTCCGGAAAAGAAGTCTCTTATTTGGCCATAGGCAAAAAAGCCAATGACGCCTTTAAAAAGACCCAAAAAGTTATTGCCAACAAGAGCGAAGTTTATGAGGAATTAACCTTTGAGAATGTAGCCGAAATTGCTCAGTTGTTAATGGATAAATTCACAGAAGGTCAGTTTGATAAAATTGAATTGGTATACAATAGATTTAAAAATGCAGCCACACAAGAAGTAATGATTGAGCAGTTTTTGCCCGTGGTGCCGGTTACTTCAGAAAAAAATGTAAATCTGGACTATATTTTTGAACCGTCAAAAATAGAAATCGTAGCCCAATTGATACCTAAATCATTAAAAACACAACTCTATAAAGCAATAAGAGACAGTTTTGCCAGCGAGCATGGTGCACGAATGACAGCTATGCATAAAGCTACAGACAACGCTACAGAGTTAAGAGACCAACTAAAGTTGACTTATAACAAAGCCAGACAGGCAGCTATTACCAATGAGATACTCGAAATTGTTGGTGGTGCTGAAGCCCTAAACGGATAACACGTCGGGCGTTACATAGACTTTACTTGATACAATACATTATAGAAAGCTTCACTTTTTGTGAGGCTTTTTATTTTCATTGCACATCCATTTTTAAAAGTGTATTTTTAACAGCATAAAAATTAGTTTTATTGAGCGCTTTCAAAATACTTTTTAAACAAACTTTCATTTACGGTTTGGCCACGGTTTTACCTAGAATGCTTAGTTTTCTATTAGTGCCACTCTATACAGACCCAAGTATACTTCCTTCGCCGGCCGAATATGGCGAAGTATCTATAATATTTTCATATTTCGTTTTGTTTAATGTGATTTTAGCTTACGGAATGGAAACGGCTTTCTTTAGGTTTTACAATAAAAATGAAAATAAACAAAGTGTTATAAATACGTCTAGCATTTCGTTGTTGGTTTCATCAGTTGGATTTTTAATACTCGGCTTACTCTTTCAATATCAAATAGCCGGACTTACGGGAATTGATGTGAAATATATTCATTTGGTGGTATGGATTTTATTCTTAGACGCGCTGGTTATTATCCCTTTTGCGTGGCTAAGAGCTACCCAAAAGCCTGTTCGTTATGCCATAATCAAAATTTTAAATGTCTCCATAAACCTGGGGTTCAACATTTTTTTCCTGATTTTTTTAAAAGACTTAGCCGAAAACAACAATATACTGAACGCTATTTACAGCCCCAATTCAGAAATCACTTATATTTTTATAGCTAATCTCATAGCCAGTTTGATGACTTTGCTGTTTATGATACCATTTTACGGTAAACTGAAACTTAAGTTTGACAAGAGGCTTTGGAAAGAAATGATGAAGTATGCTACACCGGTACTAATTGCCGGCGTGGCGTTTTCCATAAACGAAACCTTTGACAGAATTTTATTAGACAAACTGTTGCCGGCTGACATAGCAGAGACAGAAATAGGGATGTATTCAGCTTGTTATAAACTGGCCTTGTTTATGACCCTTTTTGCTACGGCATTTAAGTTGGGGATTGAACCCTATTTTTTTAGTCATGCAAGAACTACAAGTCCACAAAAGAACTATGCGAAAATACTGGAGTTTTTTGTTGTTTTTGGGTGTGTAATCTTGGTTACTGTCGTGGTTTTTGCAGATATAATAAAACCAATCATAGTTAGAAGTGACGCTTACTGGGAAGCCATGTGGATTGTTCCTATCATTCTTCTGGCAAATTTATGCTTAGGAATTTACCACAATCTTTCGGTTTGGTATAAAATCACAGACAAAACAAAAATAGGCGGATATATTTCACTACTTGGCGCCATAATCACACTGGGACTAAATTTTTGGCTTATCCCTATTATGAGCTACAAAGGCTCGGCCATTGCTACCTTAGCAGCCTATAGTGCTATGATGCTAACATCCTTTTTTTTGGGAAGAAAATACTATCCTATACCGTATAACGTAAAAAAAATTGTTAGTTACTTAATCGTTTCTATTGCCTTTTCTTGGGTGTCATTTTATACATTTGAAAACCAATTTGGTGTACAATTACTTTTATTAGGAATATTTTTAACAGGAGTTTTTGTTGTAGAAATAAAAGAAATAAAACAGTATATAAAAAGTTAAACAATGAACATTAAAATAATCAATAAATCCAACCACGCTTTACCACACTATGAAACTATTGCCTCGGCAGGAATGGATTTACGTGCAAATTTATCAGAACCCAGAACGCTAAAACCACTCGAGCGCACTATTGTTGGCACAGGATTGTTTATTGAGCTGCCCATAGGTTTTGAAGCGCAGGTTCGACCAAGAAGTGGTTTGGCAGCTAAAAAAGGAATTACAGTACTGAATGCACCCGGAACCATAGATGCAGATTACAGAGGAGAAATTGGAGTGATTTTGGTAAATTTATCCAACGAAGAATTTACCATAAATAATGGTGAACGAATTGCCCAACTGATAATAGCCAAACACGAGCGCGCCCAATGGCAAGAAGTGGAAACGCTCTCTGAAACCTCTCGAGGTGAAGGCGGTTTTGGCAGTACCGGAGTAAAGTAATCAATTGCAACAAAAAAAAACAGTTTAACCCTAAAAAATAAAATCTTTCCTTAGGATTAGGTTTTCAAAAAATAGATGAAGATAATTGTTCCCATGGCAGGACGAGGCTCTCGGTTAAGACCCCATACATTAACCGTACCCAAACCCTTAATACCCGTAGCAGGAAAACCCATAGTACACAGGCTGGTTCAAGACATAGCCGGCGTGTTAAAACAACCTATAAATGAAATTGCATTTATACTGGGTGAAGAGGCTTTTTTTGGAGAAGATGTTGTAAAAAGCTTGCAACATCTGGCAACCGGTTTAGGAGCTAAAGCCACCATATACAGGCAAGACCAGCCGCTTGGCACCGGACACGCTATTATGTGTGCAAAAGACTCATTGTCAGGTCCGGCAGTAGTAGCCTATGCCGATACACTTATCCGGGCAAATTTTACATTAGACACCGATGCCGACGCCGTAATTTGGACAAAAGAAGTAGAAAACCCCGAAGCCTATGGTGTAGTGAAAATGAACAAGAAAAAAGAAATAACAGAACTTGTAGAAAAACCAACACACTTTGTAAGCAATCAGGCTGTTATCGGAATTTATTACTTTAAAGAGATAGCTGTACTTAAAAATAAATTACAAGAAGTATTAGACCAGAACATAACCAACGGCGGCGAATATCAAATCAACGACGGAATAAAACGTATGATAGCCGAAGGCAGAATTTTTAAAACCGGAACCGTAGCACACTGGATGGATTGCGGAAATAAAACAGTAACCGTTGAAACAAATGCAAAAATGCTTCGTTTTCTGAATGAGGACAAAAAAGAACAATTGATTTCCAAAAGCGTAGTGATTGAAAATGCTAAAATTATAGAACCTTGCTTTATAGGAGACAACGTGGTTTTAAAAAACGCCCAAATCGGACCTTATGTTTCGATAGGAAACAACACGGTGATAGAAAACAGTAACGTTAAAAATAGCTTAATTCAAAATCATACACATATAAAAAATGCTACCTTAGAACAAGCAATGATAGGAAATCATGTACACTATAACGGCAATTTTTCACAAGTAAGCATTGGCGACTATTGTATTTTGGAATAACAATTGATAGAAGTAAAAAAGTATTTTCAAACGCGAGTTAAAATGAAAAGCAAAGTGCATATCGGGTTGATTTTTTTTGGAGTATTTTTTATTCCGCAACTACTGGGTGCACAAATAGATTTCAACAAAACTCCCGATGACGATTTAGGAAATGCACAAGACACCTTTCAGGAGTATTTTTTTGAAGCCTTAAAACAAAAAGGGATAGAAAATTACCAAAAAGCAGTAAACGCACTTGAAAAATGCCTAACTCAAGATAACACTAAAGCAATAGTGTATTTTGAATTAGGAAAGAATTACGCACAACTTAAAAATTTTGGAGCTTCAGAACAGGCATTAGACAGAGCCATTTCCATGGAACCCGAAAACGAATGGTATCGCGTGGAACTCTACAAGGTATACTTGCAGCAAAAAGACACCAAAAAAGCCATAAAGACCATCGAACAACTAGTAGAATACCATCCAAAGTATAAAGACGATTTGGCTGTACTTTACGTAAACAACAAAGAGTATAAAGAAGCCTTGAAATTACTGGATTACCTCGACGAAACAAAAGGAATAACCCCCGAAAGAGATAGATTGCGCAACGAGGTTTATGCTGCCACCGGACAGAAAAAGAAACAAATAAAAAACCTGGAAGAACGTCTGGAAAACAACCCTGAAAATGAAGAAAACTATTTAAAACTGATTTACAGGTACAGCGAAAATAACAATAAAGAAATGGCCTATCAAACGGCGCTAAAACTTTTAGAAGTACATCCCGAGTCAGAAATAGTACATTTGGCACTCTATAAATTTTATTTAGAAGATAACAAAACCGATTTGGCAGTAGAGTCAATGAAAATTGCACTACAAAGTCTTCAGGTAAACCCAAAATCAAAACTTATGGTAGTAAGCGATTTTCTGAAATTTGTAGAAGAAAATCCTCAATATGAAGAAACACTGGTTGAAGCAACCGGAATTTTAAGCAATAATGATGCTCCGGAAACCTACAGCCAACTGGCACACTATTTCCTAAAGAAAGGAAATAAAGAAAATGCATTGCGCTATTTTGAAGAAGCCTTAAAGATAGAGCCAACAAACTTTGATTTTTTAAAGAACATATTGTTGCTGCATATAGACTTAAAACAGTTTACTCAAGCCAAGGAAAAAGCCGAAAATGCTTTAAATAGCTACCCATCTCAGCCGATTTTATATTTAATTCACGGAGTTGCATTAAACCATTTAAAACAAGGTAAACAAGCCATAGAAACCTTAGAAACAGGCTTTGATTATATTATTGAAAACTTCAAAATGGAAATGGATTTTTACAAGCAATTAAGCATCGCTTACACACTGGAAAACAACAATGATAAAGCAAAAGCGTTCTTAGACAAAGCCAAACAACTAGAAGCCTCAAATTAATGAAAACATACCTGAAAAATACAGCCTTAACAGCTATTGTTTTTTTGATGTTTGCATGCAAATCAACAAAAACGGTTTCTACTGAAGAAACAAGTTTTAACTTAAACACAAAACAGGTTATTCGTGAGCACCAAAAACGAACACCGTCATTTAAAACCCTGCAATCTAGACTAAAAATAGACTATAAAAACGGAGAAGATGAACAGTCACACACCGTAACACTTAGAATACAAAAAGACAAAACCATTTGGTTAAGTGCCAAGCTCAATCTGGTAAGAGCAATAATAACTCCGGAACGCGTGAGTTTTTACAACAAACTGGATAACACTTATTTTGAAGGAGATTTCCAATATTTAAGTGACTTGTTAGGCACGGAGTTAAATTTTCAAAAAATCCAAAACATTCTTTTAGGGCAAACAGTCTACTCCCTAAAAAATACAACCT
This sequence comes from Flavobacteriaceae bacterium, assembly GCA_035654775.1. Lineage (GTDB taxonomy): Bacteria > Bacteroidota > Bacteroidia > Flavobacteriales > Flavobacteriaceae > HKST-UBA85. Next base: position 49,251 of record DASRWB010000022.1, on the reverse strand, counting down.
ACGCCTTATCCAGGCACGAAAATTCCTATCTGCTGCAACCCAAAATACAAGAACCCTTTTTTGAAATATTTTTCCTTATTAACCCGTCACACTTTAAATTAGACTCACAGCAAGTAGCACAACCCGCAAAAATGAGAATGATGGAAGTCGATTATTTGACCTATCAGGATGTGGAAAAACAAATACTGCCCGAACGCCTTAAGCTTATTGCCCTACAGCAAAGCAGTGAAACCATAATAAACTTGGAATTTAAAAGCGTAGTTTTAAACCAGGATTTGAGATTTCCGTTTAAAATACCTTCAGGATTTAAAGCAATACAACTCTAAATGAACAAACCACTAAATATTACACTTAGTCTTCTTTTTATAGCATTGAACCTTTTGCAAACTGCAAATGCACAAAGCGAAAAGCAACGTGAACTTGAAGAAAGACGTGTAGCACTTCAAAGGGAAATAGCTCAAATAAATACCTTGCTCTTTGAAAAAAAATCTGAAAAAAAATCAAAACTGACAGTCATAGAAGAGTTAAATCACAAAATAAAAGTCAGAGAAAACCTTATCAAAGTAACCAATCAACAAGCAAACTTGTTAACCCGAGAAATAAACAACAACCAAAACAAAATAAGCGAACTTCGAGATCAACTTAAAATATTGAAAGACAATTATGCTAAAATGATTGTCAAATCCTACAAAAGTAAAAACGAACAAAGCCGAATTATGTTTTTACTTTCGTCTAGCAATTTTAAACAAGCTTACAAACGACTCGAATACCTAAAACAATACACGCGCTATCAAAAACAACAAGGACAAAACATAAAACAAAAAACCACAGAATTACAAGCACTAAATACAGATTTGGTCCGGCAAAAAGAAGATAAAAACAGGTTGATTGCCGAAAATCGTAAAACACAAAAAACACTGGAAAGTGAACTAAAACAACACGAAGGCCTACTAGCTTCCATAAATAAAAACATGAATAGCTATACTGCCCAAATTAAAGCCAAACAGCGTGAAACCGCAAGAATAGACAAAGAAATAGACAACATTATTAAAGCTGCCATAGCCGCATCAAACAAAGCCTCCGGAAACACAAGCAACACATCAGGATTTGCCTTAACCGCCGAAGCCAAAGTGCTGGCCGCAAATTTTGTGGCAAACAAAGGAAAATTGCCATGGCCTGTTGAAAAAGGCGTAGTAATGATAGGCTACGGAACACAACCGCATCCGGTAGTAAAAACAACAACCATTAATAGCAACGGTGTGCGCATAGCCACTGAAGAAAATGCAGAAGTACGAGCCGTTTTTGAAGGTGAAGTACTACAGGTGCAAGCCATTAAAGGCGCAAACTTAACCATCTTTATCAGACATGGAAACTATATCACACTTTATAAAAACCTGTCTAAAGTATATGTGAAAAAAGGAGATAAAGTAAATACAAAACAAGCCATTGGTCAGGTTTTTACCAATCAGTCCAATAATGAAAGCATTCTTTATTTTTACGTATTTAAAGACAGCAAAACCCAAAATCCCGCAGAATGGATTTATAAAATGTAACGTTTTTTCACTACATCAGAAAAATAAAGCGCAAGGACAATCCGGTTAAACACAAATCACTAAAAATCAAAATATTAACCTTACCTTTGTAAAGCAAACAGCAAAAAGTATAAGGGCGCGAAATGCCCAATTTCTTCCAAAGAAAACGTACGCTGAATTTTCAAAAATTTAAAACCTTATGAAAACCGTCAGTACAACCAAAACAGCGCTAAAAGAACGTATAAAAGAGTTAACCTGTCTTTATGAAGTTTCGTCCTTTATTGTAAACGCCGACTTCGAACAGATACAAGAAACATTCAGCGCAATTGCCTACAGTTTAAAAAAAGCATTACAATTTCCCGAAAAAACCGAAATTTTAATAGAAACCCAAGAAGCCACCGTACAAACCGGCAAAACACGGCCAAAAAGTTCACACATTACAGGCATTATTTATGTGTTTAACCTTCCCAAAGGGAAAATAGTAGCCGCCTCAAATGACACAACAAACAATACCGGTATGTTTTTAAAAGAAGAGCAAGAGTTGATTAACAACATTGCTCTAAAAATAGGAAGCCTGCTGGAGCGAATAGAAATTAAAAAAAATGAAATAACCATGAAACGTCAGGTAGAACGTGCAGATCGTCTGGCAATCATGGGTGAACTAACCGCCGGTATAGCTCACGAACTCAATACACCACTGGCCAATATTTTGGGATTTGCCGAATTGCTTAAAGCCGAAAATACACATACGGAAAAAACCCGGGAAGACTTAGACAAAATAATACAAAATGCCATTTTTTCAAGAGAAGTAGTAAAAAAACTAATGTTTTTTACATGTGAAATGCCCCATGAAATGAAACCGGTAAATATTGTTCCAAACCTAAAAAACGCAATAGATTTACTCGATGCTACCTTCAGAAAAAAAGGTGTAAAATATATTGTAAAAATTCATGAAGAAGAACTCTGGCTTCGTGCCGACAAAGTACAGCTCACACAGGTTCTTTTTAACCTCATCATAAATGCCATTTACTTTACACCGCCAAACGGCTTGGTAACCATAGAGGCCTTGCAAACAAGCAAAGAAGTTGTTCTGAAAATTTCAGATGAAGGCATAGGTCTTTCCCCGGAAGCGCTGGAAAAAGTTTTTCAACCGTTTTTTACCACAAAACCCATAGGTGAAGGTTCCGGCTTAGGCCTGAGTGTGGTGCACGGAATTGTTTCCAGCCATAAGGGCACAATTACCGCTAAAAATAACAGAGAAAAAGGCGCTATATTTGAAGTGAAATTGCCTAAACAATAACCTATGCAACTAAAAAAAGAAAACATACTTATTGTAGATGACGACATTCATATTTTAGAATTGTTGCACAGGCACTTGCATTCCTGGAACTACCATACGTATAAGGCAGTTTCAGTAAAAGAAGCCGTATCCATTTTAAGAGACACCACAATTGATTTGATAATAACCGATTTAAAAATGCCTGAAATTGACGGCTTTGAACTTATCAAATTTGTCACTGAACACTATCCAAAATTGCCGAAACTTGTAGTCACAGGATATCCTTCAGTACAAGACTCACTGGAAGCCATAAAATCGGGAGTGACGGCCTATCTTACCAAACCATTTACAAAACAGGAATTACAACTTGCGGTTGAAAAAGCCCTGACAAAAGCACCAAATAGAAATAGCATTCAAGCCACACAAACCCAAACACAGCGTTCTCCTAAAGACATCATAGGAACTTCTGAAAAAATAAACGAAATATTCCAAATAATCAACCGTGTAAAAAACAATAAAGCTACGGTGTTTATTAACGGCGAAAGCGGTACCGGCAAAGAATTAATTGCCCGAGCCATACACTACGAAGGAAAATTTTCTAAAGAACCTTTTATAGCCGTAAACTGTGCAGGTATTCCTGAAAACCTACTTGAAGCAGAATTATTTGGATATACCAAAGGAGCATTTACCGGAGCTGAAACCAACCGCAATGGTTTTTTTCAGGCCGCAAACCGTGGGACCATTTTTTTAGATGAAATAGGTAACGCTTCGCTTGCGGTTCAATCAAAATTACTGCGTGTACTGCAAGAAAAAGAAGTGGTAAAGGTTGGAGCACAAAAACCAGAGCGCATAGATGTTCGAATTATAGCAGCCACCAACAGCAATTTAAAAGAAATGATAAAGAAAGGAACCTTTCGGGAGGATTTGTATTACCGGTTAACAGTTGTTGAAATTAATGTACCACCATTAAGAGCGCGCAAAGAAGATATTCCACTGCTAGTTGAAAAGTTCCTTTTCAAATACGGCGTAGAATACAAAGACAAGTTTATAAAAATAAGCCCGAGTGCAATGGAAGTCTTAAAAAGATACGATTGGCCGGGAAACATAAGAGAATTGGAAAACATCATTCAGCACGCAGTTATTATGTGTGACAATACCATTGAAATAAATCACTTGCCGGAAACACTTAAATATCACATCAACTTTCCTGAACAAGCCTTGCTTTCTTTAGAAGAAGTGGAAAAACAACACATAAGATATGTTTTAAACGCAACAAACAATAACAAAACGAAAGCCGCAGAAATTCTGAAAATAGACCGCAAAACGCTACACAAAAAATTAAAAGAATAACACCCATGTAAGCTGGGTAAATTTTACCCGGTTGTCCAATATTTCCTCACTTACCTTTTTTCTACATACCACACCAAAACATTTAAAAACCCAGTAAAAACAAGCCTCTCTGGGTTTTACATCAACCGTACAGGTATCTTGGCACAGCACTTGCCTTTAAAGGTAAAACCCAAAAAAATAAACATATATGGATAAAAAAACCTTTTCTATTTGTCCAAGCTGTATACATGTAAATACCTGTATACTTACCGAGGCCAAGGATAAAGTTTGGTCTTGCAGTGAGTATGACGATCTACTGCATGAAGAGAATACATCAAAGCCTCTGGTACAAATACACGAAGTAGAATTAATCTAAAAATATCAACCCAAAAAATAAAAAAATGACATTACTTAAAGAACCCAAGTCTCCCAAAATACAAAACGCCAAAGGAATGGTTGAAAATGTATTGGAACAATTTAATAACGCAGCAGATTATATTGATTTACACCCGAGTATTCGCAAAATACTAAGCATCACAAACAACGAAATCATTGTTAATTTTCCTGTAAAAATGGACAATGGCGATGTGGAAATTTTTCAAGGCTATCGAGTTCAGCACAATAATGCTTTAGGTCCGTATAAAGGCGGGTTGCGGTATCATCCTACGGTAGATATTGATGCAGCCAGAGCGTTGGCTATGTGGATGACCTGGAAAACATCTTTAGCCGGATTACCTTATGGTGGTGGTAAAGGCGGAATCCAGATAGACCCGTCAAAGTATTCCAAAAGCGAATTAGAGCGAATTACCCGACGATTTACCTTTGCTTTAGGCGATAACATTGGTCCGGAACACGATATTCCCGCACCTGATGTAAATACAAACGATCAAACCATGGCGTGGATGGCTGATACCTACATGAGCACAAAAGCACCTGCAGAACGTTCAAAGAACCAGCACGTGGTAACCGGAAAACCCACAGGAAGCGGTGGATTAGAAGGTAGAGACAGAGCCACAGGATACGGGGTGTTTTTAACCATTAAATTTTGGGCACAACAGCATAAGGAAACCCTCAAAAATAAAACCTTTATAGTTCAAGGTTTTGGAAATGTAGGCTATTGGGCAGCACATTTTCTGGAACAAGAAGGCGCTAAAATGGTAGGCGTTCAGGATGCTTTTGGGAGCATTAATAACCCCAAAGGAATAAACGTTGAGCAACTATTTCAATATACAAAAAACAACAACGGAAGCTTGGTAGGTTATCCTGATGCTTTGGAAATTGACAAAGACGAGTTCTTTGCATTGCCTTGCGATATCTGTATTCCAGCAGCTCTTGGAAATCAAATTACAGAAGGCAACGCACATCTTATAAAAGCAAAATTAATTGCTGAAGGCGCTAACGGACCTACTAATGTTGAAGGCGAAAAAATCCTTTTAGAAAGAGGCATTGCCATTATACCTGATATTTTATGTAATTCAGGTGGAGTAATTGCCAGCTATTTTGAGTGGTTGCAAAACCGAAATGGAGAACTTTGGCAAATGGATGAAGTATTGGTCAAGCTGGAAAAGAAAATAAAAAATTCTTTTGATAGAGTAGTAAACTATGCAACTACAGAAGGCATAGACTTGAGAAAAGCGGCCTATTGCATAGCGATAGAACGTATCGAAAAAGCGTATATACAACGAGGGATTTTCCCATAACAAAGAAAAAATATGAAGTACGGAAGTTTAATTTTAGAGAAAAAGGAATACGTATATATCAAACGATTACTGAACGTTTCAGGATATGTAGGAGATTATGAAGTGCAAAAATCACTGGCAAAATTTTCAGACGAATTAAAAACAGCACATATTCTGGATGAAGAAGAAATGCCTGACGACGTTGTGCGCTTAAACAGCACAGTCAAAGTAACTTCTGACGGCACCTGGGAGAAAACTATTCAAATTGTAAAACCGGCAGACAAGGATGTAAAAAGCAATAAAATATCCATTCTGACTCCTATGGGAGCCGCCTTGTTTGGATATGCTGAAAACGATAAGGTACATTGGGATTTTCCAAAAGGAACTCAAGAAATACAAATTTTGAGAGTTACTCAAAAAACACAAGACAAAAACTTTGACGTGCCTATTTAACAAATAAACAAAAAATGACAGTAAAAATTTACAATCACGATTCAGATATTGAAGTTGTACATAAATACAACGCTATAGAACTCAAAGGATGGGTAAACCAGTTGCAATATATAGACGGCGAAATAGACAACCTGCTGAATTTATATGCAAACGCCATAGACAGTGGAGAAATTCCTCAAAAAACAGTAGCTCTTTTTGCTAAAAGAAAAGAGCTGAATAAAAAACTGTTTGAAACCGTTTTAGCGTATTCCAATACCTACAGAAATGTGGTAGAGTGTGACGATATACAGTGTGATAAAGCCTATTTAAGTGAATACGAGCGTCTTAGAAAAAGTTATCAATACCATTTAGACCGGTATCAAAAACTTAAAGACAGCTTGTACAATCAGGCACTACTAAAAACATAATTTTTTTCAGCTATGAAAGTGTTTAAATTTTATTTCGTTTTGGGTGCAGTAACTGCAATCTTTCTGATTGCAGTTTTACTGCTACTGAAACCAAACTAACAAATACAAGCCGGTGAAAACAAACCAAAACCGTAACAACTAATTTCCGTTTACGGTTTTTTTATAAAAAAACAATTCCTTTTATGATTCCACAAAAAAACCATCAAAATCACAAAGATTTTGAGACAAAACGAAGATTGTTTCTTCAAAAAGACTTGTTGAACCTTCTGGAGTGGATGGAATATATTGAATATATTCATCACGAAATCTGCACCTTGGCACGTATTGAAAATCAACTTATTAAAAAAGAAACAATTGCTAATAAAATCAAAGGGTTTCGAAGAAAAAATACTTTAACACTGAGTGTTTTTTGTAAATATGAACAAGAAATAAAAACCGATTTAGAATACAGCCACACCGACTATGATTTACACCGCACCAAAGAACACGAAAAACAAAGAGCGGTATTTCTAAACCTTGTTAAAGAATACAAAATCTTAAAACAAGAAATTTACGACCAATTACTCCAATTTAAAAGAACCTAAAAAAGAAATATACCTATCGAAGAGCAAAGCAAAACGATATCACATAAATAAGGCTTTTAGTTCAGTAGCTTCTTTAGGTTTCATTTTACCGGCAAGTACTAAGCTTAACTGTTTGCGACGCAAAGCCGCATCATAACGTTGCTTTTCCAACTCAGTTTCAGGAACAATCGCAGGGACAACTACCGGTTCACCACGTTCGTCTACGGCCACAAAAGTGTAAATAGCCTCATTGGCCTTGGTGCGTTCACCACTTTCACGATCTTCAATCCAAACATCCAGAAAAACCTCCATAGAGGTTTTAAAGGCTCTGGATACTTTAGCCTCTACGGTAACCACACTGCCCAATGGAACAGCCTTGTTAAAAGCCACATGATTTACAGACGCTGTTACGGTAATACGACGACTATGACGTCTTGCAGCAATACTGGCACAGCGATCCATTCGGGCAAGTAGTTCACCACCAAACAAATTATTCAGCGGGTTGGTTTCACCGGGCAAAACCACATCGGTCATTACGGTTTTTGATTGTTCGGGAGATTTAGACGTCATAAAACATAAATTTTGTTAACTGTGCAAAAGTATAAAGAAAAAACCGTTGAGAAACGGTAACAGAATATGGATTCTAAAAAAATCAAACAGAAATAAATTTGGAAAAAGTAGGTAAAGAAAAAATCAATCCAAAGCCTTAACCAGCAGCCAGGCATCTTTATTGTCAGTATTCTTTATCGTATAAAGCGCTTTTAACGCTTCTTGTCTTGTTTCGTGACTTTCGTATACGACTTCATGAAGCCCATATTTATTTACGCCAATAATTCGCGCATGATACCCCGCAATTTTAAGTTGTTCTATTTTTTTTAGAGCATTGGCTTCTACTCTGAAGGCTCCGGCAATGATATGATAATTCCCGGTGTGCTTGGTGACATGTAAAGTAACGGCGGGTAAGGGATTGCTGATAACAAAGGTAGCTTCTTGTATACGTTGCTCTAATGCCTGTTGAGCTTCTTGTTCGGCAAGTTGGTTTTGTGCTTCTATTTGGTTAACATAGTATTGTGACATCCCTAAACTACCCAAAGTGAGAGCGATTAAACCCACCGCAGCATAACGTAAATAAAATCTGGACTTACGCTTTTCAGGAGTAACAGAAATGGGAATAACGTTTTCAATCCCGGCAGCTTCTTCTTTTAGAGTTTCTCTGATTATTTCCTGTGAGACAAACTGACCAAGCCCAAAAGCATCGGTAAGGTAATTCAAGTGATAGGAAGGCTGAAACAAGAGGTTTCCTTCTTCGTTTAAAGAGAGTTCTCCTATATTCTCAAAAAGCAACGTTTCTCCTTGCGCTAAATACGCCTTTAAGGTGTTTACTCTTTTGCTGATAGCCTGTGTGGCAGTTTCGAAAGGAATTTTTTCTACATTAGCAATGTAACGCGCCAATAAACCATCGTTTTGGTTAATTTGCTCGTTAAAAGACAATACCTTTCGAGGCGGATAAAAAGCATGAGTAGAATCATGAATTTTAGCCGAAACGCGCTGGGTTAAAAATGAACCAAATTCGGGAACAGTAACACATTCGTATCGGTACAGCAAATCGCTTATGTAGAGTTCTAATTGCATAAAAACAAAGTTAAAAATTTTTAAAAACTGATAAAATTTAATGTTAACTAGTTATTAACATCGAATATTTTTACTTTCTTACCTTTGTTAAAGGTGCTTTAATTATGAAAAAAGAAGAGTTAATTTATGCCTTGGCGCTGCAGCATGTGTCAAAAATAGGAGACATTACTGCTAAAAAACTAATTCATCATTGTGGATCTCCGCAAGCGGTATTTGAAGAAAAAAAAGAACATTTACTAAAAATTGACGGTATAGGTTCTTTGCTTATTAGCGATTTGTTTAATAAGAATCATTTAAAACAAGCCGAAGAAGAGCTAAAGTTTACAGAACAAAATAAAGTTACCTGTTTATATTTTAAGGACGATGATTATCCGGAAAAGTTAAAACACTGCATTGACGGTCCTATAGTATTATTCCAAAAAGGTAAAATAAACCTAAAAAACAAAAGAATACTCAGTATTGTTGGAACAAGAAACAACACCAACTACGGGAAAGGCTTCTGTAATGATTTAATTGAAAAACTAAAAGTATACAATCCCGTAATTGTCTCCGGATTTGCTTATGGTACCGACATTACTGCACAAAAAGCCGCCATCAAACATAACCTCCAAACCATAGGCTGCCTAGCTCATGGGTTTAACCTAATATATCCTAAAGTACACGCAAAATACCAAACCCAGGTAGAAGAAAATGGAGGATTTTTTACCGATTTTTGGAGTACAGATACATTTGACAAAACCAATTTTTTAAAACGAAACCGTATTATAGCCGGATTAAGCGAAGCTACAGTAGTAATTGAATCGGCTGAAAAAGGAGGAAGTTTAGTTACCGCAGACATAGCCGATTCCTACAATCGGGATATTTTTGCCGTTCCCGGGAGAACTACAGATATGTACAGCGTAGGGTGTAATAATTTAATAAAACAACATCGTGCACACGTATTGTCTACACCCTTAGATATACCTTATATATTAAATTGGCAACTGCAAGATGAAAAGCGTAAAACGGTTCAAAAAAAACTATTTGTAGAGCTCGATTCAACAGAGAAAATAATATATAACTATTTAAAAGAAAACGACAAACAATTGCTTGACGTTATTTCGCTTAATTGCAATTTACCCACATTTAAAGTTGCCAGCACCTTGCTTAATATGGAGTTAAAAGGCGTAATAAGACCATTGCCGGGTAAACTCTTTGAGGTTATTTAATACCCTAAACTTAATCTTACTCTGGACAAAACCTTGTCGGCAATTTCCTTAGCTTTATTGGCACCTACCTCCAGCGCTTTATCTATGGCTTGTGGAGTGTTCATATAGTAATGATATTTTTCCCTTTCAAGAGAGAATTTGTCGAGAATCAATTCATACAAAGCTTGCTTGGCATGGCCGTAACCGTATCCGCCGTTTTCATAGTTTTTTTTCATTGTTTCCACGGCTTCTTTCTTTGCCAGTAAACTATACAGTGCAAAACAGTTACAAGTTTTCCAATTTTTGGGAGCCTCTAGCGGCGTACTATCTGTTTTTATAGACATAATCTGCTTTCGCAAAGCTTTATCATCTAAAAAAATATTGATGGTATTGCCACGGCTTTTACTCATTTTTTCACCATCGGTTCCGGGAATTATCATTACATTTTCTTCAATTTTAGCTTCCGGAAGTACGAAAAGTTCACCCATTTTTGCATGAATTCTGGAGGCTACATCCCGAGTCATTTCAATATGTTGAAGTTGGTCTTTGCCTACGGGCACGATTTCAGCGTCATAAAGCAAAATATCAGCAGCCATAAGCATCGGGTAAGTAAACAACCCCGAATTAATATCCGCCAGCCGGTCGGCTTTATCTTTAAAGCTGTGTGCCAGTGTTAACCGCTGATAGGGAAAAAAACAGCTTAAATACCAGGCAAGTTCGGTTACTTGTGGGACATCGCTTTGTCTGTAAAATACAGTTTTTTCAACATCCAGTCCAAAGGCTAACCACGTGGCCGCTACGGCATAAGTATGTTCTTTTAATAATGTGGCTTCTTTAATTTGAGTTAATGTATGAAGATTGGCAATAAACAAAAACGATTCGTTTTCGGGTTGTTGTGCCATTTTTATGGCCGGTAGTATGGCGCCTAAAATATTTCCCAAATGGGGCGTTCCGGTACTTTGTATGCCTGTTAAAATTCGTGCCATGTTACAAAATAAAATTTAGAAATCGCTTTTGATTTAGGGCAAAAGTAAACTAAGTAGGGTACAAAAAAAAGCGATTTTTACAAGAATCGCTTTTAAGTAAAGTAAAATAATTCTGACTACTTCTTGAACAAGCCGGCAATAAATAATATGATAATAGCTCCTACGGCACCGGTAATTAAATCGCCTATCACACCATCAGATACAGATATATCAAGTGTTTTAAACGCCCAATTACCTACAATTCCACCAATAATACCAAGCACAATGTTAATCAACAGTCCAAACCCGCCACCTTTCATTAATTTTCCGGCAAGCCAACCGGCTACACCACCTATTAATAATGCATAGAGTAAACCCATAATAGTTAAATTTTATTTGTTAGTAATTACTAAATATAAACAATTTAAATAATATTACTTTTGCGAGTAATGAGATTCTTTAAATATCCGTTTTGGATTACATATCGTATTTGGTTTTACCTTTTGGTGGCTTTACCTATAATCTTGTTGTTTCCCGTGCTACTCATCTCCATTTTGAGAGAGCGTTGGTATCCGTTCTTTTTTAAGTTGGCAAGACTTTGGGCAAAATTTATTTTAGCAGGTATGGGTTTTAGGGTTAAAGTAGAAAGAGACCAATTGCCCGAAACAAATAAAAGCTATATGTTTATTGCCAATCATACCTCAATGACAGACATCATGTTGATGTTGGCAGTAGTTAAAAATCCATTTGTTTTTGTGGGAAAAAAGGAATTGGCGAAAATTCCGCTTTTTGGATTTTTCTATAAACGCACGTGCATATTGGTAGACCGAAGTTCTGAAAAAAGTCGAAAAGCAGTGTTTTTAAGGGCACAGCGAAGGCTTCAGGCTGGTTTAAGTATTTGTATTTTTCCCGAAGGTGGAGTTCCGCAGGAAGAGGTTATGCTTGACACTTTTAAAGATGGCGCTTTTAGGTTGGCGATAAAACATCAAATACCTGTTGTACCACTTGTATTTTTTGACAACAAGAAGCGTTTTTCGTATACCATTTTTAGTGGTGGCCCGGGTGTAATGCGAGTAAAAGTGTTAAAGTTTCTATTTACTGAGAAGTTAACAATTGAAAAAACCAAAGCGCTCAACACAAAAGCCAGGGAAATGATTTATCAAGAATTAAAAAAAGTCGCTAAATGAAGTTAACGACTTTTTTAACGGCTGTTTTAAAAAGAGTGATTTTGAAAAACAGCAATCTAACCAACCAAAAAACCTAAAAATTTAAAACTTATAACTCAAGCCGGTATATACTCCTATTATATAGGGTTTAAAATTTCCTGAGGTATTGTTATATGCATTAAGCTGATATTTAAAGGTAGGCTCTAAATTGAACCGGAATGCATTAGAAAACGTATAGCCAAAGCCAATACCAATATTGGTACTAAAACTGATGTCATTTATATTATTGGCTTTTCCTATATAGTTTCTTCTATTTTCTGTTTCGGTGTAAATTTCATTATTACTCAAAAAGAAGGTACTAAATCCGCCGGATAACTGTAAATTAAATTTTTTATCAATAAGGTTATATTGTAATTCTACGGGAACTTCAATATAATTTATTTCCTGATTAATAGTTCCCATATTTTCTTCAGCTAAAGCTGGAACCATTTGTTGAGAAAATAAATTATCACCACTCATTACATTGGGGAATGAATTTTCAGCATTGCCGCCAGATACAAGATTTAAATTTCTGAATTGGTTTATAGCATTGGGGATACCAACATTTTCATACAAAATGACATGCGTTGTTCCGTAACTTAAGTTTAAAGAACTTACGCCGGTGCGAACCGTAATTTTGTTATTTAAAGCATATCCTACATTCACGCCATAGCTTGTATTTACTTCGCCTTTTTTGGGATTGTGGATGAACTGATCGTGAATGTGCGAACCATTACCTAAGGTATTATAGTAAACAGGGGCAATGTTGGCATACACCTGCCACCTGTTTACTTCTTTTTCTTTTTCAAGGGTATCGTTTGCTTTAGCAATAGCTTCTTCTATAGTTAATTCGTTTTTGTTCATTTCCAGCAGTATATCAGCGAGTGCTTTTTCCACACTTGCTTTGTCGGTTTCAACTTTAGCAGAAGAAAGCGCTGTGTAAAGCCGCATTTTATCTTCAGCGGTGAGCTGGATAAGAGGTAAGGTTTCTTGGGAATAAACAGGAAGGTGTCCTGTATCTTTCGTTCCTCTTTCTGTGTCATTATGACTTGGAACTATTTGGGTTTTTGAGTCAGAAGATACCTGATGAGCTATGGCATCTTTAGAAATTGTATCGGGATGTAACGGGCTGTTTGTTGCTGAGTTTTTATTTGAAAGGGTAGTGTTTTGGGAGGGTTTTAAATTTTGGTTTTGTGAATCAGTTGATGCTTCTGCTTTGTTTACAATCACGTTGTTGGATACAACAGCTTCATTTGCGATTGTGTTTTCAGGTTTGGCAAAAACGGGGTTGTTTTCTTCTTCATTTTTGTGGGGAATACTTTCTTTAGTTGATGCAGCAGATTCTTTATCAGGGGTTACTGTGTTTAAAGCATCGGTATTTTTTTCCTGAAGAGTAGTTTTTGGGGATGCCGGAGATGAGGTTTCTTCAGAAGGTGAAGTTACTACATCTGTAGGGATAGAATTACGCCGTGTGTTTAGCCAGCTATTTCCCAGGGTAAAAAACAGCAAAAGTAAAGCGGCAACACCGGCAAAACGCATCCACAGGGGAATGACTTTTCTCTTCTGTCTTTCTTTTTTGGTCAGTTTTTCTTGAAGCTTATCCCAGGCTACAGGAGTTGGAGTGGCTTCAAAATCTTTAAATGCCTCTTGAAATAAACGTTCTATATTCTTCTTATGCTTCATTATAAACTTTGCGTATGAGTACGTAATTTATACGCTTCAATTTGTTCTTTTAACAATTGTTTGGCTCTTGAAAGATTGGATTTGGAAGTGCCCACGGAAATGTTTATCATGTTTGCAATTTCTTTATGTGAAAATCCATCCAAAACATACAGGTTGAAAACCAAACGATACCTGTCGGGTAATTGCTGAACAATTTTCAACAAATAGTCCAACGGAATTTCATCTTCATCTACGGTAACTTCTGCCTCTTCAACACTGTTTTCGTTGACTAAGTTGATAACCCCTTTTTCCCGGTAGCGTTGTAAAACGGTATTCAAGGTAATGCGTTTCATCCATCCTTCAAAAGAACCTTTATCTTTAAACTGAGCAATTTTTTCAAAAATAGTCAAAAAAGCCTCTTGCAGATTGTCTTCTGCTTCGGCGTAGTTTCTTGAATACTTGAGGCAAATCGAAAACAATTTGCTCGAAAAGAGCTTGTATAAATCGCTTTGAGCCTTGGTATCATTTTTTTTACATTTTTGTATGAGTTGATGTAAACTCACATTGCTCTTGTATTAATTAAACCCACATTTTACTATTCTGTAACCGGCACTTCTACTGTTAAAAACAGGTTTTCTCCATTGTCGTCTAGACCTTGCCAAAAATTAAAAACATAAGTGCCTGTATTTGTTGGTGTAAAGTTAAATATGGCATCGTAAGCTGGATAGGTCAGCGGATCACAGTTTTCATTGTTATTGTACACTTTACATATAATAGATACCGTGCGTTCAAAAGGGCTTTCATATACATAGTAAATATCACTAAAAACATAACAATCTGACGGTCGGGTATAGCTCATAACAATTTGATAGGTTTCGTTTACATGTAATTCCTCCGGAATTTCAACGCTGTCTACGGGCATAAACTCGTGATAAAAATCAATGGTATCATCGGGCACACCGCAGGAAACAAAAAAGAGTGCGACCAGAATATAGGTAAATAAACGTTTCATTTTCATTAATTATACGTAATTAATTGGGTTCGCTATTAAGATGCAAAAAGGTACAAAAGGTTGCGTATAAAAAAGAAAAACCTCGAATTTTTTTCGAGGTTTTTGAATTAATTGCCGGCAATCATAGCTTTAATTTTGGTTTCAAGTTCGTCCATTAATTCCGGATTGTCCTTGATAAGTTCTTTAACGGCATCTCGCCCTTGTCCCAACTTAGTATCTTCGTAACTAAACCAGGAGCCGCTTTTTTTAATAAGATCATAGGCAACAGCTATGTCGAGTATTTCACCAACTTTAGAAATGCCTTCACCATACATAATATCAAATTCTGCTGTTTTAAAAGGTGGAGCTACTTTGTTTTTCACTACTTTGACCCGGGTTTTATTGCCGGAAGCATCACCGCTATTGTCTTTTATTTGTGTAGATTTTCTAATGTCCAATCGTACCGAAGCATAAAATTTAAGAGCATTTCCTCCGGTTGTGGTTTCAGGATTCCCAAACATAACCCCAATTTTTTCACGCAATTGGTTGATAAAAATCATGGTGCAGTGTGTTTTACTTATACTGGCCGTTAGTTTTCGAAGAGCTTGCGACATCAATCGTGCGTGTAAGCCCATTTTGGAGTCGCCCATTTCACCTTCAATTTCACTTTTAGGAGTTAAAGCAGCTACAGAATCAATGACAATAATATCTATAGCTCCCGAACGAACCAGATTATCAGCTATTTCCAGAGCTTGTTCACCGTGATCTGGCTGTGAAATAATCAGGTTTTCTAAATCTACACCCAGCTTTTCAGCGTAAAAACGATCAAAAGCATGCTCGGCATCAATAAAGGCCGCTATACCACCTGCTTTTTGCGCTTCGGCAATAGCGTGTAAGGTTAATGTAGTTTTTCCTGAGGATTCCGGACCGTAAACTTCTATAACTCTGCCACGTGGATAGCCTCCAACTCCTAGAGCAATATCCAAGCCCAGCGAACCCGAAGGAATTACATCAATATCTACTACGGCAGCATCGCTCATTTTCATTACAGTACCTTTGCCGTAAGCTTTGTCGAGCTTATCAAGTGTTAATTTTAAAGCTTTTAATTTTGCGTCTTTTTCGTTACTCATCGTATTTTGTGGTATAATAATATGTATGCTAAAATACTACCTTTTTTGTCATCTTACAATTTTCTCACGCAACCTTTTATAACTTTTTGCATCTACTGTATAAAGTGGGAAACTTTTGCTATGAAAAAAGCCGTTTAGGCACTTTTTCATCTGAGATTTTTTTAATAACATAAATCTAAACAGATGAAATTCTTTAAAAAATTGTTATTTAATGCGTTTGGTGTTTCCGTTGCCGTTTTTATCAACAGCAACTGTAAAGCCGATGGAGGCTAGCGTTAATAGAAATTTAATTTTTTAAAAACATTGAATTATTTATTAACGAATTAGTCTAGTCTGAAAAAGCACTTTAGGAAATTACTAAAGTGCTTTTTTTAATAAAAAAAATTAAAGTGGTATTTTTGCACTTTAATCTTTAACCTTAAAAATAAGTATAGCATGCAACTGTACAACAAATTAAGTGCTAAAGAAAGAGCCGAGTTAATCGAAAAAGCGGGAAAAGACCGATTGACACTTTCTTTTTATAAGTACGCCAAAATTAAAGACCCACAACTTTTTAGAAACCAACTGTTTATAGCCTGGAATGTGCTGGATGTATTGGGACGTATTTACGTTGCCCACGAAGGTATCAATGCACAGCTTTCCTTGCCGGCAGAAAATTTTAATACCTTTAAATCACATTTAGACGGAATTTCTTTTCTGAAAGGTGTTCGATTGAACATTGCTATTGAGCAGGACAATAAGTCTTTTTTGAAATTGAAAATAAAAGTGCGTGATAAAATTGTTGCCGACGGATTAAACGATGACACTTTTGACGTAACTAATAAAGGCGTTCATGTAAACGCAAAACAGTTTAACGAACTGCTGGAAGACCAAAACACCATTTTGGTCGATATGCGCAATCACTACGAAAGCGAAATAGGACACTTTAAAAATGCCATTACGCCCGACGTAGACACTTTTAGGGAATCACTACCCATTATAGAAGAAGATTTAAAGGCGCATAAGGAAGATAAAAACCTGGTGATGTATTGTACCGGTGGTATTCGATGTGAAAAAGCAAGTGCTTATTTTAAACACAAAGGCTTTAAAAAAGTATATCAGTTGGAAGGCGGAATTATTGAATACGCACGTCAGGTAAAAAATCAGGAATTGGAAAATAAATTTATAGGTAAAAACTTTGTGTTTGACGACCGCCGCGCCGAAAAAATAAGTGACGAAATTATAGCGCAATGCCATCAGTGCGGTGAACCTTTTGACATACATACCAATTGTGCAAATGATGCTTGTCACCTTTTGTTTATTCAATGCGACAACTGCAAAGCCGAAATGGACGGTTGTTGCTCTTCTACGTGTAAAGAAATTCATAACTTGCCATACGAAGAGCAAAAAAAGCTCAGAAAAGGACAAGGAAACAGTAACGATATTTTTAAAAAAGGTAGAGCAGATCACTTGACCTACAAAAAAGACCTTAGAAATATATTTGAGGTGCTCAGCAAAAAATAAATGAACGTTTATAAACTTCTACAACTCAACAGAAAAATAAAAAGCCACAGGATTAAGTTTCTGGGGCTTTTTATGTTGCATAAGTTGAACAAGCGCTATTTAGCGGTAAATTTAGATCCGGTTATGGCCTGTAATTTGCGCTGTAAGATGTGTTATTTTACCGATGAAGACTACGTACGGACGCTAAAAGGTCAGTTTAAAGAAGAAGAACTTTCGCAAGTGGCAAAAGCTATTTTTAATCGGGCTTTAAAATTACAAATAGGTTGCGGAACAGAACCAACACTCTACAAAAATCTGGAACATATAGTGGCTTTGGGGAAACAGTACAACGTACCTTACATTTCGCTGACCACAAATGCCAATTTACTAACGGAAGAAAAAATTGAAAACCTGCTCAAAGCCGGACTTGATGAGTTTACTATTTCATTACACGGAGTAACCAAAAGCAGTTACGAAAACTTTATGCAAAAAGCCAGCTACGAAAAGTTTCATCGTGCAATACAGGCATTTGCAAAATTAAAAGACAACTATAAATTTAAAGTACGAATAAACTACACCTTTAACAAAGACAATTTTTTCGAATTAAAAGAATTTTTCAATCATTTTAGCGGCAATAGTTTTGACATTCTTCAAATACGACCTATACAAAAAATAGGAAATACCGCCTATAACCATTTTGATATACAAACGCTACAAAATGAGTATCCGGAGGTAATTCAGCTCATAAAAAAAGAATGCAAGATTAATGGCATCACACTTTTAGCACCTGAAAAACTTCCTTCAAAACACCAAATTAACAACTCAAGCTTAATTTTTGACTATACTTTTTGCTATATTTCACCCAATAAATTCTGGAAAGAAGGATTTAACTGGAAAGAACAAACCTTTAACCAATATGCAAAGCAAATAGGCTGGAGCAAAACCCTTTTAAAAAACAGTGTTAAATCGGAAACCAAGTTAAAATCACTTTCCAACAGATTAAATTACGAAATAGAGTTTAATTAAAGCGACGCTTTTTAGTCTTTATAATAATCTTATCTTTACCTTTGAAAAAGGAATAACAATCATCTTCTGAAACGAGCAGAATTCAGAATAAATATATAAGAAAATTCATGGCGTGTGGAAATTGTTCAACAGGAAAAGACGGAAAGCCTAGAGGCTGTAAAAACAACGGCACTTGCGGCACAGACAGCTGTAATAAACTAACCGTGTTTGACTGGCTGGCCAACATGACGTTGCCCGGCGACGAAAAACCCTTTGACTGGGTTGAAGTACGGTTTAAAAACGGACGCAAGCACTACTACAAAAATACAGATAACTTGCCGTTAACCATCGGTGATATAGTTGCAACACAAGCACAATCGGGACACGATATAGGAATGGTTACTTTAACAGGTGAGTTGGTGCGCATTCAAATGAAGCGAAAAAAAATATCCGAAAATGAAGAGGTATTAAAAATATACAGAAAAGCCACTCAAAAAGATATAGACATTTGGGCAGATGCCAGAGACAAAGAAGAACTCATGAAAGTAAAAGCAAGACAGTTCGCCATAGATCTCAAGCTGCAAATGAAAATATCTGACATCGAATATCAAGGTGATGCAAGCAAAGCCACTTTCTACTATACTGCGGAAGAACGTGTAGACTTTAGAGAGCTCATAAAAATTTTCGCCAAGGAGTTTAAAACCCGCATTGAAATGAAACAAGTAGGGTTTAGACAAGAAGCCGCCAGACTGGGTGGAATTGGATCCTGCGGACGAGAATTGTGCTGCTCAACCTGGTTAACCGATTTTCGTTCGGTAAGCACTTCGGCGGCCAGATACCAACAGCTGTCGCTAAACCCTCAAAAACTGGCCGGACAATGCGGCAAGCTAAAGTGCTGCCTCAACTATGAACTGGATACGTATTTGGAAGAACTGGAAAAATTTCCCAAATCAGACATAAAACTCAAAACTGAAAAAGGAATCGCCATTTGCCAAAAAACGGACATCTTTAAAGGCCTTATGTGGTATGCCTACGAAGGCGAATGGATGAACTGGCACAAGCTAACTGCAGCACAAGCTAATGAAATAATTAAACTAAATAACGAAAATAAAACGGTGGCCAGCCTAGAAGAATACGCTATTTCTTTGACAGATGAACACACTAAAAACGAGTTTGAAAACGTTGTTGGTCAAGATAGTTTAACCCGATTTGATAAACCAAAACGCAAAAAAAAGCGTAACTACAGAAAGAATAAAAAACGCAATAAAAATGCGAAATAAGGTCATACTCAGTTTTTTTAGCATTAGCATTACTCTTTTCTCTTGCGACAAGAACCGCGTCTTTGACAGCTATGCTACTGTTCCCAAAAAATGGCATAAAGATTCTGTAATTACATTTACCTTTCATGCGCCGGATACAATCCACCATTACAATCTATTTATAAATCTTAGAAACACCAGTGATTATAAATACAACAACATATACCTTATTGCGGCGTTAAAACTTCCTCACGGGAAAACCATAATTGATACCTTGCAATACGAAATGGCAAACAAGAAAGGAGAGTTTTTAGGCACAGGGTTTTCTGATGTTAAAGAAAATAAACTCTGGTATAAAGGCCACGACACACCATTTAAATTTCAGGAAAACGGAGAATATGAAGTGCAATTGCAACAAGCCATGAGAGAAAATGGAAAAGTAAACGGCATAGTGAATTTAGATGGTATTTCAGACGTAGGATTTAGAGTAGAAAAACCTCAAGAAAAGTAAGTATGACTAAAAAAAAGCAACCTTCTCAACAAGCAAATTTTGAATCGTATGTACGATGGTTTTGGAAAATCTTTTTAGGAGGTATTTTAGCCATTGTCTTGCTTTTCCTGTTGGCTTCTTGGGGTGCTTTTGGGAAAATGCCGGACCATACCATACTCGAAAATCCACGCACGAATCTGGCTACAGAAATTATTTCTTCTGACGGAAAAACCTTGGGAAAATTCTACTATAATGACAACCGAACACCGGTGGGTTATAACCAGTTGCCACAGCATTTGATAGATGCATTAATAGCTACAGAAGATGCCAGATACTACAAACACTCCGGAATCGATTGGTTTGGCACCTTAAGAGCAGTTTTTAAACTAGGAAAAGGCGGTGGCGCAAGCACCATTTCACAACAGCTGGCTAAGCAGCTATTTCACGGTGAGGGTTCCAGCAATATTATTGAACGGATTACCCAAAAAATGAAAGAATGGGTTATTGCCATTCGTTTGGAACAACAATACACCAAAGAAGAAATCATTGCGCAGTATTTCAATATTTACGATTTTGGGAATAATGCCGACGGTATCCGAAGCGCCTCACGCATCTATTTCAACAAAGAGCCAAAAGACTTAGACATCAAAGAATCAGCCATGTTGGTAGGCATGTTTAAAAACTCATCACTATATAACCCCAGACCACACCGCAATCCGGTAGGAACTAAAAACAGACGCAATGTAGTGCTCAACCAAATGGAGAAGTATGGCTATATTACGGAAACGGTGAGAGATTCACTTAAGCAAACCGAGTTGGATTTAAACTATTCCCCGGAATCACACCGCGAAGGTATTGCCACCTATTTTAGAATGTATTTGCAGGATTTTATGAAAAAATGGGTAAAGGATAATCCTAAACCCGATGGAACAGAGTGGAGCATTTATAAAGATGGACTCAAAGTCTACACTACGATAGATTCCCGTATGCAACAATATGCTGAAGATGCCGTACAAAAACATATGCCCAGATTACAAGCTGAGTTTTTTCATCAAAACACCCCTAAACGAAATCCAACAGCGCCATTTCTGGGGTTAACCCCATCTGAAATAGACGATTTAATGAAACGCTCCATGAAACAATCGGAGCGTTGGAGACACATGAAATACGATTTAGGAAAATCAGATAAAGAAATTATAGAATCCTTTGAAAAACCTGTGCAAATGAATGTTTTTTCTTGGGAAGGAGAAATAGACACGATTATGAAGCCCATTGATTCCATGCGGTATTACAAGTCCTTTTTACATCCCGGAGTAATGGCTATGAACCCACAAACAGGTCACGTAAAAGCATGGGTTGGTGGCATGAACTATAAGCATTTTCAATACGACCACGTAAAGCAAGGGAAACGCCAAGTAGGCTCTACCTTCAAACCTTTTGTCTATGCAACCGCTATTGACCAGCTGCATGTCTCGCCGTGTCAAAAGTTCCCGGATACGCCATTTTGCATAAAAGCCGGAAAATGGGGAAATGTAGACGATTGGTGTCCAAAAAACTCAGGGAATGATTACGGAGGCGAGCGCACCTTAAAAAACGCATTGGCGAATTCCGTTAACACAGTTACGGCCAGGTTGATGGATATGGTAGGTCCTGGAAACGTAATTTCTATGGCTAAAAAATTAGGAGTAGAAACAGAAATTCCCGAAGTACCTTCCATTGCTTTAGGCTCGGTAGATTTAAGTGTTTACGAAATGGTAGCTGCTTATGCCACGTTTGCCAATAAAGGAGTGTATACCAAACCGGTGATGATTACCAGTATTGAAGATAAAAACGGTACCATTTTATATCAGTTTAAACCTGAAACCAAAGACGTATTGAGCGATGAAGCCGCTTATGTCACCGTAAAACTATTAGAAGGAGTTACCGAAGGAGGTTCAGGCACCCGATTACGAACTACAGGAGCCGAAAAATGGAATCCGGTGTATAAAGAAATAGTAACGGGATATCCCTATGAATTTAAAAACCCAATAGCCGGTAAAACAGGAACCACGCAAAATCAAAGTGACGGATGGTTTATGGGCATGGTACCCAATTTAGTAACCGGAGTTTGGGTAGGAGCAGAAGACAGAGCGGCACATTTCAGAACCATAACTTACGGACAAGGTGCTTCTATGGCCTTGCCTATTTGGGGAATGTTTATGAGAAGTTGTTATGAAGACGAAACCCTTAATGTCTCAACCGGCGAATTTGAAAGACCTCCAGAATTAACCATCGAGGTAGACTGCAGCAGCTATACTTCAGAAGATACTGAAGATTCCACATTACCCGATGCTGAAATACCGGACGATTTTGATTTTTAACGCTTAGGTTAAATCAGATAATAGGCTAAAATGCAAGCTAAGTAAGGCGGTAAACTCCTAATAATTTTGTATTTTTCAGCTACAAAAACAATGTGATAATGATCAGTAAAAAAGTTGAAAATGTTGCCGAAGCACTTCAAGGAGTTACTAACAACATGACCCTTATGCTGGGTGGTTTTGGACTCTGTGGAATACCTGAAAATGCCATAAAAGCGTTAGTTTCTCTTGGTGTAAAAGGGCTAACCTGCATCTCGAATAATGCAGGTGTGGACGATTTTGGATTGGGACTCTTGCTTCAAAAAAAGCAAATAAAAAAAATGATTTCTTCATATGTAGGCGAAAATGAAGAGTTTGAACGGCAAATGCTTACCGGTGAACTGGAAGTTGAGCTTATTCCGCAAGGAACTCTGGCAGAAAGATGCAGAGCTGCTCAGGCAGGATTCCCGGCCATTTATACGCCGGCCGGTTATGGAACCGAAGTCGCTTTTGGAAAAGAAACCCGAGAATTTGACGGAAAAATGTATGTGCTGGAACACGCTTTTAAAGCCGATTTTGCATTTGTAAAAGCATGGAAAGGAGATGAAGCCGGAAATTTAATTTTTAAAGGAACGGCGCGAAACTTTAACCCACCAATGTGTGGAGCGGCCAAAATTACCGTAGCAGAAGTTGAAGAGCTTGTGCCAGTAGGAACTTTAGATCCAAATCAAATACACATTCCGGGAATTTTTGTACAGCGCATTTTTCAAGGAGTTTCTTATGAAAAACGGATAGAACAAAGAACGGTTAGACAACGCATATAATTTAAGAACCATAGCATGTTAGATAAAAACGGAATTGCCAAACGAATAGCTAAAGAAGTAAAAGACGGATATTATGTTAACCTGGGAATAGGAATACCCACCTTGGTGGCCAATTATGTACGAGACGATATTCAGGTAGAATTTCAAAGCGAAAATGGCGTATTGGGCATGGGACCTTTTCCTTTTGAAGGAGAAGAAGATGCGGATATAATCAATGCAGGGAAGCAAACCATAACTACGCTACCCGGAGCCAGCTTTTTTGATTCAGCCATGAGTTTTTCCATGATTCGTGGCAAGCATGTGCACCTTACTATTCTGGGGGCTATGGAAGTGGCTCAAAACGGAGATATAGCAAACTGGAAAATTCCCGGAAAGATGGTGAAAGGTATGGGTGGTGCTATGGATTTGGTGGCCAGTGCAGACAATATTATTGTGGCCATGATGCATACGAACAAAGCAGGCGAATCTAAGCTTTTAAAAAAATGTACATTACCACTCACCGGCGTTGCTTGCGTTAAAAAAATTGTGACCAACTTAGCCGTTTTAGAAATAACGCCCAAAGGATTTAAACTGTTGGAAAGAGCTCCCGGAGTTTCAGTAGATGAGATTGTAAAAGCTACCGAAGGTGATCTAATGGTTGAGGGTGATATTCCCGAGATGATAAGCTAAAAAGTAAGAAAAAACGCCTTTAAATCGATTAAATGTTAAAATTTTATGCATTTAATCGATTTTTTATGTATTTTAGCTGATAAATCAAAATATTTGTACATCTTTACATCGTCTTAAATAATTAACCAGAGATGCCCCAAATCTCCCAAAAATTATAGAGATATGAATTTTGCTCCAAATCTACCTGAACAACCTACAACAAGCAAATTTCAAGAAACCATTAAAGAACATTTAAGGTTTTTTAAAGGGTTGCTTTATCTGACTAAGAAGTTATTAATGCTATAGCCCTTTGGGTATAGCATTAATTAGCTTTTTGGTGTATTCCTTTTCTGGATGTAAGTATATGGCATCTGCATTTCCGGATTCTTCTATTTTACCCTGATTCATTACTAACAAGCTATCACTCATGTATTTTACAACAGCTAAATCATGGGAAATAAAAATATACGAAAATCCAAAGTCTTCCTTCAAATCGTTTAATAAATTTAGTACCTGTGCCTGTACAGAAATATCTAAAGCCGAGACCGACTCGTCACAAATAATAATTTTTGGCTGTAGCGCAATAGCTCTTGCAATGCCAATTCGCTGACGTTGACCGCCTGAAAATTCATGTGGATATCTAGTAAAATGAGCTTCTTCCAGTCCAACTTTTTCTAGTAATTCAATGGTTTTTTGTTTGCATAGGGCAACACTTTCATAAAGCTTGGAAACTACCATAGGTTCCATAATAGCCTGACCAATAGTAATTCTTGGGTTAAGCGATGAGTATGGGTCCTGAAAAATAATTTGGATTTCTTTTCGCAATTGCCGCTCTTCTTTGGGGCGTAATTTGGTTATTGTTTTTCCTTTGTAATAGATAACGCCTGCTGTTGGTTTTTCTAAAAGCGTTATGGCATTTCCTAAGGTAGATTTTCCACAACCGGACTCACCAACTAGACCTAAGGTTTCCCCTTCATACAGTTTAAAGCTTACATTGTCAACAGCTTTAAACCCTGCTTTTTTTGAAAATAAACCGGTTTTTGAAAAATAGGTCTTTTCAAGATTTTGTACCTCCAGTAACGGAGGTTTAAGATATAATTTGTCGAGTTGTTGTTTTCTTTCTGCTTCTGAAAATGTTGTTGCATTATGAGTACCATTGATAACATCCTGAATAGTTGGTAACCGTTTGTACTTTATGTCTAATGGAGGTTTAGACTTCAGTAAAGCTTCGGTATAAGGATGTTTAGGTGAAGTAAAAACAGGCTTTGTTTTTCCTTTCTCCACAAGTTTTCCTTTATACATAACAACCAGACTATCGGCTATTTCTGATACTAAGGATAGATCATGAGAAATAAAAAGAATACTCATTCCGTAAGCAGTTTGAATCTCTTTTAGTAGTGTAATAATGTCTCTTTGAACCGTAACATCAAGAGCGGTTGTAGGTTCATCTGCAATTAAAATAGCCGGGTTACAGGCAATAGCCATGGCAATCATCACACGCTGCTTCTGACCGCCTGAAATTTCATGAGGATAGGCATTAAATACCCTTTCGGGTTGAGGTAATTTTACATCCTCAAATAGACGAAGTACATTGGCCTTCAAATCTTCTTTTCGGCATATCTTATGAATCTGTAATATTTCTGCCACTTGTCTTCCACAAGTCATGGAAGGGTTTAAAGAACTCATGGGTTCTTGGAAAATCATGGAAATTTCTTTTCCGCGTATTGTATTTAAAGCTTCAACAGGCATTTCCAGCAGGTTTTTCCCTTGATAATTTATCGTGCCGGATACAAGGGCTTTGTTTGCCGGTAATAATCCTAAAATGGTCAGGGAAGTTACGGACTTTCCGGAACCGGATTCGCCGACAATTCCTAAAATTTCTCCTTTTTTTAATTCAAATGATACATCGTGTAGCACAGGAATAGGGGTTTTGCCTTCGGTTTTGAATGAAACGCATAGTTTATTAATTTCAAAAAAAGGATTTTCTGTTGTCATTAACGAGGTTTAATTCCTTAAAAATACTACGGAATTATTACATGAAGAACATATAATCGAATAAAAAAAAGTGAATAGGTATTTTGAATGCATGGAATACGAAAAGATGTTCATGTCATAGGGTAACAGTTTTGAAAAAATATTAGATATGTTTTATTTCACTTTCATCTAAAAGTGCGTCGCCACGGAGGCGCAACAATATTTGAGCAACAGCTACAGTATCTTTTTCGCAGTAGGTAATAATTCTGTCAATATCGTTTTCTTCATAGTAAACACGATACACTTCGCTGCCATCAATATCATCTTTTGGCGAAGGTATTCCCAGTACATGAGTGAGTAATTTTAAGGAAGTATAGGTTTTGAAATCACCAAATTTCCACAATTCCAAAGTGTCTAAATGAGGTACTTCCCAGGGTTTTTTTCCAAACAGATTTAATTTATAAGGCAAGGCAATATTGTGAATAATCATTCGACGAGCGATATATGGAAAATCAAATTCTTTTCCGTTGTGTGCACACAGTAAGTGCTTGGCTTCACTAAAATGGGAAAGAAGCAGGTTTTTAAAATCTTTCAAAAGACGAACTTCATCACCGTAAAATGAAGTTACCCTAAACATCCTGCTACCACCTTGAAAAGTAAAATAGCCCACGGAAATACAAATAATTTTTCCAAATTCAGCCCATATTCCGGCATGAGAATAAAATGCTTCTGCGGTGGTTTGGTCATCGCGCTGGTATTTCGATTTAGCATCCCATAAATCTTGTTTTACACGGTCTAAATCGTTAAAATGTTGTCTTTCGGGAACAGTTTCAATATCTAAAAAGAGAATATTTTCTAGGTTTAGTTTTGCTATCATGACTTAATGTTTTTGACTTTCAAGCATGGTATAGGCTTCTTCTATGTAAGTAGTGATATCCGGAGTAAAAGTAGCTATGGCATCGCCTTCTCCTTTGGAATGTCCCAGACGCACAATAATTACATTATCGTTAGGTTCAACAATAACGTATTGTCCCAAATGCCCACGCATCATAAAAAACGATTTATCTCCCATACGTTTCAACCACCAGCCGTAACCATATTGTGGACTGGAGGCAAAACGCGGGGTAACCGATGTTGCAATAAAAGTAGAGTCCAGTAGCTGTTCGCCATTCCATTTGCCGTGGTCTTTGTAGAGTTTACCCAAACGCGCAAAATCTTTAGCATTACTGGCAATACAGCAGTAGGCTTTAACCAGATCGTTTTCTTTACTGTCTAATTGCCACAAAGATTCATTTTCACAACCTAAGGGTATCCAGAAGCTTTCGGTTAAATAGGTATAGAGTTTTTTACCGGTAGCACGTTCAATAGCTATGGCAAGCATTTGGGTATCACCACTGGCATATTTAAAGGCTTTACCGGGTTCGTCAACTACTTTTAAACCGGTAATTACCCGGGTTAGGTTGTCGTCAAAATAGGCACGTGTGGTAATAGATAATGGAGAGTAATAACGTTCATCCCAGTTTGTTCCGGAAGCCATAGAAGCCAAATCGCCCACAGTCATTTTTTGCGCATTTGCATTCTTTTTGTCACAAATTTCCGGAATAAAGTCACATACGGGTTGCTCCAGACCCTGAATGTAACCCTCCATTATAGCTTTGCCAAGCATAGCAGTTACATAACTTTTTGCCATGGAAAAGGAGTTGGTTTTTGAAGTTTCACCAAATCCGTCGTAATAGGCTTCATGCCAGATGCTGTCATTTTTTATAATAACATAGGCAACACTACCCAAAGTTTTGTGCGTTTGTAGTAATTTTTTTGTAGGCGCTACTTTGTTGTAATCACGGTGTTGAGACCAAGCTTGTGGTGTGCCGCGTTTCAGGGGTTGATTGTCAAAGTGTTTGTAGTCTTCTAGATAGGCTGTAGTATGTCCTTTTAAGTAAATGGTTCTAACGGCTTTAAGAAGATAGTCAGTATTGGTAAGGTATAATGTAATCCAAAGGATACCCACTAAGACAATGCTCCACGAAAAGATTTTTTTCAGAAGGTTCATGTATTTATTTTGCTTTACTAAAGATAAACAAAATTTAAAATAACGTGTGCTGTTTGTGGGGACTTTCGTGATTTAAAAGCCATTTTTTTCGTGAAATTCCACCGGCATAACCGGTTAAGCTACCATCGCTTCCTATAATGCGATGGCAGGGAATAATAATACATATTGGATTTTTTCCGTTTGCTCCGGCAACGGCTCTTATGGCTTTGACATCTCCCAGTAATTTTGAAAGCTCCAAATAGGAAATGGTCTTTCCGTAGGGAACGGTGAGCAGTAAATTCCAAACGCGTTTTTGGAAATCAGTACCTTCAGGATTTAGTTTTAAGTCAAAAATTTGTCGCTCTCCGGCAAAATATTCGTGCAATTGAGTTACACAGCGACTTAGTGATTTAGGTACCGCTGGTGAGGTAGAAACAGCCGGGTTACCGGATGCAATTGAAACAGAAGCAATACCACTGGAGTTACCGGTTATAGTAATGTTGCCAATGGGACTTTGAATGGTGCAGCTCTTCATCAGTTTTCTTCACCCTCATCGGTAATTAAGCCTAGCTTTTTTGCTCGGTTTTCCCAGCTTCGTCTTGCCATAAGTTGTAAATCTTCGACGTTGTCGCTTTCGTCCATTATTTCCATGCCTAATAGCGTTTCTATTACGTCCTCCATGGTTACCAAACCTCCAACAGTACCGTATTCGTCAACAATTAAAGCCATATGGTTTTTACTTTCTACCAATTGTTCAAACAATCTGGGAATAGGTAAATTTTTATTGATGACAATAATTTCACGCTTGATGTCAGAAAGCTTTTTGTCAGTATTCCCTAAAGCCATTTCCCGAAAAACTTCGTCTTTTAAAACAAGACCGGTTATGTTATCGGGATCTTCTGAAAATACAGGAATTCTGGAAAAATGAATATTGGAATTTTTTTTAAAGAACGCCTTTATTGTTTCGGTTTCATCTACAATTTTCATTACGGTTCTGGGCGTCATGATATCTTTGGCAAGTACGTCTTTAAAAGTGAGCATATTTTTTATCACTTTACTTTCAGACTCTTGAAAAACCCCTTTTTCTTCAGCTAAATCTGTCATGGCATGAAAGTCTTCTCTGCTTAATACACTCCCGTGATGTCCTTTTTTTCCAATAAGACGCGTAGTCAGTTGTAAAATCCAGATTGTGCCGGTTACTTGTAGCGGCCAAATCAATAGTTTAAGGGCTACGGTGGTAAAATGTGCCAGTTGTTTCCAGTAAGTTGCTCCAATAGTTTTAGGAATAATTTCGGAAGCAACCAATATTAAAATAGTCATGATGGTTGACACTACACCTACCATCAATTCTTCTGTAAAACGCACGCCTAAAAATGTGTGTTGCTGTGAACCGAAAAGAGAAACATAAGCCGCTTTGGCCTGAACACCCACAAGTATAGCACCTACTGTATGTGCTATGGTATTTAAGGTTAAAACAGCTATCAAAGGCTTGTCAACATCTTTTTTAAGTGCTTCCAGAGTAGCGGCATAGGCCTTTCCTTCTTTTTTCTTTAAACTGATAAAAGTAGGCGATATACTAAGTAGAACAGCCTCCAGTATGGAGCATAAAAAAGAGAGTAAAACAGAAATGAAAGCGTATAAAAAAAGTAACCCCATGGATTTTGGCTGTTAATGCGGCTAAGTTACAAATTCAATCAGTATAAATAAAGTAACTGCTATTTAAAATGGGGTGTTTTTTTTGTGTGATAAACACATAAAAACATCGCTAAAGGAACTTATTTTCACAAAAGGATTTTAATAACACACAATAATGTTTTACCTTTACCACTTTTAAAATCAAGCTATTTAAGAGATGCAAGGCAATCAACATCATCATGCAGCAACCCACCTAAATATCGCTAAAGGGCATATTGACGAGGTACAGATTTCTGAAGATTTCAAAGTACTGCTGTTTTCTAACGACAACCAAAAACCCTTATCATACAGTTATGATGTAGAAAGTAGTTTTATACAATTTCATTTTTGTATCAAAGGAAACAGTAGTTTTGTGTACAATAACGGCAATTATCAGTTAAGTCTGGAGGCCGGAAAAT
The DNA here is from genome assembly GCA_035654775.1 of Flavobacteriaceae bacterium. Classification (GTDB taxonomy): domain Bacteria; phylum Bacteroidota; class Bacteroidia; order Flavobacteriales; family Flavobacteriaceae; genus HKST-UBA85. Next base: position 19,097 of record DASRWB010000022.1, on the reverse strand, counting down.
CATTGCTGTTGTACAATCCGCAACAAAAACTTCCTATAAGCCTGAACCTTACGGTTAATGCTACGGTAGTATCGCTTTTGGTGCCTATTAAAAAATTTCACAGTTTGTTCTCCCAAGAAGCCAATTACATCCCTTTTTTAAATGAAGAATACAAAGACAAAAAATACTACAAAAACGAAACCATAACACCGCCTATGGCAGTCGTATTGAATCAACTGGCAAACTACAACCTAAATACCTCCATGCGCGATTTGTATTTCAAAGGAAAAACCTATGAACTGCTCAGTCTTTTTTTCAATCGAAACGAAAACGCAAATGCAGAACAGTGTCCTTTTTTAGCCAATGAAGCCGACGTATTAAAACTCCGAAAGGCAAAAAATATTCTCATAGATAAAATGGCTGAACCTCCAAGCTTGCCCGAACTGGCCAGTGAAGTAGGACTCAGTTTAAAAAAACTAAAAGAAGGATTTAAACAAGTATATGGCGACTCGGCGTACAGTTTTTTATTTGACTATAAAATGGAAGTCGCAAGAAAGCTTTTGGAGTCCAACCACTATAACGTAAACGAAGTAGGACTAAAAATAGGCTACAGTACCGCAAGTCACTTTATTGCTGCCTTCAGAAAAAAATACGGAACAACCCCTAAAAAATATATTCAATCTGTATAGCCCGCAATAGGGTAAATATTAGCCAAATAAAATAACCCTTCTGGTGCGATTATTGTTATATTTAAGCAGTAAATACAAAAACGTGCTTTTAAAAAAATTAACTTTACGAAACCGTATTTTTATTGCCATGATAGCATTGGTGCTTTTGGCTTCGATACTTATTGCCTTGGTTACCATATACCAATACCGTGAAGAGACTCAAGAATACCACCAGTTACGTTTAGAACGAAAAGAGAAAAACATAAAATCCCATATTGATTTTATAATCAAAAAAACATCATACGAAGTCACTACTGAAAATCTCGCCCTTATTTTTAAAGATGAAATTTATAAAATAGCCGACATTCACAACCTGCAAATAAATTTCTACGATTTAGAAGGCAGTTTATTGAAATCCTCAAAAGCCACTATCACACAAGATACAACCTTAACCTGTTTGAAGGCCGAAGTACTAAACCGGCTATCAAACTCTGTAGATAGACGATATTTGGAAAAACGTTTCGAAAACGACAGAGTATTCCAATCCTCATACTCCTACATTACAGACCATAAATTTAAGCCTTTGGCCATTCTGAATTTACCTTATATTGAAGATGACGATTTCTTGACTCATGAACTCAACGAATTTTTAGAACGACTGAGCTACGCCTATGTGTTTATGCTTTTTTTAGCAGTTGTACTAGCCTACGTTTTATCTTCCTACATTACCAAATCGCTTAAAACCATAAGCGAAAAAATGAATGCTATCAGACTGGAAAAACGAAACGAAAAACTCAACATAGAAAGCGCAAGCGAAGAAATAAAATCATTGGTAAATGCCTATAACAGCATGATTGACCAGTTGGAAGAAAGTGCAGTAAAACTAGCAAAAAGCGAACGCGAACACGCCTGGCGGGAAATGGCAAAACAGGTGGCACACGAAATAAAAAACCCGTTAACACCCATGCGCCTGAGCGTACAAAATTTCCAGCGTAAATTTGATCCTCAAGACCCAAACATAACCCAAAAAGTAAACGAATACAGTAAAACCCTCATTCAGCAAATTGATACCATGAGTGCCATAGCCTCTGCATTTTCAAACTTTGCCAAAATGCCCGCGCAACAAAGCGAATCACTTAATGTAGTAAAAGTAGTAAAAATGGCACTCGACATTTTCACTGAAGACTATATCTCTTTTTACGCTGAAGAACATGAAATTATTGCTAAATTAGACCGAACACAATTAATTAGAGTGGTTACAAACCTTGTCAAAAATGCCATTCAGGCTATACCCGATGACCGAGCGCCAAAAATAGAGGTAAAGGTAACTACGCAAGAAAATCAGGTTGTAATAACAGTTTCGGATAACGGGCTGGGCATTTCAGAAGAAAACAAAACAAAAATATTTGAGCCAAAATTTACCACTAAATCCAGCGGAATGGGACTCGGTTTGGGCATGGTGAAAAATATTGTAGAAACCTATAACGGAAGTATAACCTTAACATCTCAAACAGGAAAAGGCACTACGTTTAAAGTAACTTTCCCTAAAAATAATACACTATGAATTATAAAAACATCCTATTTCAAACCACCGGTGAAATAACAACTATTACCATCAACCGACCCGATAAACTCAACGCGTTGAATAAAGACACCATTCAGGAACTACATCAAGCCTTTCAGCACGCCGATGATGACAAAAATACCAAAGTGATTTTACTTACCGGAAGTGGAGAAAAAGCCTTTGTTGCCGGTGCCGATATTAGTGAGTTTGCCCATTTTGATGTAAAAAACGGAAAGCAACTGGCACAAAAAGGACAAGAACTGCTGTTTGACTTTGTTGAAAATTTAGCCACGCCTGTAGTGGCATTGATTAATGGCTTTGCTTTAGGTGGCGGATTGGAACTTGCTATGGCTTGTCATTTCAGACTGGCGAGCAACAATGCCAAAATGGGGCTGCCTGAAGTGTCGCTAGGTGTCATTCCGGGATACGGAGGAACACAACGGTTGCCTCAGCTTGTAGGGAAAGGTCGCGCCATGGAAATGATTATGACTGCCGGTATGATAGATGCTCAAACCGCACTTAATTACGGATTGGTCAATCATGTCACTTCGCCGGAAGAACTTAAATCAACTGCTGAGAAAATTGCCGCTAAAATCATAAAAAATTCTCCTGCCGCCATAGCAGCAGCAATTCAGGCTGTAAATGCAAATTTTACAGAAGGCATTAACGGGTTCCAAACCGAAATTGAAGCCTTCGGGAATTGCTTCGGAACAGCAGATTTTAAAGAAGGAACTACAGCCTTTCTGGAAAAAAGAAAACCGGAATTCAAAGGCATTTGATTTTTTAGAGAAACGAAAAAACACATTTTGTTTTTTCGTTTACATTGGAGTTTGAAATAATGTTGTATTTTAATAAGAACATCTTTTACTATTAGTTTTTAACCGTTTTACAATGAATTCCAAGCCTTTTATAAAAGGACGTGGTGCACAACACAATACACCTAACAAATTTTTCGAGCATCGGCACGAAGTGCTTTCGGAATTTTTGGAATATTGCAGAAAAGAAGAAGAAATACCCGACAACAACACTACACAATTCCTGGAGGTGTTTCCCAAAACCATCGTAAACAAAGTGAAAAGTCCCGATGTAGGCATGATGTATTCCATGAACCCTTATCAGGGTTGCGAGCACGGATGCATTTACTGTTATGCCAGAAACAGTCACGAGTTTTGGGGTTACAGCGCCGGATTGGACTTTGAAAGACGGATTCTCGTAAAAAAAAATGCGCCTAAACTACTGGAATCTCTGCTGAAAAAGAAAAGCTGGAAAGCACATCCTATAGTTCTTTCAGGTAATACCGATTGTTATCAACCGGTGGAAAAAAAACTGGAAATTACAAAAAAGTGTTTAGAAGTGTTTTTAAAGTATAAACATCCTGTGGCGATTATAACCAAAAACGCAATGATATTAAGGGATTTGGAAATATTAAAAGAACTTCAAAAAGACAATTTAATAGCGGTAAATATTTCCATAACTTCACAGTTTGAAGAAACCCGTCGTTTTTTAGAACCTCGAACAGCAACAATTGCCAAACGGATGGAAACGGTAAAAATACTCGCTCAAAACCAGATTCCTGTAAATGTGATGCTGGCTCCAATAATTCCTTCAATAAATGCACATGAAATTTTGCCTTTGGCAAAAAAAGTAGCCACACTTGGGGCATTGAGTATCGCACATACTATAGTAAGATTAAACGGAGCAATAGAAGAAATTTTTACGGAATGGATACATAAAACCATGCCCGATAGCGCGGAAAAGGTACTCAATCAAATTGCCGATTGCCATGGAGGAACTCTTGGCGATTCGCGCTTTGGTACCCGCATGCGTGGCGAAGGAAAAATAGCCGAAAATATTAATTTAACGGTAGCCCTGGCAAAACGAAAGTATTTTAAAAACAAAATGATGCCCAAGCTTAACACTTCACTACACGAACAGTATAAAAATGGACAAATGAAACTTTTTTAACTTAAACTTTGCCGTTCCATTCATTAAAAAACTGTTCCAGATAGTCCAGCATAAATTGATGCCTTTTTTCCGCTAGCTTTTTACCTGTTGAGGTGTTCATTTTTTCTTTTAATAACAATAATTTTTCATAAAAATGATTTAGGGTAGGAGAAACTTGTGTTTTGTATTCTGCCGGAGTCATGTCGGATTTCGGAGGGATATCAGGATGGTAAATGCTTCGGTTTTTATAACCTCCATAATGAAATGCTCTTGCAATCCCGATAGCTCCTATGGCATCCAGCCTGTCAGCATCCTGTACGACTTCCAATTCTTTGGAATGAAAAGTTGAGGAGTTATCCAGAGAGTTGCGGTATGACATGGTGCTAATAATAGCAACCACATGTGCAGTAATTTCTGAAGATACTTGTTGTGAAGTTAAAAACGCTCCGGCCTTTCTGGGGCCAATAGTTTCGTCGCCGTTGTGAAATTTACTGTCTGCAATGTCATGAAGCAGAGCGGCTAGCTGTACCACTTCCCGGTTTACAACCTCGTTTTTAGCAATGAGTAAAGCATTGTTATATACACGCTGGGTATGAAACCAGTCATGACCGGCTTCGGCGTTTAGTAATTCACTTTTTACAAAAGCAATGGTCTTTTCAATCAGGGTTGGATTTGTCATAAATAAGGGCTTTAGTAATAGTGGTTTCCAATTGCTGAACAAGCTGTGCTGTGTCGGCTGTAGCCAAGGGTATCGGTTGATGTATGGTAAAGGTTAAGGGCACACCTAAACCCATAGGAAATTTTCCGTATTTTAAAAGTTTCCAGGAGTTGTTTATGCTTACGGGGACAACTACGGCTTCTGGCATATGTGCAAATAGCGTTTTTAACCCTTTTTCTTTAAAGGGCTTTGGCGCTCCGTTTCGGCTTCGTGTACCTTCGGGAAAAATAACTGCAGTCCAGTTGTTTTTAGCTACTTTTTTAGCAAAGGCTTTAATTTCATTCAGCGATTTCAGTCCGTCTTTTCTGTCTATAAGAACTGAACCGCCATGTCTTAAATTATAAGATACACTGGGAATTCCCTTGCCAAGCTCTTTTTTACTTATAAATTTAGGGTGATGCTTTCTGAAATACCAGATTAAAGGAGGAATATCATACATGCTTTGATGATTGGAAACAACAATAAGCGGGGTGTTTTTTGGAATAGAATAGGCATTGTTAAAACGAAACCTTGTGCCGAGAATGTTGAGGCAACGCATGATAAAAAACTGTAACCAATCCACGCTTATTTTATGAGCGCGGTAACCAAAAACATTAAAACACACCCATTGTAATGCATGAAACAGCAGCAAAATTGTCCCAAAGCATAAATAGTAAAGCGTGGTTAACGGGTATGAAAATAGCTTAGTCATCATACAAAAATAAGGCTAGCAAAATAAATGAAGCATAAAAAAAGCCACAAAATAAGTGGCTTTGAAAATAGTTGAAATAATATTTAACAATGTGCATTATAGGCGTCGGCCAGATTTTCTGCAATTAACTCTGCCGGACGACCTTCAATATGATGTCTTTCCAGCATGTGTACCAGTTCGCCGTCTTTAAATAGTGCCATACTCGGAGAACTCGGAGGAAACGGAATCATATAGGTTCTTGCCTTCTCGGTAGCTTCACGGTCTACACCTGCAAATACGGTTACTAAATGATCCGGACGCTTTGTGTTTTGTAAACTTAGACGTGCTCCCGGTCTTGCATTGGCTGCCGCACAACCACAAACTGAGTTTACAACGAGTAGCGTGGTGCCTTCTTTCGCCAAAGCGCGGTCTACGGCTTCAGCGGTATGTAATTCTTCAAAACCTACTGCCGTTAAATCTTCGCGCATAGGCTTTACTAATTCTGCTGGATACATATCTTGTTTTTTCTTAAGGTTAATTTATGTTTTGCAAAGATAGCAAATTAAATACGCAACAAGGGTTAGTTAACATGAATTTAGCCCTTTAAACACCACGCTAATTACTTTATTTTAGAAGGTGAAAACCCAATGAATAACAGAATAAAAAACGTTTCAATGACAAGACATAGGGCAAGATAAAAACAAATAATATACTATATTTGAACCCTTTAAAATAGGCGTATGAATTTTTCTAAATGGATTGGAGCAACTGTAGGCTGGTCTTTTGGAGGTCCCATTGGGGCTATAATTGGATTGGCCTTAGGCAGCGTGGTTGACGCTATGGCAAACGGAAAAACCGGGCGTTCGTATAATGAGCCATACACCCGGCATAAACATACTGCCTACCGTACAGAAAGACCCCAAACTCAACCTGGCGATTTTGAAGTAAGCTTATTGATTTTGTCTTCAATTGTAATTAAAGCCGATGGAAAACAGGACCAAAGAGAACTGGATTTTGTAAGAAATCAGTTTGTTTCTATGTATGGCAAAGAGCGTGCAAACAATGCGTTTAGGCTATTTAAAGCCATAAGCAAACAAAAAATTGCAACCCGTCAGGTCTGTTTACAAATACAGCATATGATGGACCATCCATCCCGTTTGCAGCTTTTACATTTTTTATTCGGCATCGCCAAGGTCGATAATCATGTAAGTGAAGCCGAAGTAAATCAAATCCATACCATTTCCGGCTATCTGGGAATAAGTCCAAAAGATTTTGAGAGTATTAAAGCGATGTTTTTTAATGCTGTTGATAATGCCTACAAAGTGCTGGAAATAGACAAAAATGCAACCCCGGAACAAATAAAAGCGGCCTACCGAAAAATGGTGAAAAAATACCATCCGGATAAATTAATACATTTAGGCGAAGAGCATCGCAAAGGTGCTGAAGAAAAATTCAGGCAAGTGCAACAAGCCTATGAAAACCTTCAAAAAGAACGAGGCTTTTAAATCCTGATAACTTACTTTAAAGTATAGCGCAACCCCACAAAAACACGCCGTCCTTGTTGAGGTGCATATACATACGAAGGGTCAAAAGTAAGGGCATATGGGTTTTCTTCTGTAACCTGAACGTTTCCTTGTGAATCGTAACTTACATTTTCATCAAACGGGTCGTGTGCGCGGGCAATTAAAAAAGGTTCTCGCTTTCCCGGAGTCCAGTTAAATACGTTTTTGACACCACCGTATAATTCAAAAGCCGCTAACCCTTCATAACGCAATTGGACATTTTGAATGCTCCATACCGGTGAAGTATCGCTTCTTGGGTCTAAAGAGCCTAAAGTAGGCAACCGCATCGGACCGTAAAGGCTACCAGTATAATCCAGTGTGAGTTGCGTAGGATAGTTTTTATACGACAATGTCCAGGTGCCCGAAAAACTTTCGGTTAACATTTGTTTTAAACGTATGCCATTCCTTGTTTGCGAAACATCTTGATACGTAAACCCAACCCATGCAGTGATACCGCTTGCAAACACTGCTTCCAAAGTCAGGCTCAATCCCTTTGAAGTGGCATAGCCGTCCAGATTACTGTAGATGATGGCATTGGGGTTGGTGTCGTAATCCGGCAAAATGGCATGAGTAAAATACGTATACCACGCTGAGGCATCTAAAGTGAAAAGCCTTCCGTTTTTAGTATAGATTTTTTTTAAATAATTCACATTAAGATTATAGGAACGTTCCGGTTCTAATTGTTCAGTAACAATTACATCTCTGGCTCCGGTAAGAGCGGCGTGCTCTTCAGTAAATAAGTTGACCACCCGAAAACCGGTTCCTGCATTCAGCCGAATAATGTCGTTTGTGCCGGGTTTATATCGGTAAGCTATTCGGGGTGTAAAAAGAGTGCCGTGGCTGGTGTGGTAGTCTAAACGAGCACCCAAAAGCAAACGCTGCTTTGAGGTCAATAGAATTTCATCTTGTATAAAAACAGAAGGAATGGTGGTTTTGTCTGCCGTTGCCGTTGCTGGAGTGTTGTCATTATAAAAGGTGTGCCTTAAAGCAATTCCCGTTAGCAAATCGTGATTGCCGGATGTAGCGTCCCAGATAAGCTGCCCAAAGGTAATACGTTGCCGTGCCAGGTAAGAAAGGTTTCCATAAACCGAATTTTGATCGTGGTCTGCATATGAAAATTGTAACTTCAGGTTTTCTTTTACCGGAAGATCATAGGTGCCAATAAGCTCAAAACGTGAAGTGTATATGCTTTCTCCGTAAATAGCACTGCCTCCGCGGTGACTCTTGTTCCATTGCATTTCTCCACCCCAGCGGTCTTCATAAAAATACCGGCCGGCCAGTGAAAAATTCTTTTGATTTTTTCGGGAAAACGCCCATTTTTGAAAAACGGAAATGCGGTTTTGCAAAGTAATATCTGTAAAGTTATCAGCGTTGCTGTCTTTCGGTTCAGTATAGTTGTAATAATTGATGCCAAGCAAGAAATCTGCTGTTTCCCCCAACCTGCTTTTGAAACCCAAATCGGCATTGACTTCACCCCAGTCAGTAATAAATCCGTCAACAGAAATACGCGGAGCATGCTCGGGAAGTTTGGTAATTATATTTAGTAAACCACCAACGGCCTCGCTGCCGTATAAGGAAGAAGCCGGACCTTTCACCAGTTCAATTTGTTCAATCAGTGCGTTTGGTATTCCGGAAAGTCCGTAAACAGTGGACAATCCGCTAACAATAGGCATGCCGTCTATAAGAACCAAAGTGTATGGACCTTCCAGTCCGTTGATGTGTATGTCACCCGTATTGCATACATTACAGTTTAATTGCGGACGCACTCCGTTTATGTTTTGCAAAGCTTCAAAAACATTTGAGGTAGGGTTTTTCTTTAAAAATGTAGGAGAATATACTTCTACAGGCACCGGACTTTCCAACCGACTTACGGGTTTTAAGGTGCCGGTAACAACAACCTCATCTAAAGAATCCTGAATTTCAAGTTCAAAATTAAGCATACGATCAGTCCCCGAAAGAATTAAGGTTTTAGAAACAGTTTTATATCCGGTGGAAGAAACCATGAGCGTATACGCACCTTCAGGAATGTTTGTAAGCGTGTACATGCCGTTTTCGTTGGTAAGGGTGCCTGTGGACGTGTTTTTTAAAAATACATGAACAAAAGGCAAAGGACCATTTACATCAGTTACCGTACCGCTTACTGTGCTATGGTTTTGTCCCTGAAATTGAGAAAAAACGAACATAAAAAGTATAAATAAGAATCTATGCATAAGACATTTTTATACAAAAGTAAAATAAAATTTAGATAAGACTAAATATTTATTTGCATGCAAATAAAAATATATTATATATTTGCTGAAAAGAGAGATACATAATGGTAACCTTTTCGGAAGAAAATTATTTGAAAGCGATTTACCACCTTGGTAATTTTGGTACCACGGTAGTAAGTACAAACGCTATTGCAGAAAAAATGGAAACCAAAGCTTCTTCGGTGACCGATATGATTAAAAAGTTGGATGATAAAAAACTGGTGCACTACAAAAAGTATCAAGGAGTTGTACTTACTGAAAAAGGAAAAAACACCGCCGTAACGGTCATTCGAAAACATCGCTTATGGGAAGTTTTTTTGGTGGATAAGCTTCAGTTTACTTGGGATGAAGTTCACGATGTAGCCGAACAATTGGAACACATTCAATCAGAAAAACTGACCAACAGACTGGACGCTTTTTTGAATTTCCCTACACACGACCCTCATGGCGATCCCATTCCCGATAAGGAAGGAAACATCTCAAAAACCGACAAGATTATGCTGTCCAAAGTAAATGCCGGTAGCACCTGTGTTTGTGTAGGGGTAAAAGACTCCTCAGTAGAATTCCTGCAATACCTGGATAAAAATAACATTGCCTTAGGTACTTCTTTTAAAGTGCTTGCTAAAGAAGCTTTTGACGCCTCCATGACCATTGAACTTCACAAGCAAACGCTCACCATCTCAAAAGATGTCACGACTAACATGTATGTAAAAACCCTTTAATATGATAGACAATATTATCCAGTATTTTGAAAGTATTCATCCGGTTTGGGCAGCTTTTTATGCGTCACTTTTCACTTGGATATTAACTGCATCGGGTGCCGCCTTGGTATTTTTCTTCAGAGGAATGCACCGCGGGTTACTGGACGGTATGTTGGGCTTTACCGGTGGCGTTATGGTAGCGGCCAGTTTTTGGAGCCTGCTGGCACCGGGAATTGCCATGAGTCCCGGCGAAGGCTTTGTAAAAGTAATTCCCGCCGTAACCGGATTCGCTTTGGGGGCACTGTTTATTTTTGGGATGGACAAAATTCTACCTCACTTGCATATTAATTTTAAAGAGAGTGAAAAAGAAGGAGTAAAATCACCCTGGCATCGCACCACACTACTGGTACTGGCTATTACCCTTCATAATATTCCCGAAGGTTTGGCTGTTGGTGTGCTCTTTGGCGGTGTAGCGGCAGGTATTCCTGAAGCTACCATTGGTGGTGCTGTAGCACTGGCACTAGGCATTGGCATTCAAAATTTTCCGGAAGGCTTGGCGGTGTCAATGCCCTTGCGAAGACAAGGAGTAAGTAGGTTTAAATCGTTTTGGTACGGACAAATGAGCGCCATAGTAGAGCCGGTGGCCGCCGTGGTTGGTGCGCTGGCCGTAACCTTTTTCACACCGGTACTACCTTATGCATTAGCTTTTGCTGCAGGTGCTATGATTTTTGTAGTGGTTGAAGAAGTAATTCCCGAAACCCAACGCGATAAATATACCGATGTAGCAACTCTGGGATTTATAGGAGGATTTATTATTATGATGACCTTAGATGTGGCTTTAGGGTAAAGACCTCAGGAGCACCCACATCCGTTGTCTTTTCCGCAAGATTTTTTCGAAGAAGCTTCTTTAAAAAAAAACTTCTTTACCAAAAAGGCAACCGCCAAAATCAAGGCAAGATAAACCAGTAGGGTTTGGATCAAATCATTCATGAGGAAAAGTTTTTTTCAAAATACGTTCTGTTTTTAATAACAAAAAAACTACACTACTAAGCAGAAGCAAAAGTCCAAAAAGCATACTTTCATTTTCGGTAATATCGATTAAAAGAGGCAATAAGCTCGCTCCTAAAATAAATATGCCCAGCACCAACAGCAATTTTGCTGAATAGCGTTGTGCAAAATCCCATCGAGATTGACTTTTCATGGAAGTTGCCGTACGATAACCGTAATAAGGGTTGATTTTTTTTGGAGGAAACGTGTACAGAATACCTCCGGCAAGGATATACACCAAACCTATAATAAACAAAAGTAAAGTAAAAGAATGTGATAAAAAATCCATAAGTTTTTAGTTTAACAATTGATAAGCTGCCAGTGCTACCAAATAAGCAAAACTGCTCATCACCACCAGTTGCAGCATAGGCCATTTCCAACTGTTGGTTTCGCGCTTTACTACGGCCAGAGTACTCATACATTGCATGGCAAAAGCATAAAACAACAACAATGAAACCCCTGAAGCAAAATTAAACAAGGGTGTACCCAAAACCGGGTTTACCTCACCGGCCATCCGGTTTTTTATAGTTTCTTCTTCATCATTACCTACACTGTATATGGTTGCCAGTGTACCCACAAATACTTCTCTGGCAGCAAACGAACTTACAATGGCAATCCCAATCTTCCAGTCGTAACCCAGTGGACGAATAGCCGGCTCAATAGCACGACCGGTAATGCCTATAAACGAATTTTCAAGCTTGAAGGAAGCAATTTTTTGCTGCAACGCATCGGCGCTTAAAGTGTCTTGGGCATAGTGTGTACTTACGATTTCTTCAGCGTTATTGAAGTTGTCACCCGGCCCGTAAGAAGCCAAAAACCAAAGTATGATAGAAATGGCTAAAATGATTTTACCGGCACCAAACACAAACGATTTGGTTTTTTCTATTACGGTAAATGCCACATTTTTAAACAGCGGCATTTTGTAGTTGGGCATTTCTACCACAAAAAAAGTTTTGCTCTTAATATTGAGCACTTTATTTAACAGCCAGGCCGAACCTATGGCAGCACCAAAACCAATAAGGTAAAGCAGCATTAAAGTCAGCGCCTGATATCCCAAACCTAAAAAACGACCATCGGGAATCACCAGCGCAATGATAATCAAATACACAGGTAATCGTGCCGAACAAGTAGTAAACGGCGTAACCAAAATAGTTATCAGGCGTTCTTTCCAGCTTTCAATATTACGGGTGGCCATAACGGCAGGGATGGCACATGCGGTTCCCGAAATTAACGGAACAATACTTTTGCCGCTCAATCCAAAACGGCGCATGACCTTATCCATTAAAAAAACCACACGGCTCATGTAGCCGCTTTCTTCCAGAATAGAAATAAACAAAAATAAAAAGGCAATTTGCGGAATGAAAATAACAATACCGCCAAGTCCCGGAATAATGCCTTCGGCAATTAAATTGGTAAAATCTCCCTCTGGCAAAGTATTTTTGGTCCATTCACTGAACGACACAAAGATTCCGTCTATAAAATCCATAGGTACAGCCGACCAGTCATAAATGGCTTGAAAGATGGTAAGCAGAATCAAAAAAAAGATAAGATAACCCCACACTTTGTGCGTTAAAATCCGGTCGAGTTTAATACGTAAGTCTTTGGCGCTTTTCAGGTCTATAGTTTGTCCGTGTTTCAGCACGTCGTTAATAAACTGATAACGCTTTATGGTTTCTCTTTGCTGAAGTCGCTTCAGCTCAGCCTTATCTTTGGTTTTAAAACTGGCTATTACATCGGCGTCGTTACGTGAGGTTTTTCCAAAATTTACATCTTGAGTAATGACCAACCATAGCTTGTAAGGCAACTGCTGCGGGAAAGCTTTATGCAGGCGGTCAAAATAATCGCGGTCTATTTCTGAAGCATTCAGGCAAGGCTCTACCGACAGGTCTTTGTAATTGGCAATAAGCTCTTTTAAAGTATCAATTCCGTTGCCTTTTCGGGTGCTGAGTAAGGCGATTTTGGTTTTCAGGCGTTTTTCCAGATAGGCAATGTCAAGTTGTATTCCCTTATAAGCCATACGGTCTGCCATATTGATAACCAAAATGGTGGGAATCTCCAGATCTTTTATTTGGGTAAACAGCAGCAGGTTTCGCTTTAGGTTTTCTACATCACTAATTACTACGGCAACATCAGGGAAATCCTTGTCATTCTTGTTTAAAAGCAGCTCGATGACAATGTTTTCATCCAGCGAAGAGGCATTTAAACTGTAGGTGCCGGGCAAATCGATAATATGCGCTTTTACCCCGCGCGGAAGCTTGCAAATACCTTCCTTTTTTTCTACGGTAATGCCCGGGTAATTTCCCGTTTTTTGGTTTAACCCGGTAAGGGAGTTAAACACCGAAGTTTTTCCGGTATTCGGATTGCCTATTAATGCGACGTTCAGTTGTTTAGCCATGCGATAATTCTATGATAACATGAATAGCGGTTTCTTTTCGAATCGCAAGATGCGTCCCATTAATATTCAAGTACAAAGGGTCTGCAAAAGGAGCGACTTGCACCAGCGTTACCGAATTTCCGGGTAAACAACCCATCTCCAGTAATTTCAATGGAATAAATACTGAAGAAACATCAGTAATGATTGCGGTTTCCCCGCGCTTTAAATCGGCAAGTGTACGTGACAAACTTATTTAGATTGATTATAAAGAAGCAAAAGTAAGAGAAAAAAATCACCTAAAAAAATGCTGGCCGAAATTAAAGCGTCAGACAAAGTATTTAGCTAGTGTTGCGTCCGGTCAGTCAATAAGTTTTCTAAATTTATCTATGTTTAATTTGTTTCCCATAACGTACAGGATGTCTCTTTTGAGAATTTTTTCTTCCGGAGGAATTTGTCTCAGCAGTTCATCTTTTCTGGAAATACCTAAAATAGTAATGCCAAAGGTGTTTCTTATATCCAGTTCCTGTAATGATTTTCCAATAATTTTCCCGTCATCGGTTTTCACCTTTAAACACGTGATGTTGAAATCCGGAAACTGTGCAGGCCGGAAAGTTCTGGGATGGCTTTTTTTGTTTTGGAACAAACGGTAATTATCGGCACGGATCATTTCAACAAAATAGGCAATATCATCTTCGGGAACCAGAAAATTAGTGAGGGTTCTTGAGAAAATTTCTATAGAAGTTTCAAACTCTTCCGGAATGACATCATCGGCACCCAAAGCAATGAGTTCCGGAATTTCTTTTACATAACGTGTTCTTACCACTAGGTGTATAGATTGGCTTAGGGTTCGTATATGCTTGATAATAACTTTTGTGGCGGCAGGATCAGAAATGGCAACGACTACTACTCGAGCATCTTTTAAATGGGCTAGTTCCAGAATGTGATGCTGTGTGGCATCACCAAAAAGTATAGGAACGCCGTCCTTACGGGCTTGACGTACTATTTGTGCATTGAGTTCAATCGCCACATAGGGAATGTTACTAAAGGCGGCGGCTTTGCCCAAATTGCTGCCGTTTATTCCGTAACCGATAATTACCAGATGGTTCTCCAGCGCTTCAATAGAGGATACACTAATGTCATCGGCCTGACTGCTGAGTTTTTTATCCATGGCTTTCATGGGTTTTAAACGCATCATTCCAAAGGCGATGTTCTCAGAAAATATAATCACAAAAGGTGTCAGTAACATAGAAACAATGGAAACCGCTAAAAAATACTGGTTGGTTTCCGGGCTTAACAATTCGTAGCTAATACCTACTTTGGAAAGAATAAAGGCAAACTCCCCAACCTGAAACAACGCCAAACCGGTGAGTAAAAAAGTGCGTGGTGGGTACCGTAATACCGCAATAGCCAGGGAAGCAATAACAGATTTGACCACAAAAACAGCCAGAACAATAAGCAGTATGGTGCCTAGATGAGCGCCAAAAAAACGAAGGTCCAGCAACATGCCTACCGATATAAAGAAGAAACTGGTAAACAGCTCCCGAAATGGAAGGATAATGCTGGTGGCCTGATGACTGTACTCCGATTCGGAAATAATCAATCCGGCAAGAAAAGCACCTAAAGCCAGTGAAAGTCCGGCTTCAGAAGTTAAAAAAGCTATCGCAAAACACAAAGTTATGGTGGTAATTAAAAACAACTCTTTACTTCCCGTTTTGGCAATGACATGCATGAGTTTGGGAACCAGATAGCGCGCACTGATAATGGTTATCGCAATAACCACGGCGGTTTTCAATAAAAGCATCAATACGCTGTTTGCAACATTTTCGGACTGCCCGGCTATAATGGGTGTAAAGAGCATCATCGGGACCACAATAATATCTTGAAAAATAAGTATTGCCAGGGCATTTCTTCCATGTGGAGCAGAAATCTCATTTCGGTCCTGCAATACTTTTAGTACGATGGCAGTACTGGACAGTGAAAATAAAAACCCGACAAACAACGCTTCATTCCATGAATTTCCAAGGAAATAATACACCGTACCGGCAACCAATACGGTTAAACCCACCTGAAGAAAACCACCGATGAAAACGGAATTTTTATGGATATCAAATGCTTAATCGAAAGTTCCATACCAATGACAAACAACAACAAAATAATGCCAATTTCAGAGATGATTTCAATTTGCTCCAGCTCGTCTACCAAACCCAAAGCATGGGGACCAATTAAAATCCCCGTAAGCAAAAAGCCTAAAATAGAAGGAAGTTTCAGGCGTTGCAGCCCAAAAACAACCAAAACGGAAAAGCCCAATAAAATTAACAAGTCTTGTAGTAGTGGAAAATGCATCGGCAGTTGGTTTTAGAATTTAGTTTTCACCCTTTAAAAGTAAGGCAAAAAAACATTCCGTAAAAACAACCTCGGTTTTTATTGCGGGTTATCGATATTCCTTTTTTAAGGCTGATAGATCTTTTAACAAACGCTCGATATCCTCGGCATTGGTCCCGTCATAAAATCCGCGAATTTGACGCTTTTTGTCTATGAGCATAAAATTTTCTGTATGAATCATGTCATAGGCATCACCTGTGCCGGCAGTCTTTACCGCGAGGTAAGATTTTCGGGCCAAAGCGTAAATGTGTTTTTTGTCGCCCGTTACCAGATTCCATTTTTCATCAAGCACGCCTTTTTCCACCGCATATTTCTTCAGTTGAGGCACACTGTCAATTTCAGGAGTTACGGTATGCGAGAGTAACATAACTTCAGGATCGTTTTTGATGTGCTCCTGAATACGTGCCATGTGTGTGGTCATTATCGGGCAAATCGTGGTGCAGGTAGTAAAAAAGAAATCAGCCACATATATTTTTCCGGCATAGGTGTCTTGTGTAATGGTGTCTCCGTTTTGATTAATCAAACTAAAATCGGCAATCTTGTGATATTTTCGCTTGTGCTGCAGGTCTTCGGCTACCATTTCTTCATTTACCATAGCCGGTTGATATATAGGCAAGGGTTTTGGAACATCCAAAATGTTGTAAATAATAAGTAAAATAACACCGGAAAGCAAAGCAAACACTAGGGCAAAAAGCTTGTAAGCTTTAAAAAAAGAAAGCATAACAATAGGATATTTTCCCGCAAAAATACAATTTAATACAGTGCAGTAAAGCAAGTTTTAAGAAATAATTATGTACCCGTACGTTTTATTTAATTGGTTGAAAACACTACTTTTGTGCGTTGAATTTTTAACCCAACAGATTACATGGAGTTTGCAATCAAAATATCACAATTTTTATTAAGCCTTTCCTTGCTTATTGTTTTGCATGAGTTAGGTCATTTTATCCCGGCCAAAGCCTTTAAAACTAAAGTAGAAAAATTCTACCTTTTTTTCGACATAAAATTTTCCCTCTTTAAAAAGAAAATAGGCGAAACCGTTTACGGCATTGGATGGCTGCCATTAGGCGGGTATGTTAAAATTGCCGGAATGATTGACGAAAGTATGGATAAAGACCAAATGAAGCAACCGCCACAACCTTGGGAGTTTCGTTCCAAACCGGCATGGCAACGCCTTATTATCATGCTCGGCGGAGTTACAGTAAACTTTATTCTAGCCTACATAATCTACGTGTTTCTATCCTTTGCCTATGGCGATTTTGATATAGATGCCCATAGCGTAAACGACGGGTATGCCGTTACCAATCCCATTCTACTGGATTTAGGGATAAAAACAGGGGATAAATTAATAGCCGTAAACGGCGAACCGCTTAATACGGTACTCGATGTTAGAAAATCTATCATTAAAGCAGAAGTACTCACCGTGGAAAGTGACGGACAAGTAAAAGACATCACGCTGCCGGAAGACTTTCTGGGGCAACTCAGCGATGCCGAAGACCGCTCTTTTTTCAATCTCAGATACCCGTTTATCGTTGAAAAAATTGCCGATTCTTCGCTTAATGTCGGAGCGAACCTGCAAAAAGGCGATGTGATTACAGCCATAAATAACCGGCCGGTAAAGTATTTTGATGAGGTAAAAGCCATCATGCAGCCACTGAAAAACACAACTGTACCTGTTGAAATCAATAGAAATGGTGAAACCCTTACCACCTTGTTAAAGGTCAATGCCGACGGACAATTTGGAATTATGCCCGGCGGTACCCTGGACGATCTGGAAGCGCTGGGTTACTACAGTTTCATTAAAAAAGAATACGGTTTCTTTGAAAGCTGGGTTGTGGGCGGAACAAAATTTAAGGAGCAAATCATAGGCTACGGCCACCAATTGCAAAAAATATTCAACCCCAACACCGGCGCCATTAAGGGCGTAGGAGGCTTTAAAGCCATCTACAATATTTTCCCCGATACCTGGAGCTGGGAAGCTTTCTGGGGACTCACCGCCTTTTTATCCATCATGCTTGGCGTACTCAACCTGCTGCCTATTCCGGCATTGGACGGAGGTCACGTTATGTTCCTGCTCTATGAAATAGTCTCCGGTAGAGCGCCTAGCGAAAAGTTTATGGAACGAGCCCAAATGATAGGGTTCTTTATATTGATTGCCCTGGTTTTGTTTGCAAATATCAACGACTGGATTTAAAAAGAAAGAAAGACATATTTTTCTGAAAAATCTTGCAACAAGAAAAAAATACAATTATATTTGCGCTCGCAAAAAGCGAAAAGCATTCCTCCTTAGCTCAGTTGGTTAGAGCATTTGACTGTTAATCAAAGGGTCCTTGGTTCGAGCCCAAGAGGGGGAGCTTAACAAAAGAAAGCCTTTACAGAAATGTAGAGGCTTTTTTGTTATCAATTATTTTTTGAAATTAGTGTTTTTGGATCAAGAACAATTTTTGCACAAGTATTTTGGTTTATTTGTGAGGGATCTTTATTCGTGCAGGTTAGGTTGATGTAGGCTTTGTATATCGACTTTGGATGCTGTTTTTGATTTTGTAAGAAAAAACGCTGGCTTCCATGCACTATCCATGGAGTATCCATACACTATCCATGGAGTATCTATACACTATTCATAGAGATGCCCGTCCTAAAACGCATACAGATTTATGGGTCATTGCGAGTGATTGCGTTTGCTTTAATGTTTAAAGTTTTAAAAGCTCAATCTCAAAAGTTAGGATGTAGTAGTCGTTGGGTCTCAAATATTGTTATGTTTCTTGGTCTTTTTGTAATTTCTTCCATACCACAATAAAATTCCTGTTACAGGTAAAGTAGCAGTGAGCAAACTTATTAAAAAGGCCAGAATTTTTCCAGCAATCCCTCCAATGGCTCCAATATGTATATCATAATTCATACGTAGAATTTTATCGGCAAACTTGGCATCTTTATATTTCCCGTAAATGGCAGGTGTTTCCAATTCCTCTAAGGTGTTTTGATCAAAGAACCTAAAATCGGAATCGTAATATAGCCCTTTGCTATTGGATACTTCCACATAAATACTTTCCTCATCAGTTTTGGGATAATGCAGCTCAAAAGATTCCGCCTCTGGCGATTCCTTTAAAAGTTTAACTATCAAGGTGTCCATGGGTATTGTGTCTTCATTCATGGCAACTTCACTTTTATTTTCAGGAATTATAAAAGCAGGAACTTTGTCTCCTCCTGTAGATTTATAAACCACATATTTCAACCAATTATAT
>DASRWB010000021.1:0-2790 GCA_035654775.1 Flavobacteriaceae bacterium | reverse complement strand
TTCAGGAAAAGTTTTATTTATATAATACAATACCAAAGCCATTCCTAATAAAGCAACTATAGCGCCTATAATTCCTAACTTTATGCTGTTTCGTACAAAAGGTCTGCGAATAAACTGTTTTGTGGCACCAACCATTTGCATCGTTTTAATGGTAAAACGCTTGGCGTAAATGGACAGTCGAATAGAGCTGTTAATAAGCAATACAGCAATTAGGGTAAACAAAGCACTGATAATTAATATCCAAAAGCTTATTTTTTTAACATTGTTATTCATAAGGGTTACCAAATCTTTATCGTACCGCACTTCATCTACAAAAGATTTTTCAACAGCGGTTGCAGCTATAGCTTCCAGTTGTTCCAGCGTAACAAAATCAGCTTTAATAATGACATCAATCGAATTTTGCAGTGGATTGAAGCCTAAGAATTCCATGAAGTCTTCACCATTTTCAGCTTTAATAGATTCGGCCGCTTGTTCTTTTGAAATATACTCGGTAGATTTTACATAGTCGCTCATAGCCAGGCTTTTTTCAAGTTGTTTAATCTCAACCTCTTTAGCCGTATCTTTCAGGTAAATGGTAACTACCACTTGTTCTTTAAAATGGTCACTTACTTTTTTGGCATTCAGCACCAACATGCCCAAAAGTCCTAATAAAAATAACACCAAAGCAATACTTAATACCACAGAAAAATAGGAGGTAATTAATCGTCTTTTTTGATATGTTTCAAAAGATGAAGCCATAAATTCATTAAGTTAAACGCTGTAAAAATATAAAAGAAAATGAGTTTCTTACGGATAACAACGTTTAAACTTTCAACATTGTTATAATAACTGTAAATTTGCGCTTTTAATTGCGGAAAACAAACGGATGAAATATCACTTTGACAAGATAGAAGCCAAGTGGCAAAAATACTGGGCAGATAATAAAACCTTTAAAGCCGAAAACAATAGCAATAAGCCAAAGTATTACGTATTGGATATGTTTCCTTATCCCAGTGGCGCAGGCTTGCATGTGGGTCATCCGTTAGGATATATTGCCAGTGATATTTATGCGCGCTATAAACGCCATAAAGGCTTCAATGTGCTACATCCTCAGGGATATGACAGTTTTGGTTTGCCAGCCGAGCAGTATGCCATTCAAACCGGGCAACATCCGGCCATTACCACCCAGGAAAATATAAAAACCTATCGCCGTCAATTAGACCAAATTGGATTTTCGTTCGATTGGTCTCGCGAAGTACGTACCAGTGATCCTAAATATTACAAATGGACACAGTGGATTTTTATTCAATTGTTCAATTCTTGGTACAATAACGATACCGACAAAGCTGAAGATATTTCAGGATTAATCAAAATTTTTGATGCAGAAGGTAATGCCAGTGTAAACGCGGTTTGCGATGATGATGTGGAAACATTTTCTGCTGAAGAATGGAAAGCATTTGCTGCGGAAAAACAACAGAAAATACTACTGCAATACCGACTTACGTATCTGGCCGAAACCGAGGTAAACTGGTGTCCGGCTTTAGGCACTGTATTGGCTAATGATGAAATTGTAAACGGTGTATCTGAACGAGGCGGACATCCCGTGGTTCGGAAAAAAATGACCCAATGGAGTATGCGTATTTCTGCGTATGCAGAACGGTTATTGCAAGGACTCGAAACCATAGACTGGCCGGAGCCGTTAAAAGAAATTCAACGCAACTGGATAGGAAAATCAATAGGAGCTTCCGTTGCCTTTAATGTGAAAAATCATGAGGCTAAAATTGAAGTGTTTACCACACGACCCGATACTATTTTTGGGGTGAGTTTTATGACCTTAGCACCGGAACATGATTTGGTGCAAGAAATCACAACTTCCACTCAAAAAGCTGAAGTAGAAGCCTATGTTGAAGCTACGGCCAAACGCAGTGAACGCGAACGTATGGCCGATGTGAAAACCATTTCAGGTGTCTTTACCGGAGCGTATGCCGAACATCCGTTTACCAAAAAACCTATTCCTATTTGGATTGGTGATTACGTTTTGGCGAGTTATGGCACCGGAGCTGTGATGAGTGTGCCTTGCGGCGACCAGCGCGATTATAATTTTGCCAAGCATTTTAATATAGAAATTCCTAATATTTTTCAAGATGTAGATATTTCTGAAGAAGCCTTTGCCGATAAGGACAGCACTATATTGGCAAACAGTGATTTTTTAGACGGACTGAATTACAAAGAAGCTACCAAAAAAGTAATAGAAGCCTTAGAAAAAATCAGGCAAGGCACAGGAAAAACCAACTACCGTTTACGCGATGCAGTCTTTAGCCGGCAGCGGTATTGGGGCGAACCATTTCCGGTGTATTATGTAAACGGAATGCCACAGCTAATCGATGAAAAGCACTTGCCAATTACCTTACCTGAGGTGGAAAAATACTTACCCACTGAAACCGGTGAACCTCCGTTGGGAAATGCGACAGTTTGGGCCTGGGATACCCAAACCAATGCAGTGGTAGAAAACCATAAGATTGATCACAAAACCGTATTTCCGTTGGAGATGAATACCATGCCGGGTTGGGCAGGAAGCTCGCAGTATTTTAACCGATATATGGATCCGCATAATGATGATGAAATTTTCTCTCAAGAAGCCATAAACTACTGGAAACAAGTAGACCTGTATATTGGTGGCAGCGAGCATGCTACCGGCCATTTGCTGTATGCACGCTTTTGGCAAAAATTCATGTTTGATAAAGGGTTAGTTCCCGTTGATGAATTTGCCAAAAAACTGATTAATCAAGGAATGATTTTAGGGACGAGTGC
>DASRWB010000020.1:0-33563 GCA_035654775.1 Flavobacteriaceae bacterium | reverse complement strand
TAATAATGCTAATTAATGATATAGAGTCATGAATTTTAAATCAAAACAATTTATTTTTATCTTATTACTAATATGCGGAATTCTCTTAGCGTATTCCCTTTACACTCTTGATTTTTCTTCAATAAAAAAAGGTGAAAACTTAATAAGTCTTGGGCTACCAATTACTCTTATTATTTCTTCTATCCTTTTATTAGTTTCATACGTAGATAAGGTAAAAGAGAAAAAGTAATTTAGTTAAAAGATTTATAAATAGTATTAAAAATGGTAGAACGCATCTACAATGTGTTCTATTTCTACTCCTTTTTTACTTTTTACAATAGCGATAATATCAAACCGCACTTCTACATCCAGTTCATTGGCATTTACATACTCATTTATGGCTTTAACCAGGTTTTTAATTTGCTTTGGCTTAACAAAATCTTGAGGGTTTCCAAAATCGGCTGTAGAACGGGTTTTTACTTCCACCACCGCAAGTGTGTTTTCAATCTTAGCAATGATATCTACTTCGGCTTTGTCAAAACGATAGTTTCTTTCCAGAATATCGTACCCATTTTGTAATAAAAAATCTACAGCCTGTGCTTCACCTTCATTTCCTAGTTTATTGTGCTGTGCCATATTTTTACTCTTGAAAAACAAGTGTACTTTGTTCTTTATCAACCACTAGCGTTGCCTTTTTACCCAAAAACAACGCCCTGTTGTCAGGTTCGTGTCCGGCAGGCATGTTAAACGCTATGGGAAAATTATATTCTTGCAGAACATCAATAATTAACTGTTCAATAGAACTTCCCCAAGCCGTAGTATTTCTTCGTAATTTTGTCATGTCGCCTACAATTACACCCGCACAATTATCAAAATATCCGGCGCGTTTTAAACTTTGCAGCATCCGGTCAATATGGTATTTGTATTCTCCGATTTCTTCAAAAAATAAAATTTTACCGGAAGTATCTATACTGGTTTCAGAACCGAGCATGCTCTGCAAAATGGTTAAATTTCCACCCACAATTTGGGCCGTTACTTTTCCTTTTTTGTTGTACTTTGAACCTTTAAGTGTATATAGTACGGATTCTCCAAAAATAGCTTTTTTGAAGGTAGCTATGGTTTGGTCTAAATCTGTTTCGTCATCGGTTAAACTGGTACACATCATCGCATGGATGGTTTGAAACCCCAGATTATGCACCTGATTGTGTAAAGCGGTTATATCGCTGTAGCCTATTATCCATTTAGGGTTTTGTATAAACTTAGTATAATCTAATCTATCTAAAATTCTAACCGTTCCATATCCACCACGAGCACACCAAATGGCACGTATAGAAGGATTATCCAGCGCTTCCTGTAAGTCTTCGCAGCGTTCACTATCTGTTCCTGCAAAATGATGTGCTTGCTTAAAAATATGTTTCCCGACCACAACATGCAAACCCCAGTTTTTCAACATTGAAATGGCTCTGTCTATCTCTGCCTTCCTGTTTTTTAATATTCCTGATGGAGCAACAATGGCAACGGTATCACCCGCTTTTAAGTAAGGTGGTTGTATCATACTGTTTTGTGAAAAACACTCAAATGTACTAAATAAAATGAGGATTAAAAGTAGCCTGTACTGCATTTTTAATATTGTTTATGTGTGCCTAAACCCAAACTGATTCCTAACCCAATATAACTCTTTTTAGATAAATTGGCATACAATTTTAGCCCAAAACTCCTTCCGAATGCTGTGGGTTTTCCTACCGGTACTAATCCATACAAAATACGATAACGCGATTTTTTGGCTTTAAACAGTTTCCAATTAACCTCCATAGGGAAGCCTATATTTTTTTGCTTTATTTCTTCATAATTCTGATTTCTCGTCCTATAGGTGTTAAATGCAATGCCTCCGGAAATACTCAATGAACTACTTTCAGAAAGTAAATAACGCTTTCCGTAGAGCAATGAAACTTCACTGAATTCTTCATACAAATCAAACACAGGAATTATAAGAAACCAACCATCGTAAAAAGCCTTAGTATCTGTTTTTAACTTGCTGACTCCTCGAATGGTAAATACATCTTTTTGGTGTTGATAATTTAACGTTGCTCCTAAGGTAAATCCATTTGGTGTTCCCGCTGTACCACCACCAAAGATTTCGCCAAAAATAATAGGATTTGTTTTTTGCAGATTTGTGGAATCCAATGGCTTTTGTGAAAAACAAAACCCAACCCAAAACAGCACAACGGCTGTGAGTAAATTTTTCCAATTCATTGCCTTTTTGTTTCAAATATAGTATAAAAAACAGCAGAGTTTTTTATGTCATGCTTAAGGTTTTATGCAATTGTAGTATTTTTGGGAATTCAAAAATGACTTTCATGGCAAAAATCAATTACAAACGTTACACAATAACCGCAGCATTGCCTTATACAAATGGTCCTATACACATTGGGCATCTTGCCGGTGTGTATGTTCCTGCCGATATTTATGCCCGGTATTTGCGCTTAACCGGAAATGATGTCGCTTTTATTTGCGGAAGCGATGAACATGGCGTTGCTATTCCTATGCGCGCCAAAAAAGAAGGCGTTTCTCCACAGGAAATTATTGACAAATACCATGAAATGATAAAAAAATCTTTTGAAGATTTTGGAATTACTTTTGACAACTATTCGCGTACTTCTGCTAAAATACACCACGAAACAGCTTCTGATTTTTTCAAAAAATTGTATGCCGAAAACAAGTTTATTGAAGAAGTAACCGAACAACTGTACGATGCAGAAGCTCAGCAATTTTTAGCCGACAGGTTTGTTACCGGAACTTGTCCGAAATGCGGAAACGAAGAAGCCTACGGCGACCAATGTGAAAGTTGCGGAAGCTCCTTAAATGCAACCGATTTGATTCATCCAAAATCGACCATTTCGGGAAGTAAGCCCATCTTGAAAAAAACCAAACATTGGTTTTTACCCTTAAACCATTACGAAGATTTTTTAAAAAAGTGGATTCTCATAGACCATAAAAAAGACTGGAAACCTAACGTGTACGGGCAATGCAAATCTTGGATTGATGAAGGGTTAAAGCCCAGAGCTGTTACCCGCGATTTAGATTGGGGCATTCCTGTTCCACTTGACGGAGCAACCGGAAAAGTACTTTATGTTTGGTTTGATGCACCTATAGGCTACATCTCTTCTACTAAAGAATGGGCTGCACGCGAAGGAAAAAACTGGGAGTTGTACTGGAAAGATAAAGCCACAAAACTTGTCCATTTTATAGGAAAGGATAACATTGTATTCCATTGTATTATTTTTCCAAGCATGCTAAAAGCAGAAGGGTCTTACATTTTACCCGATAATGTTCCGGCGAATGAATTTTTAAATCTGGAGGGAAACAAGCTTTCTACCTCAAAAAACTGGGCGGTTTGGTTGCATGAATATTTGCATGATTTTCCGGATAAACAAGACGTTTTGCGCTATGTTTTAACCGCCAATGCTCCGGAAACTAAGGATAACGATTTTACTTGGAAAGATTTTCAGGCGAGAAACAACAATGAGTTAGTAGCCGTTTTTGGAAATTTCATCAATCGTGTAGTTGTTTTGACCCATAAATATTACCACGGAACAGTGCCGGAAGCACACTCGTTTCTGGAAGTAGATACTGAAACGATGATAGCCGTGAAAAAATTCCCTAAAACCATTAGTTCTTCAATAGAACGCTATCGTTTTAGAGAAGCTTGTCAGGAATTGATGAATTTAGCACGGCTCGGCAACAAGTATTTAGCTGATGAAGAACCGTGGAAAACTATCAAAGAAAATCCGGAACGCACTCAAACTATTATGTATGTAGCGCTTCAAATTGCTGCTGCTTTAGCTGTTTTAAGTGAACCTTTTCTACCTTTTACTTCTGAAAAATTAAAACAAATGCTGCGCTTTTCAGCACTCGACACATCTCCTAAATGGCATGAAATTGCTACCGAAAAAGAGCTTCTTTCTAGTCAGCACCAAATAGGTGAAGCAGAGCTACTTTTCACTAAAATAGAAGACAACGAAATTGAACAGCAACTGAAAAAGCTACAAGCTACCAAAAAAGCGAACGCCAACGAAAGCAAATCTGTAGCGCCTCAAAAAGAGATGATTGCCTATGAAGACTTTGCAAAGTTGGATATTCGAGTAGGCACTATTCTGGAAGCTATTAAAATGCCTAAAACAAAAAAATTATTAGTATTAAAAGTGGATACCGGTATTGATGTGCGTACTATAGTTTCTGGAATAGCAGAAGATTTTACAGCTGAAGAAGTTATTGGAAAGAAAGTAACGGTGTTGGTTAATTTGGCACCGAGAAAGTTGCGTGGTGTAGAAAGTGAAGGCATGATTTTAATGACCGAGAACGCTGATGGAAGACGGATTTTTTTGCATCCGGATGCAGGCCTGGATGCTCAAAACGGTTTGAAAATAAGTTAAAAAAAAGGCTCGCCGTAGCGAGCCTTTTTAATTTACTTCCCGAGCATTAACAGCTCGTTACAAATTATCTCTGTGATGTAGCGTTTTTCGCCTTCTTTAGTTTCATAGCTTCGGGTAGTTAACTTACCTTCTACTACAATTTCGTTTCCTTTGTTGATGTAGTTTTCTACTACCTTCACCAGGCCGTTTTTCACTACCACATTATGCCAATACGTGCGTTCAACTTTGTTTCCTTTTTTATCTTTGTAACTATCATCTGTGGCTAGTGAAAATTTAGCCATTTTGTTACCGTCTTCAAAGTTGATAATTTCAGGATCTTGCCCTAGTCTTCCAATCAACTGTACTTTGTTTCTTAGTGTGTTCATAATAATAAATTTTAATGTTAAACAGTTAATACTATCGATTCTTTATTGCTTCGACAAGGCAAAGATGTAGTACAAAATAAGTTTTAGTTGTTTAGTAAACGTTTGTGTTCGATTGTAAATGTTTGTAGTCGTTTACATCGCGTAAAAAATACTGAAATAAACTATTTGTTTAAAAACCGAGGTGTTTTGATTGTTGAGAGAATTTCTCAATTTATTAAAAATTAACCCTTTTACTTTATAAAAACGAGCAACTCTTTTTCCTAAAAAAACAGTTTTACGCTTTTAATTTTAACTTCTGTTTTCGTTTAAAAAAGGTTAAATTTCGCTTCTAAACTGCTGCAAAAAACGCACATCATTTTCGCTTAGCATTCGGATATCGGGAATTTGGTGAAGCAACAAGGCAATACGGTCTATGCCCATTCCAAATGCAAATCCGGAATAGGTTTTGGAATCAATTCCACAGTTTTCCAACACGTTGGGATCGACCATACCGCAACCCATAATTTCCAACCAACCGGTTCCTTTTGTCATGCGGTAATCGGTTTCTGTTTCCAAACCCCAGTATACATCAACCTCGGCGCTTGGTTCAGTAAAAGGAAAATACGATGGTCTCAGGCGTATTTTAGATTTTCCAAACATTTCTGTAGTAAAGTATTGCAGGGTTTGTTTTAAATCGGCAAAACTTACTTGCTTGTCAATGTACAAACCTTCTACCTGATGAAAAAAGCAATGCGAGCGCGCTGAAATGGCTTCGTTTCTGTATACTCTACCCGGAGAAATGGTGCGAATAGGCGGTTTGTGGTTTTCCATATATCTCACCTGTACCGAGCTGGTATGGGTACGCAGTAAAACATCGGGGTTGGTCTGAATAAAAAACGTATCTTGCATGTCTCTGGCCGGATGATGCTCTGGCAGGTTTAATGCCGTAAAGTTATGCCAGTCGTCTTCCATTTCAGGACCTTCACTTACATTAAATCCAATACAGGAAAAAATATCTATAATTCGGTTTTTTACAATGGATATAGGATGCCTAGAACCTAAAACAAAAGGTTCTCCCGGACGCGTTAAATCGCCATGAATACCTGTTGTTTCTTCTTTATTTTCCAGTTCGGTTTTGAGTGTATTTACCTTTTCTTCTACTGTTTTTTTTAGTTGATTAATTACTTGTCCGAATTCCTTTTTTTGGTCGTTAGCCACATTTTTGAATTCAGCAAAATAGTGTTTCAGTAAGCCTTTTTGCCCTAAGTATTTTATACGGAATGCTTCTACCTCTTCTTTGGTTTGTGCCTTAAACGCTTCGGCTTCACCTATTAGTGCTTTTAGCTTTTCTATCATGGATTGTAATAAATTGAGTGCAAATTTAACAATTTCTACTCTATATACTCGGTCTGTAAAAAATAGTTTACAATAGCTTCTTTCATTAATAGCGATTGTTCTCCGGCTTTTAGGTGTGGCAACTGTGCTTTCACTTTGTAGTGTGGCCAGCCTTCAGTATCAACAAAGTCGAACTCATAATAGCCGTAAGGTTCCAGTAATTTGCAAATGGCAATATGCATTAAATCTATCTTTTGGTCTTTTTTGTATTTCTTGTGCAACTGGCCTAATTCCTGCACACCAATCAGGTATATTATGGCGTCCAAATCCAGTTCGTCACCGTCTGCAAATTGTGTGGACAGTTTTTGAACCAGTATTTCCCAGCGCTTTTTTAATTCTTGATCTCTTGACATGTTTCTTTATCGGGGTAGAAATTGTATTTTATATTGTATTGCCGCAAAGTTAACTTATATTTGGTAAAATTCTTTGCCTTATGAGTGTAATTGATGTGGTTTTGATTGCTTTAATTCTTTTTGGGTTGATACGGGGTTTTATAAAAGGCTTTTTTGTTGAAATTGCCTCGTTGCTGGCGCTGGTTCTTGGAATTTATGGTGCTATTCACTTTAGTAATTACGCCGGTACTTATTTAGAATCAAAAACCAATTGGGATGAAAAAACCATTAGTATTACTGCTTTTGCCATTACTTTTGTAGGCATTGTAATTTTAATTACGCTGGCCGGAAAAGCACTGACAAAAATTGCCGACTTTGCCGCTCTAGGACTCTTCAATAAGTTGCTTGGCGCTGCTTTTGGTGCCGTAAAAACCCTTCTTGTGTTAAGCGTTTTATTACTTGTTTTTGAAAAAACCAATGCTGTATTTCCTATGGTAAATAAAGATTCAACAGAAAATTCCATGCTATACCTTCCGGTTAAGCAATTGGTAATTAAACTGTTTCCTATCCTCTCTTCAGAAGAAATTCAACTTCCTGAAACGGTCTAATTTTTATGTAAATCGAAATACTTTTTTAGCGACACTAAAAGTTCTTTTAGCGTTATTTTTTTAAAACCCTTCATCTTACTTTTGCGCTGTTTTTAATATTTACAGCAATAATGCGAGTAATTTTATCAGTACTTTTAGGGTTGTTTTTGTTTGGTTTTGGTTTTTCTCAAGAAGTCCAAAATACGACACGCGATACCGTATTGACACAAGAACTCGCTGAAGTTATTATAACCGCAACACGAACAGAAAGACAACTTTCTTCTTTGCCCTTGCCGGTACAACTCATCTCCAAAAGAGAGTTGAGAGAAACCAACCGTACGCGCCTGAATACCATACTAAACGAACAAACGGGATTAATTACCGTTCAAAATTTTATTGGAGGCGAAGGCATCCAAATGCAAGGATTGGATTCTGAGTATACATTGATATTAATAGATGGCGTTCCGTTGATTGGTCGTTCTGCAGGTACTTTAGACTTGAGCCGGCTTTCAATTGGAAATATTAAGCAAATTGAAATTGTTAAAGGCGCTTCTTCCAGTTTATACGGTAGCGAAGCCCTAGGCGGTGTAATCAATATTATTACCGACAAGGCCAATGCTGAAGGATTTCATGGAAATATAAACCACCGTTACGGTACTTTTAATGAAAACGAAACCAACCTTAGCTTTGACTATAAAAAAGATAAAATCACCTTCGGAACATTTATCAATCGCAGCAGCAGCGACGGTTATGATATAAATAATGCTGTAGATATAAATACGCTGGATCCATACATAAATTACACCTTCAACGCTCAATTAAATTATGCCTTTAACCAAAATACCAGCTTGTTTGCTTCCGGGAGATATTTTACCCAGGATGCCGATTATATACCCACAACTACAGAAGCCGGAGAAATTAAAGTGCGCGAGTGGAATGCTCATGTAAAAGCGAACCACAGTTATAACGAAAAATGGAGCAGTTATTTTGAGTTTTATACTTCCCGGTATTTTGCTGAAGATTATTTGAATACCCTTGAAGACAATACGCTTTTCAGTGAAAGTTATTATAAAGAAGTGTTGGTAAGACCCGAAATACGAGCTACATACAAAGCTAATGATAAATCCTCATTTATTGGTGGATTAGGTCTTGATTATGAAACTTTAAACAGAGCCGATTTTAGTACTACTCCAAAATTTACCTCGCCTTTTGTTTACTTACAATATGATACAAACCCCACTAAAAATCTAAATCTAATTTTAGGTGCGCGATACGATGTTCACAGTGAATACAATTCACAGTTTAGTCCAAAAGCCGCCTTTAGATATACACTAACTGATGCTCTTGCCGTAAAAGGCTCTGTAGGCTACGGTTTTAAGGCGCCCGATTTCAGGCAGCTGTATTTTGACCTGCAAGGTATAGCGGGCTATACTATTTTAGGCTATAATACGGTAACCACCAGAATCCCTGAAATGCTTGAAAGTGGAGAAATTGAAAACGAAGACGCTATAGTTGTTCCGCTGAGCAATTTTGAAGATAAATTAAATCCGGAAAACTCCATTTCTTATAATTTAGGCTTTACTTTCAAACCGAAAACCAGTATTCATCTGGAACTTAACTTCTTCAGAAATGATATCAATGATTTGATAGACAACCAACTTATTGCCAACAAAGCAAACGGTTCAGGAGTGTACAGTTACAGAAATATAAGCAAAGCTTTTACGCAGGGTCTGGAATTAAATACTTCCTGGCGTGTTTCTAAGGCCCTAAAATTTGCCGGCGGCTATCAGTTGCTTTTTGCCAAGGACAAAGAAGTTCAAAAAGTTTTTAAAAACGGCAATGCGTTTGCCAGCGGGCAAGGTTCGGGTTCTTTTCGTCTTTCTGAAAGCGACTACTTTGGGCTGTTTAATCGCTCCAGACATATGGCAAATTTTAAAGTATTTTACACCAACACACAATATAACTTCAACACAAATATCAGAGCCGTATACCGTAGCAAGTATGGTGTTCTGGATACCAACAACAATACCTATTTAGACGCTTATGATGAATTTGTTGAAGCTTATACTTTATGGAATTGGGCTATAAATAAAACCTTTGCCAAGCATTACGAGCTAGGATTGGGCATAGAAAACATTTTTGATTTTACCGATGCTCCGGAATCGAACAACGATTTTACATTTATAAATAATATTCCCGGACGAATACTTTACGCGAAACTTAATATTCAATTTTAATTATATATACATTATGAAAACACTTCATTTATTATCTTTATTAGTCTTAGCCGTAACATTTGCCTCATGCAGTTCAGACGATGATTCCAACCAACCTCAACTGGAAATTGAGGCCGAAACCGTTACCAACCTATATGCACCACAAGAAGGTGGACAAGGGCAACCCATTTCCGGCGATTATACCAAGTTTAGTTTTTCCACAGGAACAACTACCGATAGTGAAACCGAATGGGATATTGCCTTTAGAGGCACTACTATTTTGGTAAATGGTGGTGAAGCAACCGCAACTGATCAGCCTGAAAGAACAGGTATAGCGGGTGCTTATACCGCAACAAGTACTTTTGCCGATGTGACAACAGTTAACACTGCGCTTTTAAATCAAGACAGTTCCAGTGGAGGTTTGGCTATCTCTACTTGGTATGATTACAACCCAACTACACATATTATCACACCTAAAGCGGGTAATATCCTAGTTATAAAAACCCATGATGGAAAGTATGCAAAAATGGAAATTCTTAGTTATTATGAAGATGGCACGCCAAACGACAGTGCTACAAATTACCAATACTATACTTTCGATTACGTATATCAACCTAACGAAGGAGAAACCTCTTTTCAATAATAGCTTTACACCAAAAAAAGCCACTCTTTATTTAGAGTGGCTTTTTTATTTAGCAGAAAAATTTTGTGTAAAGAAATTATTCTTTCCTATTTCCTTTTATCCCGCTGTCTTCCTTCTCGCAAATTGGTTATTCGCTAACGGTGATAAATATCTTTAATATGGGCTTTCACCCAAATCAAACAGCTGTTAAAGTCCGGGAAAATATGTTCCGTTGGGATTAAGTCGGGGATAATGTCTATACGTTCCATCATGTATCGCGGCTGTTTTAATAAGTCAACGAACAGCACATCAATATTTTTCTTTTTTAAATCTACTAAAACATCTTCCATAGCATACAATCCGGATTGATCCATATATTGCATTCTGTCCATTCTGATAATTACTGCGGTAGCCGTTGGTGGTATTTGCAGAGCTAATTGCTGAAAATCACTGGTTGATCCAAAAAACAAAGGTCCTTTGATGTGTTTAATAAAAACCTCTTCTTTGAGTTTCTCCGGAAACTCAATTTCATCAACCCAGGCTTCTTCTTTTAATGGTTTTACATCAGAACGTTCGGCTGTTAAATCGCCTATTTTTTTCATGAACATCAACGAGGCTATGACCAAGCCAATTCCGACGGCATACACCAAATTCCAAAACGTAGACAAGGTGAGCACTACAAGCATAACCAGCACTTCAGAACTTAGTTTTATTTTTCCAATTTTGATGTCTTTGGGCAGACTTGGTATTGCTTTAAGCCCTTTGTAATCCATCACGCTTATACCTACAGTTATTAAAATCCCTGCCAAAACTGCAGCCGGTATTTTAGAAGCGACCGGACCAAGTCCCAATAAAATAACCAACAGCATTAATCCGGCAATCATCCCCGAGAGTTTTGTTTTTCCTCCGGAATTGATATTTACTACTGTCCTGATAGTGGCTCCTGCGCCGGGCAAGCCTCCAAAAAAGGCAGAAATACTGTTTCCTATTCCTTGACCTACTAGTTCTTTATTAGGATTGTGTTTGGTTTTGGTCATGTTATCTGCCACAACACTGGTAAGTAAGGAATCTATGGCTCCCAACAATGCCAGTGTTAATGCTGTGAAAATGTAAGGTGAAATAGAACTTATACCAAAATTGGTAATTATTTCCAGTTTGGGAATTGGAATACCGCCGGGTATTTCTTCAATAGGTCTGTACTTTAAGTCAAATGCTACTGCTGCTCCAGATACCACAATAAGGGCAACCAAAGTGCTGGGGATTTTGGTGGTTATTCGTTTAAACCCATAGATGATAAAAATGGTCGCCAGCGTCAGAAATAGTTCCAACCAGCTAAGCTGTTTCAAGGCTCGTGGCAATACTTTTAGTGCGCCAATGACTCCGGAAGCTTGGTTTTGTGCCAGTGTTTTTGATTCTTTTAATATATCGTCTTGTGTGATTTTTTGTGCTCTTTGGATTGTTTCTTTAAAATCTTCCAAAACCAAAATACCTTCACCGGCTTCTTCTTTTAAAATGTTTTCGAGAATTAATTCTTCTGCCTGGGGTTTAAATTGCTGTACAAAGGCTGTGTCTTCTTTTGGGTAATATCCTATGGATGGTAAAATTTGAGTAACGATGATAATTACTCCTATAGCGGTCATAAATCCGGAAACTACCGGATAAGGGATGTATTTTATGTACTTTCCCAGCCCTAAAGCTCCAAGGCCTATTTGCATAACTCCCGCCAACAAGAAGACTGTAAGAATGGCAGGTAAAGCCTTTTCTACATCGCCATCATTAACAGCTATTATTCCGGCAATTACGACCATGCTTACAGCTGTCATCGGTGCTGTTGGTCCTGAAATTTGTGTATTGGTTCCGCCAAAAAGTGCTGCAAAAAAACTTAGGAATATAGCCCCATAAAGTCCCGCGCTTGGACCTAAACCTGATGAAACACCAAAGGCTAGTGCCAGTGGTAGTGCAACTATACCTGCGGTGATGCCTCCAAAAGCATCTCCTTTTAGGTTCGAAAACAATTTCTTCATTGTTTGTTTTTTTGCGTTTTTAATTTACAGTTTTTTGGCTTAAGATGTTTGATTTTACACATTTTTTTGTTGTGTTAACCAAAATATGGCTGCTTTAGCGTTACTGCCAGCACAGCCATATTTTTTTGGGTTTGTTACTTTGACGTTTTTTTTACTCAAAAAAGGTCACCGATCCATTGTTGATGTCGTACATGGCTCCAACTATCATAATTTCTCCACTTTTTTCCATCTGGGTAAGTATTGGGCTTTCTGCATGAATTCTGTCAATGGTTAACTGAACGTTTGTTTTTGCAACCTCATCTACAAAGTCTAGATTTTTTGAATTTCTTAAACTTTCATCTTGCGGTTGTTTAACTGCGTTTACTGCCGGGGTTATTTTTTCGATGAGCTTAGTTAGATTTCCCATTTGTGCCTTATCACAAGCTCCTTTTATAGCGCCGCAGCTGGTATGTCCTAAAACAACTATAAGTTTGGTTCCTGCTAGTTTACAAGCAAATTCCATACTTCCTAAAATATCTTCATTTACAAAGTTTCCGGCTATTCTAATACTAAATATATCTCCCAAGCCTTGATCAAAAACCAACTCGGCAGAGACTCTGGAGTCTATACAGCTCAGAATAGTTGCAAAGGGAAACTGCCCGTCACTCGTGTCGTTTACTTGTTCCAGTAAGTTTCGGTTTGCTTTCAGGTTTTGCTGAAATCTTTGGTTTCCTTCTTTGAGGTATTGTAACGACTTTTGCGGTGTCATTGTGGCTTGTGTTTCTCTTGTATGTGCTTTCATAATATGTGTTTTTATGTGTTGTATTGTTTTTTTATACACCTGTTAGTAATAAGGATACATTAAAATTTGTAATAATATCATCTATTTGTATCGGTGAAATGAATTCGCTTTTCTTTTGATTTTGCTTTCTGTTTACGTACAGTAAATCTACCTTGTTTTTGGCTACATATTTGGATATACTGCTAATGGCATTATCACTTTCTTCAAAAACATATTCAATGGTTTTGTTGTTTAATGTTTCTTTAGGTTGCGGATTGTTTTGTTTTTTTACAATTTTAAACAGTCTCACCGGTTCTTCGGCATGTTTCAGTAATTGCTCTGCAAAGTCTACATTAACCGTGTCTTGTGCTTGATTGAGCATACCCAAAGTAAATACTGTATTGGGATCTAAACTGTTTTTTTCTGAAACAATAAGGATTACTCCTTTGTGTTTTTTTAACACAAATTGTGTAATATTATCGTCTCCAAAAAGCTTAAACAGTTTTGATTTTTTCTTTCCCAGCACAATAATATCTGGTTGTTGCTGGTCGATATAAGCTTCTATTTCGTTTTTCACATTACCAAAAGCGAATTTAGGGTTTATTTTTATCCCGTATTCTTTAACCATTGGGTTTATTATATTTTGAATTTCCTGTTTGGTTGTAATGTGTTCTTTATTTATTTCTCTAATGGCAGATAACTGACTTTCTTTTTCTACGATATCTGTAGGTTTTTTCACGTAAAAAAGATGTATTTCTGCATCAATTATTTTGGCCAAACTAATAGTGCTTTTTAAAACGTCCGTTATGGATTTATTTAAATTGGACAGCACCAGAATTTTGTGTTTTTGCTTTTTTTCTTCCATGGCGCTAAATATTAAGCTGATTTTGGTCTTAATTTAAAGAACTCGATAAAACTTTCGGGGTTTTCAATAATTCCACGTTCAGAAATTAGTTTTATATCGATATTTCTTTCTTTGGCTTTAAATGCAAAATCATCCAGAATTTCTATAATGTCATTATCCAAATATCGGGTGTTTCTGACATCTAAATCCAGGTATGTGTCTCTAGGCAAACTGTCCAGTTCTTTAAGAATAGCACCTTTATTAAAAAAGGTAACTTCTTCTGCCAGTGTCATTTTTATTTTATGCTTTCCGTTACTCTTGTCTTCAATGTGCAAGAAGTGTGAGTTTTGATAGCTTTTTAGCAGGATAACTACTATACCTACCATGAGTCCAAGGCCAATACCTACCAGCAAATCGGTGAAGATAATTCCCACCACAGTTACGGTAAAAGGTATAGATTGTTTCCAACCCAATTGGTACATTTTTTTAAACAGTGAAGGCTTGGCCAGTTTATATCCTACAATAAGCAGTACCGCTGCTAAAACCGATAATGGAATCATGTTTAAAAGCCTGGGTATTAAAATTACAGAAATAAGTAATAAAAATCCATGAATAATGGTAGACAGTTTACTTCTTCCACCGGATTGAATATTGGCTGAGCTACGCACAATTACCTGAGTAATAGGCAATCCGCCAATTAATCCTGAAAGTACATTTCCGGTTCCTTGTGCCAACAACTCTCTGTTTGTAGGCGTTACATTCTTATTGGGGTCTAATTTATCGGTAGCCTCTACACAAAGCAGTGTTTCTAAACTGGCTACCAGAGCTATGGTAAAAGCTGCAACCCAAACATCCAAATTGGTAATTACCGCAAAATTTGGAAAACTAAATTGCCCGAAGAATTCTGAAGCATTTTCAGGGATAGGAACGGTTACCAGATGCTTTTGAGAAATACTTAACCATTCATTTTCTTTAGTAACTACAAAAAATACAATTCCTAAAACTACAGCAGCAAAAGGACCTTGAATAAGCTGAAAAAGTTTTCCTTCTTTAGCCAGTACCTTTTCCCAGAATATTAAAATGGCTAAACTGATTACTCCTATTATTGCTGCTCCGGGGTGAATATTGTTTACAATTTCAAATAACTCCGAAAAAGTAGTTCCACCATCGAGCTCAAAAAATTCCAAATCCCAGGCCGACTCTTCGTCATATCCAAAAAAATTGGGGATTTGTTTTAAAATAATGATAATCCCAATACCCGTAAGCATACCTTTAATTACCGAAGACGGAAAATAATACCCAATAACACCCGCCTTTAGCACGCCAAAAAGCAGTTGAATAAGGCCGCCGAGCACTACGGCTACCAGAAAGTTTTCATATCCGCCCAATGTACTGATGGCTGATAACACAATAGCGGCTAGTCCGGCTGCCGGACCACTGACTCCTATTTTTGAGCCACTAATAGCTCCTACTACTATACCGCCTATAATGCCTGCGATTAATCCTGAAAATAATGGTGCTCCACTGGCCAAAGCAATACCTAAACATAAGGGTAATGCCACGAAAAATACCACAATACTTGCCGGTATATCGTTTTTAATTGTTTTAAACATATATATAAGATTTTTCCCTTACCCTAGGTTTGGGTAAGAGTTTATTAAACAAAGCTTTACATTAATTACGCAATGAACTAACTATGAATGTTTTGTTCAGGAGGCGGAGAAAAACTCTCCATAATATGCTGAGGAGATAATTTGAGGTAAGCGAAGTTTAATTTTTCTTTTTCGTCCCAAGGTTGGGCAATATTGTATTTGCTTGAATTAAAAAGGTTGACTTCTATCTTTTTTGAAGTTTCATTTTTATTTTCTTCTTCATTTACTCCATAGAATGTAGAAACGTCTATGTTATCTTCAACCATAAGGATAATTGTTGGGGTTGAGATAAACAAAGAGAAAATGAATAAAAAGAAAAATGTAATGCTGTTCTTACTCATGTTTTATGATGAAAACTGCTAGCAAATATAAGTGTTAAACTTTAAACAATTGTTAAAATAAGTTTAAAGTGCTTTTATATGTTGTTGTTCTAACCATCCGGTTTTCCCGTCGGGAAGTTTTATTTTTTTCCAAGTATTAAAGGTTCCGACAATATATATTTTAGTTCCTTCATGAAGCTTGAAAAGTTCCTCACTAGTGGAGTTCGGGTCATTTTTAATACTCACTTCCTGCGTAAAAATAATTGCGGGATTGGTATTTTTGTCCAGTTTAAATTTCTGAAAAGCTAAGCCCAGTGTAGTTCCGGTGAGAAATAATGCACAAATTAAACCTACAAAAGCGATTCGTTTTTTTGCAGTGCTTGTTGAAAAGTAATACCCCAAAAACAGTGCGATAAACACAAACATAAATGCTACGGTATATTTTGCCCAGGTGTCAAAACTACGGTAATTGACTATGCTTTTGTACGCTTTTGAAAATCCCACTTCCGGCTGTGCTTCTATGGCGTCGACCGTCATATTTTGCGCATAGGTTAAATTGTTTTGTATTTCTCTATCCGTTGGGTCAAGTTGTAATGCTTTTTCAAAATAATAAATGCTCGAAGCCACATTGTTTAGTTTGTAATAGGCATTTCCCAGATTATAGTACAGTGCAGCAGAATGTTTTCCGGAGTTTAAAATCTGTTCATATTTTTCAATAGCTTCTGCATATTTCCCTTCGCTGTAAAGCGTGTTGCCCTGATTAAAAATAGCTTCATCTTGTGCCATTCCCAGCCAACTTGTTGTTAGAATTACAAAAACATATATTGTTTTCAGGTAATGCATAGTTTTTGAATTTACTTTAGTTGTTTGTCTATTTCCGAAATGGTTTTTGCGGCTTTATCATAATCCTGCTGCATGGCTACGTTTGAAATTGGAGTATATCTGGCCAATTCACAGTTTTTTAATATTTCCATAAAACTTTCTGTAGTTTCCGGTAATACTCGGCGTTTCTGCAACAAACTCTTTATTTTTTCTTTACTGAATTCCGTAGTTTCTATGTGTAATGTTGCTTTTAAATAATTGTGTAGCGCTCTTTCTAAAGCTTCGTAAAAGACCTCTTTATTTGCCAATGATTTTTTGGCCTCGGTAAGGTATTTTCTGGCCAGTTTATCGGCTTTTTTAATTCGCTTTCCAAATACATCTGCATCGCGGGTTTCTTTTTGTTTTCGGTAAACTAATGCTAAAGGAATAAGCAACAAAGGTGCGAGTAGTAAAGTCCAAAAAACTGTAGACTTAAAAAAAGGCTCTTGTTCTACTGCTACTAAGTTGGGCCGGGTTTTTATAAAAGAAAACTGTTTGCTTTGTTGTACAACTTCCTGTTTTGAAGCACTATTAGCGGGCGTATTTTCGGTATTTGAATTATTTAAAGGGCCATTTAACACATTTATTGTAATGTCTTCGGCATAGATTCGTTTGTACGTTTCAGTTTTTAAATCGAAATAGGAAAATGACGTTTTGGGTATCGGGTATTTTCCTTTAAACTGAGGAACTATGGTATAAACAGCACTTACTGTACCTTCCATACCGCTTAAAGGCACGCTTACTTTATCTTGTTTTTCGGGCTCAAAAACGTCTAAAGAGCTGGGCAGAGAAAGTGCAGGCAGTTCAAATAGCTTTAGGTTTCCTTTGCCGCTTACCTGCACCGTTGCCTGTAGAGATTCTCCGGCATCGAGCTCTTTTTTGGAGGTTTCTATACTAAAGGTAAAGTCGCCAACAGCACCTGTAAAGTCTGCCGGTTTTCCATCTTCGGGAAGTGGTTTTACCACAATGGTATTGTTTCCTGCCGAAACGGTTTTATGCACTTGGTTCATCAATCTTCGACCAAATATATCGCGGCGATTTGTAGGAACGTCTACGGTTACGTCAAGTACCAAAGGTTCTATTTCCAATTTTCCTGTTTTTTGAGGATAGAGCACTACTTTTTTTAGTACTACATACAGGTAATCTTCGCCTTTATAGGTTCCATTTTCGGCTTTAAAGCCATTGATTTCAATATTTTGACTCCAAAAATCGTTATAACGCGGATTGTCTATTTCCTGAAAATTACTCACTCCGGTATTGGGCGAAACGTAGAGTTTATACACAATACTTAGGGCTTCATTAAGGTAAGGGTTTGTGTTTGAAATTTCGGCTACCAGATGAATGCTTTTGTCGGCTATGTAGTTTGGGTCGTTGGGATCTTTGGGTGTTTCAACGGCTGCTGTTACTACAATTTCTACCGGAGTTGTTTTGTAGATATCGCCTTCTATTTCTACGGTGGCTTGTTTGATGGTGAATGTCCCTCTGGATTTTGGTGCCAGGAAATAGCTGTACGTTTTTTTATACCGATGGCTACCGTTTAGCCAGGAATTGCTTACCGATGTATTGGGACCGCCAATTACGTTAAACCCTTCAAAACTTGGCGGCGTGAAGTTATCGCCGTCTTTATCCATCTCAAAATCTACGCGTAATCGCTCATTTACGCCCAATTTTTTTTTGCTTACTTTGGTTTCAAAGGTAACTTGTGCCTGCGTACATAGACAGGCGAAAACGAGACATAGTGTGGTTATGAGCTGTTTGGGTTTCATTACCAGTCTTTTTCTGTTTTTATTTTTATTCCTTTTTGTTTTTCGGCATTTATTTTCTCCTGAACTTTTTGTTCCTGAGCGTTCATGGCTTCCAGTAAGTTTTTAATTTGCTGTGGCGACAGTTGTCCGGGCTGTTGTTTGGGCTTTTGATTAGGGTCTTTGTTTTTTTGGTTGTCGTTTTTATCTTCTTTTTGGTCGCCTTCTTTATCCTTATCCTTTTCGCCTTTGTCTTGTTTGTCGTCTTTGTTTTTGTCTGAGTTGTCTTGCTTGTCTTTGTTCTGGTCCTGATTGTCTTTGTTTTGGTCCTGATTGTTTTCTTTGTCCTTATCCTGGTCTTTGTCTTCCTGATTGTCTTGCTTTTGTTGTTCTTCGGCGCATTTTTTGGCTAGCGCATAGTTATATCGTGTTTCATCATCAGCAGGATTATTTTTCAGAGCATTTTTGAATGCTTCGGCTGCTTCAATACATTTTTTTTCCTGCATGAGGATGTTTCCTATATTGTGAAAGGCATAGTGTTTTTCCGTTTTAGAAGTAGCGTTTTTTAGGGCTTGTTGATGTCTGTATAAGGCTTCGTCATAGTTTCCGTTGTTGTAGTAGGAGTTTCCTAGATTGTAGGCTCCAACGACATTATCCGGTTGAAGGGAAATTGCCTGTCTGAATTCCATTTCGGCTAATACAAATTGGTCTTCTTCCAAAAGCTGATTTCCGGAATACACATATTTTTTTGCTTTTTTATCGGTTTTTAGGTTGTCCTTTTCCTGACTGTAAGCCAAGGTTCCTAAGAAAAGGATACTGATTAATACCAAATATGTCGGATGTTGAAATTTCATGATGACTAATATTATTCAATTTTTAGCGTATACTGTCATAAGTTTTCGTTAAATAAATTAAGTTTTTTGAGCCATTCGGTTTTTCTTTCCAGCAGGAATACGTCCAGAAAAAGCAGGCCGATGGCAAAGGCCAAAAACCATTGAAACTGGTCTTTGAAGTCTGCAAATTCTTTGGTTTCAAATTCTTTTTTTTCCAACTCTACAAGAATATTCTTAACTTCTTCTATAACTTTACTCGTTATTCGTCCGTTTATATATTTTCCGTTAGTTTGTTCAGCAATGGCTTTTAGAGTGTTCTCATCTAGTTTGGTAATTACGGTTTCTCCGTTTTGGTCTTTTTTGTAGTTTAACACTATGCCTTGTGCATTTTTTTCAGGAATAGGTGCGCCTTTACTATCGCCAATTCCTATGGTAAAAATTCGTATTCCTTCTTTACTGGCTTCTTCAGCAACTTTAACTGCTTCTTCGCTATGGTCTTCTCCGTCTGAAATGATAAAGAGAATTCGATTGGTTTGCTGGTCGTTGTCATAATATGTTTTTGCCAGATTAATGGCTTCGTTTATGGCGGTTCCTTGTGAGGAAAGCATGTTGGTGTTGAGGTTTTGTAAAAACATTTTTGCCGAAGCATAGTCTGTAGTAATGGGTAGCTGCGGAAAGGCTTTTCCAGCATAAGCGATAATGCCTATACGGTCGCCGGCCAAGTTGTTGATGATTTGTGTAACCAGCTGTTTGGCTTTTTCCAGTCTATTAGGAGCGATATCTTCGGCCAGCATGCTTTTGGACACATCGACAGCAAAAACCAAATC
Source organism: Flavobacteriaceae bacterium (assembly GCA_035654775.1). GTDB lineage: Bacteria > Bacteroidota > Bacteroidia > Flavobacteriales > Flavobacteriaceae > HKST-UBA85. The sequence goes on along the minus strand of DASRWB010000020.1, from coordinate 13,792 downwards.
GACACCTTCTCGTTTTACGGTTTCCATTTTGGTTCCTATTTTAGGATTGACCAAGGCCAGTGCTATACAAGCAATACTCAGACACCAAAGGCAGAGTTTGAGTATGGATTTAAAGAGGGATTTATTGGGGCTTAGTTTTTTTAACGCTTCAGGAGTTGCAAATCTTTTTTGCGTGCGTATTTTCCAAAACTGCACCACACTGAAGAGCAATACCAAAACGGGGATTGCTGCTAAGACCCAAAACCATATTTTTTCTTCGAGTTGAAACATATTATACAAAGCTTCTAAAGAGCGTTACTTTTAACAACAATTCTAATAAAAACAACAATCCCGCCAGTATTACCAACGGTCTATACTTCTCCTGATAGTTGTAAAATTTAAATTCTTCGATTTCTGTTTTTTCCAGTTTATTTATTTCGCTGTAAATTTCCTGTAGTTTTTTATTGTTTGTGGCTCTAAAATATAAACCTCCTGTGGCTGCAGCTATTTCCTTCAACAGCGCTTCGTCTATTTCTACATTGACTCTGCCGTATTGAAAGGTTCCGTCTCTGTTTACTCTTACAGGAGACAAGGCCATTCCGTTAGTCCCTAAACCAATGGCATATACTTTAATTCCAAACTCAACAGCCAGGTCGCTTGCTATTTTTGGGTCTATTTGTCCGCTATTGTTTACGCCGTCGGTAAGTAGAATAATTACTTTGCTTTTGGCTTTACTGTCTTTAAGTCGGTTGACTGCTGTGGCCAGTCCCATTCCAATGGCTGTACCGCCTTCAATAATGGTGTTGTACTCTACTTCTCTTAGCGCGCGTAATACTATGCTTTTATCGGTAGTAATCGGCGTTTTGGTATAGCTTTCGCCCGCATATTCCACAATCCCAATGCGGTCGTTTGGTCTTCCTTTTATAAACTCGGATGCTACTGCTTTTAAGGCATCCAGTCTGTTGGGTTTTAAATCTTTGGCCAGCATACTGGCTGATACATCTATAGCCATAACAATGTCTATCCCTCGTGTGGTTTTGGTTTTTGAAGACACGTCTACTGTTCTGGGTCTTGCTATAGCGGTAATTAACAGTGCCAGCGCCAGCATTCTTAATGCAAATAGCAGATGCCTTAGTTTGGGTAATATGGATGTTGTGGTTTTAAAGCCTTTCAGGGTTGCTATTTTCAGTTCCGGGGTTTGTTTTTTGTGTTTCAGTATATACCATAGTATTGCCAAAGGCAGTAGTGCCAGCAGCCAAAACATTTCTTTATTTAAAAATTCTATTCCTTCTATCATTTATTCTGTCTTTTCCTGAAGTTCCAGGGAATTTATTATTCTTTCTGCGGTTTCTGCGGTGTATTTATCGTGGTCTCTCCAGGTTAACACGATTTGCTGAATTACTTTATTGTTGCTTGTAAAGCTTAATATGGCGTAGTTGGCATTGGTATAACGGTCGGCATTTTCTTCAACCGGAAGTTGGAGTGAGCCATAGGTTTTTATTCCTTCTGCCCCGTTGGGTGTGGTAAACTTATCGTTTTTTGTCAGTATATTTTTAGCTCCTTTTTCTTCCAATGTTTTTAAGTTGCCTTCAATAGCCAGAGAAAGGTCGAGGCTGTCTTGTGGTTGGGCTATAGTTGTTGTAGAAAGTACCAAGGTTAGTATTCCTTTTTTCTCATAACTGTAAGAAGTCATTTTCATTTTGTCTTTCAGTTCTTCGGGGAGTTGAACTTCAGTGCGTTTAAGTACTTCGGGTGTTGAAATGTGTATAGGTGGAAATCCATACTCGCTGGTTACCCAGGTTTTTTCGAGTAGTTTTTTCCCCTGATGGGCTGTTAAGGTATCGTTTACATAGGTAAATCCATACTTTATACCGGCTACGGTATAGATTACCAATAGTAAAGCTGCCACTGCGCCTGCTGTACGCATTCTTTTTTTTCGTTTTTGCCTGCGTTCCTGTTCTTCTCTATACTGCTGATCCAAACGTTTTTCTTCTTCAGTGGGTTCCGGAAGCAGTTCTTTTACGTGGTCTATTTCCTTGTCAATGGTTATTCGGTCTATTTTAGCCAATTCAATGTCGGGTTTAGACTTGGCAAATTTGACCAAATCGGCTCTTTTCAGGATGCTTTCAATATTGTTAATCGTTTCGGAAGAGAGTTTTATTTGATTGGCGTCTTTAAGTACTTGGAGTCTGAAAACGAGTTCATCAGAAGTACTTTCCAGTGCTCTATCATACACTTTTTCGTCCAGGTATTTTCTTAGGGCAAAAGTAAGTTCGGAGTAAAACTCCTTTAGGTTTTCGGTTTGCAGGTACTTGCTGTCTTCGAGGTTTTTGAGGACTAGTTTTGCACGGTCATAAGGTGGCAGCAGGGCTATTTTTTCTTCTTCTGTTAAGGGTTTATTGCGCCAAATGAAGCGGTATATCAACAGTGCCATGAGCGCCAACAGGCAGAGCGCTATAGCCATGTATATAAGGGTGTTGTTTTTAGGTTTTTCTACCTCTAAAAGTGGTTTTATGTTGTACAGTCCTTGTTTGGTGGTGTCTACCTGTACGGCGTTTACCTGTATTTTCAAGGAATCGGTAAACACGGTATTGTTGTTTAGTTGTATTTTCTGTTTGGGAATGTAATAGCTTCCGGAGTCAAAAAGGGTGAGTCCGTATTTTTTTATGAGAGTTGCCTTGTTTTGATTTATGATTGTGTCAACAGGCATGGATTCATTAACTTCAAACGGACTGAATGTTTGTCCTTCAGGGAAAACCACAAGGTTGGTAGTATCGGTTTCCATTTGTATTTTATACAGGATTTGCTCGCCAATTTTTATCGTAGTGGTATCTACCGTTGTGGTTACCTGTGCGACCAAACTGCAGGAAAAAAGTAAGACAAACCCGCCTAAAACTGCTGCTTTAAGGTTCTTGGTTTTGCTTGTTTTATCTTTCATCTTTCTGTTCATTGTGTCGCCTTTTGATTATGCTCTTCGTTTAAAATAGCCTAAGAGTTTTTTTACATAGCTTTCGTCTATTCTGCAATCTATGGTTCCGGCTCCGGACTTGCTAAAGCATTCTTTAAAGTAAGCTACGCTGTTGTTGTAATGTTTAGCATAGGCTGTGCGCACTTTTTTAGAAGCTGTATTAACCAAAAGCCACTGGCCGGTTTCCTGATCCTGCATTTGGACCATTCCTAAATTGGGGATGCTTTCTTCGTGTCTGTCGTATACCCGAATACCGGTAATATCATGTCTGCCTGAGGTAATTTTAAGGGTTTGTCGGTAGTTGTCGGCCATAAAATCAGAAAGGATAAAAACAATGGCTTTCTTTTTCATTACGTTGGATAAGAACCGCAGTGCTTCTTCAATGTTGGTTTGCTTGCTTTTGGGTTCAAATTCAATAAGTTCCCGAATGATACGAAGCACGTGTGAACGTCCTTTTTTAGGCGGTATGTACAGTTCTATTTTATCTGAAAAGAGAATAAGTCCTATTTTATCGTTATTTTGAGTAGCCGAAAAGGCGAGTGTTGCGGCTATTTCGGTTACAATTTCGTTTTTAAACTGTTGTGTAGTTCCAAAGAACTCAGAACCGGAAATGTCAACCATAAGCATCATGGTGAGCTCCCTTTCTTCCTCAAAAACCTTTACAAAGGGTTCGTTGTAGCGAGCCGTCACATTCCAGTCAATGTTTCTTACGTCGTCTCCAAACTGGTACTGGCGCACTTCGCTAAAGGTCATTCCGCGCCCTTTAAATGTAGAGTGGTACTCTCCGCCAAAAATATGATCGGATAATCGGCGGGTTTTGATTTCTATTTTACGTACTTTTTTAAGTAGTTCCTTGGTGTCCATTTTATCCGTTTGAGGTCTTCGGTTGTTATTTTTTAAAAACTTAACCGACTTCAGGTTGTTGCGTATTACCGGGGTTTTACGCTAGCGGCCTAGGGCACTTCAATCTGGTTTACAATTTTGTTTATGATTTCTTCGGAAGTAATGTTTTCGGCTTCGGCTTCATAGGTTATGCCAATTCGGTGGCGAAGTACATCGTGTACTACGGCTCTGACATCTTCCGGAATCACATAGCCTCTTCGTTTAATAAAGGCGTAGCACTTGGCGGCGTTGGCCAGGTTGATGCTTCCCCTTGGTGAAGCGCCAAAGGAGATTAGTGGTTTTAGTTCTTCGAGGTTGTATTTATCGGGGAATCGTGTGGCAAAGACTATGTCGAGGATGTATTTTTCTATTTTTTCGTCCATGTAGACTTCGCGTACTGCTTTTTGCGCATCAAGAATTTGCTTGAGGCTGACTACGGGGTTTACTTTTTCAAAACCTTCTTTAAGATTGGCTCTAATGATGAGTTGTTCTTCCTCCATTTTAGGGTAGTCAATTACCGTTTTAAGCATAAAGCGGTCTACCTGAGCTTCAGGCAAAGGATAGGTCCCTTCTTGTTCAACCGGGTTTTGCGTAGCCATTACCAAAAAGGGTTTGTCCAGTTTAAAGGTTTCGTCACCAATGGTTACCTGTTTTTCCTGCATGGCTTCCAGAAGCGCAGACTGTACTTTGGCAGGTGCACGGTTTATTTCATCTGCCAGCACAAAATTGGCAAAAATGGGTCCTTTTTTTATGAAAAAATCGTTTTGTTTCATGTTGTAGATTAGCGTTCCTACCACATCGGCAGGGAGCAAATCAGGAGTAAACTGAATGCGACTAAAGCTTCCGTCCACGGCTTGTGCCAGGGTGTTTATGGCTAGGGTTTTTGCCAGTCCCGGAACGCCTTCCAGCAGAATATGTCCTTGCCCTAAAAGCCCGATAAGTAAACGTTCTACCATGTGTTTTTGGCCTACGATTACTTTGTTCATTTCCAGGGTAAGTAAATCGACAAAAGCACTTTCTTTTTCAATTTTCTCGTTTATTGCTTTAATATCCATTGTACTTATATCTTCCATCATTTGGTTTACTTTTTAAAGGTTGGGTTACATGCCTGTATTAACAACCTGCAAATTGTTAAAATTTTTGCTCTGTTGCTGTTAATAATTGGTTAAAAATAAAAAGGCGCTTCACTTTGAAGCGCCTTTTTATACTGATTTTAACGTTTATTTCAGAAGCCTTTAAAAGGTAACGAGTTCAACGCTTGTTACCTGTCCGTTGGTCACTTCTACATTTTCCACGGTAACGGGTTCCAGTGCTGAAGCCGGGTCGGGCGTAAGGGTAAGGGTGTATGTTCCCTGAGGGATTCCGTAGAGCACGTAGTTTCCGGTTTCGTCTACATAGCTTGCCACTTCTTCACCGTCTACCATTACGGAGGCAACTACCTGCCAGTCTATAGGTGTAATGCTTCCTTCAATGGTTCCGGTTGCTGCTTCGGCTGAGGCATAGATAACCGGGGTTAAGTTAATGTTTCCGGAAGTGCCGGCAATGACAATAGACTCTTCTACATTGAAGTCGAGGGTAAAGTTATAATTAAAACCGGGTTCAAGCACTTGGTTTACTTGTACTTTTAGTCCTGATTGTTGTGCGCTGGGTGTGTTGAGCGGAAAGGTTTCGCCATCGATTACTACGGTATTGTCGTTCCCCAACACCAGGCGTATTTGGTTAAGCATTCCCGAGGGAATTTCTACTCCTTCGGCAAGCAAAACACTAACTCCACCGGTTAGGTCGAGCAGGTCGTAAACTCCGGTATTGGTTGGGTTCAGGCTTACCCATCCGTTTTCGTCATCGGTATCGTCGTTAACTTTTACCATAACATCAACCACTTCTACATATACGTTGTCAAAATCGCCGGGGCCATCGACCAGTTTTACTGAAATGGTAGAAGTTCCCTGCCGGTCGGCATTGGAATCGTTGCAATTAAAAAGAAAGAATAAGGAAAAAGCTACTGCTACTAAACTGATTTTTTTAAATGTTGCCATCTTGTTGATTTATTTTATGGTTATATAAAAAGTACGTGCTAAAACCGTTTTTGGATTTTATCTTTTAAAAAAAGTGCTACATTTAGGGTGTATTATATCAATCTATTTTGACTTTTGAATTATTCTAAAATTATAGCCGGCACCATGTCCTGGGGAAGTTGGGGAAAAGGACTATCTACGCAAGAAATGTGTGCTTTGATTTTACACTATTTGGATTGCGGGATTACCACTTTTGACCATGCCGATATTTATGGCGGATATACTACCGAAGCGGCCTTTGGCAAAGCGTTTACACAAAGTGGTGTTTCCCGGGAATCCGTTCAGTTTATCACCAAGTGTGGTATTCTATACCCTTCGGAAAAAAGGGTGTATTCTATTAAGCATTACAACTACAGTGCTTCGTATATTATCCAGTGTGTAGAAACTTCTTTACAGCAGTTGCAAACCGACTATATAGACACTTTGTTACTGCACCGCCCAAGTCCGTTGCTTAACCCTGAAGAGGTTATGCGGGCTGTTGACTCACTACAACAACAGGGAAAGATTAAGGCTTTTGGGGTATCGAACTTTAGTCCTTCACAGGTAGATGTGCTGGCAAAGGAGGTGCCGGTATTGGTTAATCAGGTGGCGTGTTCAGTAACTGATTATGGGGTTCTTTTTGATGGTACTTTAGACCAGTGCATGGTGCGTAGGATTACCCCTATGGCATGGTCGCCTCTGGGCAGCTTGTTTAAAGACCCCAGTGCACAAACCTCACGTTTACACGAAGCGATGACACCTCTTGAATCGCGATATGCGGCCACTAAAGACCAACTGGCACTTGCCTGGTTACTGAAACACCCTTCGGGAATTCACCCTGTAATAGGGACCACAAATAGAAAACGAATACACCTTGCTTCACTAGCTCCTGAAATTGATTTGGCTTTAGCCGACTGGTTTAGTCTGCTGGTTGCGAGTCAGGGTCATAAAGTACCTTAAATACTATGAAAAAAACAGCTCTTATAACGGGTGCCACCAGTGGTATAGGAAAAGCCACTGCCTTGCTCTTTGCACAACACGGAATAGATTTGATATTATGCGGGCGTCGCCAAGCGCGACTGGAAGCCTTACAAGAAAGGCTGGGAAAGCAGGTGGCTGTTCACACCCTATCCTTTGATGTTCGGGACAGGGAAGCTACTTTTTCTGCTATATCCTCTATACCGGAGGCGTTTAAACCGGTTGATATATTGATTAACAACGCAGGGAATGCCCACGGGCTGGATGCTATAGACAAGGGCAATGTAGATGACTGGGACGCGATGCTTGACGGGAATGTAAAAGGGTTGCTTTATGTAAGTAAAGCGGTTATACCGCAGATGGTATCCAGAAAGCGAGGACATATTATAAACATAGGGTCTTCTGCCGGGAAAGAGGTTTACCCCAAAGGGAATGTGTACTGTGCCAGCAAACATGCTGTGCTGGCGTTAACCGAAGGTATGCGTATAGATTTAAACCCATACGGTATAAAAGTGAGTGCTTTAAACCCGGGACTGGTAGAAACGGAATTCTCGAAGGTTCGGTTTAAGGGTGATGCGGTAGCTGAGACGGTTTACAAAGGCTATCAGGCGTTACAGCCGGAGGATATTGCTGAGATTTTGTATTTTATGGTATCCCGGCCGGCGCATGTTACTCTTGCTGATGTGCTGGTGTTTCCTACGGCTCAGGCGAATAGCACCCTTATCAACAAGGTTTAATCGGGTGTTGATGGGATGCTACTGTGGCATGGTGTGGTATAGGTGATGCCGATATGAGGGTCGGTGTATAGTCGGTATAAAGATGGTATATTGGGTTGGTTTTTAAGGGGTGAATTGTATGTATTTTTTGGGGGGTTGTTATTCGGCTTATGTACGGCTTATGTACGGGATATCCTCGGCTTACCTACGGGGCATGTATGAATCATATACGCTATAGATACGCTATGCATACGCTATAGATACGCTATACATACGCTATACATACGCTATACATACGCTATAGCTTTTTGTTTTTTAAAGAAGATTTTCCTATTTTTAAGAACGGTAAGTGATTGATTACTAATGTAGTAAAAAAATGATTTCGAGGGCTGTTTTTTTTTGGTTTTTTTTTAATGAGTTGTTAGTCATTAGTCATTAGTCGTTAGTCGTTAGTCGTTAGTTGTTAGTAGAATAGTAGAATAGTAGAATAGTAGAATGGTAGAATGGTAGAATAGTAGAATGGTAGGGTAGTGGAGTAGTGAAATGGTTATTTTTTGGGGTGGTTTTTGGATTCAATTTTAAATCTATAATAGTTATGGCAAAAGTAAAAGGGCCGTTTAAGGTTACAGGTACGTTGGGGGATTACAATTATTATGAGGACAAGGAGACGCGTGATACTATTATCCGTCAGAAGGGTGGTGGTTTTGATGGTGAGACAATTAAGAAGAGTCCGCGGATGGAAAAGGTGCGCGAGAATTCGTCGGAGTTTGGGAGCAGTTCGCAGGTAAAGGGTGCTTTTTCGCAGGCGATACGTCCTTTGCTGCGGGACATCAGGGGTCGGGAGATTCACAGTGGGCTTATGCGACTGTTTATGGGGATAAAGAGTTGTGATTCGGTGTCGCCGCGCGGGGCGCGTCATATATACCGGGGCTTGCAGACTGAGAAGGGAAGGCAGTTGCTGCTTACGTATTGTTATCCGGAGTATTATTCTTTACCTTATGTGTTGCAGCAGCCTTTTGCGGTGGATATGGATGCTTTTCGTTTTTCGTGTGCTTCGTTAGACAGCCGTATGATTGACTATCCGAAGTATGCCACGCATTTGGGTTTGACTTTTGGGGTGGTGGCATTGGATTTTTCGCCGGTATCGGCTATGGCGTATTGGGCGGAAGATTATTTTTTGGCTAAGGGTTCGCCGCCGGTATCCATGTCATTAGCGCCAACGGGGCTTCCGGAGGATTCGGATGCGTACCTGGCGGTTATGGGTGTTCGGTTTTATCAGGAGATTAACGGGGTTTACAGTCCGCTGGAAATAGGGCGTGGGTATAGCGTGATTGGGGTTTCGGTGGAGGTGTGAGTTGTTAGTAGAATGGTAGAATAGTAGAATGGTAGAATAGTAGGGTGCTGGAGTAGTGGATACGGCTATGGGGTTTCTTTGGGAGTGTTTAATTAACTGTGTCATCGGGAGTGTTCAATTAACTGTGTCATTCTATTTTATTCTATCACTAAAATAGGCATTTAACTTATTTTGTATGGCCGCGAATGTAAACCCCAATTTTAGTACCGCTTCCTCTAAAGGGTGGAAATTTGGTTTTTTAGGAAAGACCGGGCGTTGTTTTAGTTGATGTAATGGCTACAAAACCTATTGGCTGGGCACCTGCTAACCCTTGGTTTGAAGAAGGATTTAACAATCTTCAAGAGGTTGATATTGATGGTATCACAATCCAAATTATGCCGCTACCCTATTTCTTGGCCAGTAAATTTTCTGCGCATTTAGACCGCGGTGGTTCAGACCCTCGTTTTAGCCACGATTTTGAAGATATAACATACATTTTAGACAATCGAACAGATTGGCACAAAATTATTGCTGCTGAAAAAGGAAAAGTGAAAGCTTTCCTTTTAGAACAATTACAATTGATTATTGACAGCCCCAAACTTCAAGAAGCAATGATTGCAAATCTTTTCTATGAAACCCAAGAAGAAAGGTTTCAAATGATTATGCAAAAAATAGAAGCCTGTCTGAGTTCTTAAAACCCAACCCCCGAGTAATCGGGGGCCTCATAAATCGAAACTCCCAACACCCTTCAAACCCCTAATCTAACCACTTTCAAGGATACATAGGATATTGAGGAAACTAAGGATAATAGAAATAGAGATCGTGATCACCTTCCTTTTGTCAGGCTATAGCCTCACGATAAATAGTAATAAGTCAGGTTATAGCCTGACTTTTTTATACAAAATCCTCAACTTCCTTAAAACCCTCAAATCCCTCAAAAGCACTAAATACAATTAATCCCCACTCAAAGTCTAAATACCCAATACTCAATACTATTTCTACAAAATATGAGGAATCCCGCAAAATCTATTCTTTTCCTTTTTTTACCTTTACTTTCTTTTTCTTAAATTGACCCTGTTTTAGACTACACTAAAATAAATGAGACTGCAATTGATAACAACTTAACCAACTTTATGAATTTAACTGCTCATCAGGCTAAATACTATGCTTACGAATTAAGTAAAAAGGTAAAATCAAATAGTACTGAAAAATTCGGTGCTGTTTTAATGGATGCCAAAGTAGACCTTAACCCACATCAAATCCAGGCGGCCTTATTTGCTTTTAAATCACCACTATCTCAAGGGGCAATATTAGCTGATGAGGTGGGACTTGGAAAAACCATCGAAGCCGGCATACTTCTTTCCCAAAAATGGGCTGAAGGAGCCCGTAGAATTCTTATCATTTCCCCATCCAGTTTGAGAAAACAATGGATGAATGAATTAATGGATAAATTCTATTTACCCTCAGAGGTAATGGAGACCAAAAGTTTTAATAAGAAATGGAAAAATGGAAATACCAATCCGTTTGATAATAGAAACAAAATTCAAATTTGTTCTTATCATTTTGCGAGAAATAAATCAGAATTTATTCAACTGGTCTCCTGGGATTTAATAGTAATTGACGAAGCACATTACCTTCGCAATGTTTACAGAAGGGGAAACAAAATAGCAAGAGAAATACAACAAGCTATTTTACCCTTCAAGAAAGTGTTACTTACAGCAACACCACTTCAAAATAAGATTGAAGAACTATATGGCTTAGTAAGCTTCATAGACCCTAATACATTTGGTGATTTAAAAAGTTTTAAAAAGCAATTTGTGAGGCGTGAAGGTGGAATTGATATGCAAGAATTAAAAGAGCGCATCAAACCAATATGCCATCGTACATTAAGACGGCAAGTTACTGAATACATAAATTATAAAAACCGCATACCACTTACTCAAACTTTTGAACCATCACCCGAGGAACACGAGCTTTACGAAAAAGTAACTGCATATTTACAAAGAGAAATCAATTACGCTTTGCCCCCAGCACAAAAACACCTGATGACATCGGTTTTGAGAAAGTTATTAGCTTCCTCTTCATTTGCAATTTCAGGCACACTCAATTCTTTAATCAAGAGATTAAAAAAAATAATAAAAGAGTTTGAGTACGACCAAGAAGAATTTCAACAAGAAATTCAAGATGATGTTGAGTTGTTTGAAGAAGAAATGGAAGAATGGGAAGAAGATGAGGAAGACGAGCTGGAAGCAACTTATGATATCAATCATTTAACCCCTGCTGATATTCAAAATATAAAAAAGGAAATTCAAGACCTTGAAGGTTTCTTAAAACTTGCAAACTCCATAGAACATAATACCAAAGGTGACAAGCTAATGATTGCTCTTGACAAAGGTTTCGATAAATTAAAAGAACTGGGAGCAAATCAAAAGGCAATTATTTTCACAGAGTCCACAAGAACACAAGCATATTTGTTTGAAATGCTTCAAAAAACCCAGTTTACAGGCAAAATATTGCTCTTCAATGGTACAAATAAAGAAGACATATCAAAAGATGTGTATAACCGTTGGGTAAACAATAAGAAAAATGCCAATCGCGTTACTGGTAGTCGCGATGTTGACATCCGCTCTGCTATTGTGGACACGTTTGAAAATGAAGATTTTCAATTGATGATTGCTACTGAAGCTGCTGCCGAAGGTATTAACTTGCAATTTTGTTCTATGATTGTCAACTATGATTTACCTTGGAATCCACAGCGTATCGAACAGCGCATTGGTAGATGCCATCGATACGGTCAGAAGTTTGATGTTGTGGTAATTAATTTTGTGAATACACGCAACGAAACTGACATGAGAGTGTTTCAGTTACTTGAAGAAAAGTTTAAACTCTTTAGTGGTGTTTTTGGAGCTTCAGATGAAGTACTTGGTGCCCTCGAAAGTGGTGTTGATTTTGAAAAAAGGTTAATTCAAATCTATAAACAATGTCGTACCAAAGAAGAAATTGATAAGGCGTTCAATGAACTACAGGAAGAGTTGAAGGATCAAATAAACGAAAACATTAAAAAAACCCAAGAGCATCTATTTGAAAATTTTGATGCTCAAGTAGTACAACGTCTAAAAACAACCCTTGAAAACACACAAAAGTATATTTCACGTTATGAGGAGTGGCTATGGAAAATCACCAAATATGCATTGCAGTCCAAGGCAGACTTTTTTGATAGAAATTATAGCTTTCAGTTAAAGGAAAGAATAGACAGCAATGTTGAACCAGGCTTATACTCTCTTGACAAAAAAAATGAGGAAGCAAAACACTATCGCTTAGGGCATCATTTGGCTGCTAAGATTATTAAAAACTCCAAAGAGTTAGAAACACTACCCGGAAAGATTTTCTTTGACTATACTTCTTCACGTCTAACTTATAAAGATCTCGAAAAACTCAATTCGAAACAAGGAGTATTAAGAGTATCAAATCTTGTATTAAATTCTAAAGCCGAAGACCTTGATCTTATAGTCTTTGCAGGCTTTACTGATGAAGGAGAAATTCTGAAAGATGAAATATGCCAATTCCTGCTTACCTTGCCGGCTGCCTATGAAGGTGCAAAACACGAGATGCCCGGGAAATTGGATAAAATCTACCGGCAACAGGTTCAAAAACATCTTGATTTTATAAAGAATAATGATGCTCAAATACTTCAAACTGAAATCAGGAAGTTTGAAAAATGGGCGGACGACCGGATTTCTGTTAGTGAATTTGAACTTAAAGAAATCAAGAAAAAAATAAGAGACCTGGAGAGGGAAACGCGAAACGATAATATTACTGCAGATGGCCTTTTGGAAATTCAGAAGAAAATTAGAAAACTGGACCGTAAAAAGGCCCGGCTAAGAAAGGAGATCTTTGAAGTGGAAGACCAGATCCTGGATGACCGGGACAGGATGATAGATGAGGCTGAAAATAAATTAAACCGAACACAAAAAGAACAGGTATTGTTTGACCTTGCCTGGGAAATTATATAATCCATTATGACTAACAATTACAAAAAGCTACAGGAAGTACTTACCGAAATATTTCAACTGGATAAGGCCGAACTCGATTTTGGGATCTACCGTATTATGAACCAGAAACGGGATGATATCGAAGGTTTTTTAACCGAAAAACTACCACAGCAGGTGCGCCAGATCCTGGAGCAGAACAATACGGGAGATACAGCAGAATTACAACAGGAGCTGGATAAAACCCTGAATATACTTAAAGAAGCCGGTGTAGATCCTTATACTTCGCCAAAGGTGAAAGACTTGCAATCCAAAATTGAAAACGGCACTTCAATCGATGCTTTGGAACAGGATGTGTTCTCCCACTTAGCCTCTTTTTTTAAACGCTATTACCAGGGCGGCGATTTTATAAGTCTGCGCCGTTATAAAAAGGATGTATATGCCATTCCATATGAAGGAGAAGAAGTAAAGCTGCATTGGGCCAACCACGACCAGTACTATATTAAAACTTCTGAATATTTAAAGAATTATGCCTTTAAATTGCCGGGCGATAAAACGGTTAAGTTTGATTTAAAAGAAGCCAGTACCGAGCAAAACAACAATAAGACCCAAAAAGACAAAGAACGCCGCTTTGCCTTGTACACCGAAGACCCGGTAAATATTGAGGGCAACACTTTAACTATAAATTTTACCTACGAGCCGCATAAAAAAACGGTAAAGCAGGATAAACTCATTGAGAAGGCGATAAAAGAACTCTCGGGCAAGATCCCGGCAATCTTTCACGAGGTATTTAGCCTGAAGCCCACGGCAAAAAATAAAAAGCGTACCCTGCTGGAAAAACATCTTAACGACTATACAGCGCGCAACAGCTTTGATTATTTTATCCATAAAGA
>DASRWB010000019.1:0-26935 GCA_035654775.1 Flavobacteriaceae bacterium | reverse complement strand
AAGTCTCGAACGAAACTCGAACAAAACCCCCTCAAAACACCTCTCCCGAAGCCCCACAACGAAACCCACTGCAACAATGTCACATCGAGCTTGTCGAGATGCCCGCCAAAACCTCATTTAATTCGCAAAAAACCCATCTCCCGACCCACTTCCCGACCCATCGGGAAACAGGTGTCATGCTGAATTCATTTCAGCATCTCTTCATCCCCCAACCCATCGGGAGCATCTCTTTAAATAACACAGTCAATGGAAAACGCCTTGTCTTTCCTAAAAAACCTTAGGGTAAGGGGAAATGAAATTGGGTTTTACATTCACTTTCATATAAATTGACGTTAAGTAGTCAACCTATATCAGGGACGTACATACACTACCGACTACCGACTAACAACTAAAAACTAACAACTAATCCACTTATATCATTATTTTTTACTACATTAGTAATCAATAGCTTACCGTTCTTAAAAAAAACAAAAAATCCCTTTAAAATCCAAAAGCTATACTGTATGTATAGCGTATGTATAGCGTATCTATAGCGTATGTATAGCGTATCTATAGCGTATGCATAGCGTATCTATAGCGTATATGATTCATACATGCCCCGTAGATAAGCCGAGGATATCCCGTACATAAGCCGTACATAACCCGAATAACAAAACCCTAAAAAACACCCCAAATCCACCCTTAAAAACCAATTTAATATACCTATACCAATAGCAACAACCCTCAAGCCATAGAGCCATAACCTCGCCGGTACACCACAACACCCTTGCACATAACACCATGATACCATGATACCACTACACCGTTGTACCATTCCACCATCGTACCTTAAAATAAATTCTTTTTACCACAGTTTCAATTCTTATTTGTAAATTTGCCTGCGTTTATAAGCGCAACATGACAACTTCTACCAAATACATCTTTGTTACCGGAGGCGTAACCTCTTCCCTAGGAAAAGGAATCATCGCAGCCTCACTCGCCAAACTCCTGCAAGCGCAAGGATACCGCGTAACCATTCAAAAACTCGACCCCTATATCAATATAGACCCCGGAACACTCAATCCCTACGAACACGGCGAATGCTACGTCACCGAAGACGGCGCCGAAACCGACCTTGACCTCGGCCACTACGAACGCTTCCTGAACACACCCACAAGCCAGGCCAATAACGTAACCACAGGACGCATATACCAAAGCGTAATCGAAAAAGAACGACGCGGAGAGTTCCTCGGTAAAACCGTGCAGGTAATCCCACACATCACCGACGAAATTAAAGAACGCATCCAAATACTCGGAAACTCCGGTAATTACGACATCGTAATCACCGAAATAGGAGGAACCGTAGGCGATATCGAATCACTACCCTATATCGAAGCCGTACGACAACTCAAATGGGACCTCGGCGAACACAATGCTATCGTTATACACCTAACCCTTGTCCCATACCTGTCCGCAGCAGGCGAACTAAAAACCAAACCCACGCAACACAGCATTAAAACACTAATGGAAAGCGGAGTACAAGCCGATGTACTCGTATGCAGAACCGAACACGAGCTCCCTCAGGAGCTCAGGCGAAAACTCGCCCTCTTTTGCAATGTCCGAGAAGAAGCTGTCATTCAGTCTATCGATGCATCCACCATTTACGACGTACCTAAACTAATGCTCAAACAAGGCCTGGACAAAGTAGTCCTTAAAAAACTAAACCTGCCTAGCGCCGAACCCAACCTAACCCAATGGGATAAATTCCTAACCCGAATAAAAAACCCGCTAACCGAAGTCAATATCGGACTTATCGGTAAATACGTAGAACTCCAGGACAGCTACAAGTCTATACTTGAAGCCTTCATACACGCCGGTGCCGAAAACGAAGTCAAAGTCAATGTTGAACCCATCCATTCCGAATACCTAAATCCCGAAAACATTAAATTAAAACTCTCGCATCTCCACGGCGTACTCGTTGCACCCGGTTTTGGCGAAAGAGGTATCGAAGGAAAAATAGACGCCATTCAATACGTTCGACAACACAACGTCCCTTTCCTGGGAATATGCCTGGGCATGCAAATGGCAGTAATCGAATTCGCCCGTAATCAACTGGGACTCCATGAGGCCAATTCCACCGAAATGAACCCCAATACACCACATCCGGTAATCGACCTTATGGAAGAACAAAAAAACATAACACATAAAGGCGGAACCATGCGACTCGGAGCCTGGACCTGTAAATTAATGCCCAACTCAATCGCTGCCAAAGTCTATAAAACCGAAACCGTAAACGAACGACACCGACACCGATACGAGTTTAACAGCTCCTACAAACAACAAATGGAAGTAGCCGGAATGATAGCCACGGGAATTAACCCCGACACCGGACTGGTCGAAATTATTGAAATCCCCCAACACCCATGGTTTGTCGGGGTACAATATCACCCCGAATACAAAAGTACGGTGGCAAACCCACACCCCTTATTTGTGGCCTTCGTTAAAGCCGCACTCAAGTGTAAAAAAAATAACAGTAATGCCAAAATGGCAAAAAACTAAAGTTGGAAACCTTTTTGCTGGCGTTTCCCTTTACATATATAAGATGAAGTAAATACCTATGGAAGAAAAAAAACTAGACCTCAATTCAATTATTGGCTTCGTGCTTATTTTTATAATCATGTTGTTCATGTTCTGGCAAAATACACCCAACCAGGAACAAATCAACCAACAGGAAAAAGAAAAACAAGAACAAACCCAATCCAACGCTCAAGAACAACAAGCCGGTACAGACACCACCCAAACTTCCACAGAAGTGTTTTCCGCTGAACCTGTTTCAGATTCTTTGCAAAAGGCGGCCTTGCAGGACAAACTCGGGGCTTTTGCCTATGCCGCTGCATTACCCTCGGCCACAGATGCCGAAACACAAGTGGAAACCGATAAATTCCTGCTTAAATTCAGCAACAAAGGAGGATACCTGTCCGAAGTAAAACTCAAAGAATTTACCGACTACAACCAAAATCCTATTTACCTCATTCAGGACAATAATGCCGCCTTCAACCTGAACTTTTCAACTACAGACAACAGAGTGCTCAACACCCAAGACCTGTACTTTGAACCTACCGTAACCAAAAATGGCGAAAACACCGTAGTTTCCATGAAACTTAAAGTGAATGAAACCGACTACTTGGAGTATAGATACGAGCTTAAACCCGACGACTACATGTTTGACTTTACCATCCGTTCGCAGGGATTAAGCCGGGTATTTGACAGTGCAAAACCCATAGAACTCAACTGGGACCTCAAAGGCTATCGGCACGCCAAAAGCATCAGCTACGAAAACCGATATACCGAAGTGGTTTTTGAATATGAAAACGGAAAAGACGACTACCTGGGACAGCAAACCCTTACTGACGACACCGCGCAGGACCTTACCTACGTAGCCTATAAACAGCACTTTTTCACCAGCATACTCCTGGCAGACAGCCCGTTTAAAAACGCTCGCTTAACCTCTGAAAACCTAGTAAAAGACGAAGCCATAGATACCGTATTTACCAAAGCCTTTTCTACGAAACTACCCATGGAATTGGCAGGCGGCGAACTCAATAAAAACATGGACTGGTACTTCGGACCCTCAGACTATGATATACTCAACAATTACGACAGAAACCTGGACGAAATTATGCCCCTGGGATGGGGAATATTCGGATGGATTAACCGCTTTGTATTTATTCCGCTGTTTGGCTTTTTAAGTACCTATTTCCCGCACGGGATTGCCATTATCGTAATGACCATTTTAGTGAGAATCATCATGTCGCCCGTTACCTATAAATCCTATTTGTCACAGGCTAAAATGAAAGTCTTAAAGCCTGAAATCAACGAAATAAACCAAAAGTATAAAGACAATGCCATGAAAAAGCAACAAGAAATGATGGCCTTGTACAGCAAAGCAGGAGCAAGCCCTATGGCCGGATGCCTACCTGCTTTAATGCAGCTGCCCGTCTTTTACGCCTTGTTTATGTTTTTCCCTTCAGCCTTCGACTTAAGACAAAAACCCTTTTTATGGGCAGAAGACTTGGCCTCTTATGATACCATTGCCAAACTCCCGTTTAACATTCCCTTTTATGGCGACCACGTGAGTCTGTTCCCCATTCTGGCCTCCATAGCCATATTCATTTATATGAAAATGACTACCGGACAGCAAATGGCTTCTCAACCTACACAGGAAGGCATGCCCGATATGAGTAAAATCATGAAATACATGATTTATTTCTCACCCGTAATGATGCTCTTTTTCTTTAACAACTACGCTTCCGGATTAAGTTTGTACTACTTCGTTTCAAACCTTATTACCATCGGAATCATGCTGGTAATTAAAAACTACATTATCGACGAAGATAAAATTCATGCCAAAATCCAGGAAAACAAAAAGAAACCCCGTAAAGAAAACAGGTTCCAAAAGAAAATGAAAGAGATGATGGAACAGGCAGAACAACAAAAGAAAATGCAACAACGTAAAAAATAAAGACAGGCTGCCTGAAATCAGGCAGCTTTTTTGTATACACAATTTTAAATACCACCCAAACGTTTAGCAAAGCATGAAACACACACTTACAATACTTGCTTTTTTTGCCGTAGTGCTAACATTCGCTCAGGAAATCAACCGGTTCGACAGTCAGGGAAAACGACACGGAATCTGGAAAAAATACTACGAAGGCACACAGGTCTTACGATACGAAGGCGAGTTTTCCCACGGAAAAGAAATCGGTTTGTTTAAGTTTTATAAAAATGTAAATAACGAAGCCAAATTGTCCGCCACCAAACAGTTCAACCCAAAGGATGACCTAGCCGAAGTACATTTCTATACCTCTAAAGGAAAGCTAATGAGCAAAGGAAAAATGCAGGGCAAAGCCTTTATTGGCGAATGGGTCTTCTACCACAACAAAAACGACAACGTGATGACCCGAGAAAACTACAATACACAAGGTAAACTCGACGGACAAAGAACAGTGTATTACACCAACGGAAACATCGCCGAAATCCAACACTACAAAGACGGGAAACTCCACGGCAAAGTAAAACTCTATACCGAGAAAAACGAAATCATCTCAGCCTACACCTACCAAGACGACCAACTCCACGGCGAAGCCATTATTTACGACGCCAACGGAAACATAAGTGCGCAAGGCATATACAAAAACAACAAACGCCACGGCATCTGGAAATTCTACGAAAAAGGTAAACTAAAAGAAGAAAAAGATTTTACCCCTAAAAGCAAAAACCCCTACAAAAAGAAACCTTAAAAAGAAAGGAAGCTTACAAGAAGCTTCCTTTCAACAGTGAACATAAATCACTAACTAACCAACCAAATAAAATCTCTCTTTTTCAAATGTATTATAGCGGAGGCAATACTACCTTATCCAGTACATGTATCACTCCATTAGCCGCTTGAACATCAACGGCTATAATATTGCTTACTCTTCCGTTAGCATCTGTTAAAGTAGCTCCGCCTGTCACATTGGCCGTAATGTTTCCACCTAATGTAGGAACTATCATGGCATCGGTTAAATCGGTTGAACGTACATTAAGCGTAGCTACTGCATGATGATCTAATGTAGCTTTTAAAGTAGGTTCGGGAATATCGTCTAAACCGGTTAAACTTAACTCGGTAAGTAAATCAGCAAAAGCCTCATTGGTAGGAGCAAACACCGTAAAAGGTGCCGGCGAAGTCCCTAAAGGTGCAGACAGGGTGGTTACATAATCAAACGTTAAATCGTCACGGGTAAGTGCCGTTACTAAAGTACTGAATGTACTGTCAGCCAAAGCAAAATCAACGACATTCGGCAAGTCAATTACGGTATCTACGATATGTATCACACCATTGGAGGCGATAATGTCGGCTACAACAACCATAGAACTTCCGTTTAAGGATACGCTGCTGCCATCCACATTAACATACATGCTCAAAAATACATCTTCGGTACTGTCAAAAGTCGCTGCCGTGTTTACATAACCGGTGGTTAGTCCTGAAGATACCGCTGAAGCACCAACCAATACATGATTGGCTAAAATGCTGTTAATATCGTTACTTCTGGGATTGGTAAAAGCCGTAAAAGCTGCATTGGTAGGGGCAAATACGGTAAAGTCTCCGCTGCTCGATAGCAAATCGGTAAAAGTGGTGTTTCCACCGGCCGTAAGCGCATCTACCAAACTGGACAAATCAGGATTGGCCACAGCATGATCCACAAGATTAGGTATTCCAAGTACCGCATCTACTATATGGATAACGCCGTTTGAAGCATCAACATCTGCAGTAGTTACCGTTGATACTCCGTTAAGCATAACTCCCGAAGACAAATCGATAAATAAGCTTATATTTTCTCCGCTTCCGGCTTGTGTGGCCAACGTGCTAACATACCCTGTATTTAGCGCGGTTGACATAAATTCACCAAGCAGCACATGATTAAGCAGAATTTGAGTAAGTACATCTACAGGTACCTCATCTACACTCGCAAATCCATTTGCATTTAAAAAAGCGGTAAAAGCGGCATTCGTAGGGGCAAACACAGTAAGTTGTGAAGAGCCGTCAAGGGTAGCCACTAAATCGGTTCGTTCCAGCGCACTGACCAAAAGGCTAAAGTCGCTGTTTTGAGAAGCTATATACGCTATTGTATTGTCTTGCTGAATCGGGGTGCTGTTATCATCATCACTACAAGAGTTAAAAAGGAATACGGCCAGTACCGTGGTAACCAATAGGTTGATTTTTGATAGGAATTTCATAGTCATATTTTTTATTTGTTCAACAAAAATATAAAAAAGTTAAACAAAAAGCAAATCTCAATGTTAAAATTTGTTAAACTATTTAATTTGCACTTTCGTTTTTCGTCTACTCATCTTAAATAGGATAGAGATTAAATTAGAATTTTACCCTAACTTTGCACAGAATTTTTTTTAAATGAAACGCGTAATTGTAGGACTTTCCGGTGGAGTAGACTCCAGTGTTGCCGCATACTTGCTGCAGCAACAGGGCTATGAGGTTATTGGCTTGTTTATGAAAAACTGGCACGACGATTCAGTGACCATTTCCGATGAATGTCCCTGGCTGGAAGATAGTAACGACGCCATGTTGGTTGCCGAAAAACTAGGCATACCATTTCAAACCGTCGACCTAAGCGAACAGTACAAAACCCGCATAGTCGATTACATGTTTAATGAATACGAAAAGGGACGTACACCCAATCCGGATGTATTGTGTAACCGCGAAATTAAATTTGATGTCTTTCTGAAAATAGCCCTGGACTTAGGTGCCGATTATGTAGCCACAGGGCATTACTGCCGGAAAGATAGCCTGAAAAAAGAGGGAAAAACCATATACAAACTCCTGGCCGGTGTAGATACCAATAAAGACCAATCCTACTTTCTGTGTCAACTGTCCCAGGAACAACTGGCCAAAGCCTTATTTCCTCTGGGAGAACTCACCAAACCGGAAGTACGTAAAATAGCCGCCGAACAAGGTTTAACTACAGCCGAAAAACGCGACTCTCAGGGCTTGTGTTTTATAGGTAAAGTCCGCCTCCCCGAATTTTTACAACAACAACTTAAACCCAAAGAAGGAGTAATCGTGGAGGTCGATAAAAATCACGCCTTATATCAGGAAGTGATGCCCCAGTTTCAGATTAAAGAAGAAGAACTGGCCTTTTTAAGTAAAAACAAAAAATATACGGTTAGTGACGGTAAAATAGTGGGCAAACATCAGGGTGCCCATTACTTCACCAAAGGACAGCGAAAGGGCTTGGCCGTTGGCGGTACCGTAGAACCTCTGTTTGTTATCGATACCGATGTTGATCAAAATGTGATTTATACCGGTCAGGGAAATACACATCCGGGACTGTTTAAAAGTGTTCTTTTTGTTAAAAATGAAGAACTCCACTGGATTCGGGAAGACTTAGCTTTAACTGTAGACCAATCGCTACAGGTTAAAGCACGCATTCGGTACAGACAGCCTTTACAAGAGGCCACACTGTACAAAGTAAACAGCGGCTTATATGTGGCCTTTAACAAACCGCAATCGGCCATTACCGAAGGTCAGTTTGTAGCCTGGTACCTCCAAGACGAATTGGTGGGTTCCGGAGTTATTTCTTAACTTGTCCTCATGAAGAAAAACAACATCACCAGCTTATTTAACATCCAGTATCCCATTGTCCAGGCCGGAATGATTTGGAACAGTGGTTGGCGTCTGGCATCTGCATCGAGTAATGCCGGCATTTTAGGAATACTGGGCGCAGGCTCTATGTATCCGGAGGTGCTCAGGGAACACATTCAAAAATGCAAACAGGCCACAACAAAACCTTTTGGGGTAAATGTACCTATGTTGTATCCCAACATAGAAGAAATCATGAATATTATTGTAGATGAAGGCGTAAAAATTGTGTTTACCTCTGCAGGAAACCCCAAAACCTGGACTGCCTGGTTAAAAGAAAGAGGAATCACCGTGGTGCATGTGGTTAGCAGTGTAAAGTTTGCCCTAAAAGCGCAGGAAGCCGGAGTAGATGCAGTTGTAGCCGAAGGTTTTGAAGCCGGCGGGCATAACGGCAGAGAAGAAACCACCACCTTTACCCTTATTCCTATGGTGAAAGAACAAATCAATATACCACTAATTGCCGCTGGAGGTATTGCCACAGGTAGTGGCATACTCGCTGCCATGATCTTAGGTGCTGATGGAGTTCAAATTGGTAGCCGCTTTGTAGCCAGTGAAGAAAGTTCGGCACATGCAGCCTTTAAAAAAGCGGTTGTCGAAGCCAAAGAAGGCGATACCCAACTTACCCTGAAAGAATTAGCGCCGGTTCGACTTATCAAAAATAAATTTTACAATCAGCTGCAAGAACTCTATAAAACCGCACCAACTCCCGAACAGTTAAAAACACTCTTAGGCCGGGCCAGAGCCAAACGCGGTATGTTTGAAGGCGATTTGGATGACGGCGAATTGGAAATCGGACAAATTTCAGGGCTTATCCATGACATCAAACCGGTAGCTGAAATTGTAGACAATTTGATAAGCGAGTTTAACCGGGCCAAAATTCGGGTAAATACTTTGTAATGAAGTATCTTCCCTAAGAAAAATAAAAAAGAGCATTGTAAAGCAACGCTCTTTTTTTTAATTTTTAGCTAAAAACATAACAATCCCCAAAAAATAAGTAATAGCTAAAAGTTTAAATGAAAAAAAATTATCCAATTCAAAAGTACTTAAAAATAGAATACAGGTGAAGTTTCTGGCTGTCAAGTTATTAACAATTAGTGGGTTACTGTTTGTTAAAAAAATAAAAAGTTTTGATTTGAAACCTGCAGGAAGTTTTACTTTTGTCCTATGAATATAGCCCGCTATACAAAAGAATTTCACTACAACTGGAAACTGGCTGCACCGGTTATGCTGGGCATGCTGGGACATACTTTTGTGGGATTTGTGGATAACATTATGGTTGGGCAGCTTGGTACAGCTGAACTGGCCGCGGTTTCATTGGGCAATAGCTTTATGTTTATTGCCATGTCTTTAGGAATCGGTTTTTCTACTGCCATAACCCCTTTGGTGGCCGAAGCCGATGCCGCTAAAAATGCAACAGAAGGCAAAGCGGCATTCAAGCATGGCTTATTTTTATGTACGATTTTAGGGGTTTCCTTGTTTTTACTGCTGCTGATTTCAAAACCGTTGATGTACTTGATGAAACAACCTCAGGAAGTAGTGGAACTGGCTATTCCGTACCTGGATTTGGTGGCCTTCTCGCTTATTCCGCTTATCTTTTTTCAGGGATTTAAACAGTTTAGCGATGGATTATCACTTACCAAATACCCCATGTATGCCACACTTATTGCCAATATAGTCAACGTCTTGCTTAACTATGTCCTGATTTTTGGAAAATTCGGATTTCCTCAAATGGGAATTGTGGGCGCAGCCTATGGCACCTTGGCTTCTAGAGTGGTAATGGTGGCCTTTTTGTGGTACATACTTACCCTTCACGAAAAAGCAAAATACTATGTTACCGCTATTAAATTTTTTGCCCTGAATAAGTCAAAACTTAAACAGCTTATTCATTTAGGAACGCCAAGCGCCATGCAAATGTTTTTTGAAGTGGCCATATTTACGGCAGCCATTTGGTTAAGCGGATTATTGGGCAAAAATCCGCAAGCGGCCAATCAAATTGCCCTAAACCTCTCGTCCATGACTTTTATGGTGGCTATGGGCTTGAGCGTTGCGGCCATGATACGCGTAGGAAACCAGAAAGGCTTACAGCAGTTTGGGGAATTACGGCGTATTGCATACTCTATTTTTGTAATGGGGATGTTGTTTGCTTTTGTTTTTGCGCTTACCTTCTTGGTACTGCATAAACACTTGCCAAACCTGTATTTAGGCTATCAGGATGTTGAAAATTTTCAAGACAATAAAGAAGTGGTTTTAATCGCTTCCCAACTGTTAATCGCTGCAGCTGTTTTTCAGTTAAGCGATAGCTTGCAAGTTATCATTTTGGGTGCCTTACGCGGAATTCAGGATGTGAAAATACCCACGCTTATCACCTTTATAGCCTATTGGATAATTGGATTCCCGGTAAGTTTCTTTCTGGGCAAAGAAAACGCCATGGGAAGCCTGGGAATTTGGATTGGATTACTGGCCGGTCTTACCTCGGCGGCAATTTTATTGTACATAAGGTTTAATTATCTAACAAAACGTTTAATTTTACAGAAATAATCAGTTTCATGGACATACCTAAATTTTTAATGGGCGATAACACCGATTTTCCGGAGGCCATTTTTGTTATTCATACAGAGTTTCCGCGTTTTATCATCAATCTGGAAAGCGATGAAATAGAATGGCTTGAAGAGTTTGATACTCACGAAAGGGAAGAACTGGAACTGGAAATGACAAGCTTAATTACGCAGGCTTCTGATTTTTACGATCGTGAAGTAGAACGATACCAAGAATAAATTATGATAGACTGGCTGTTACAGGAAGACACCGCACTTTTTTTATACCTCAACAATTTAGGCAGCCCGACATGGGATGGTTTTTGGATGTTTTATACAGCCAAATTTAACTGGATACCGTTTTATGCCTTTTTGCTGTATCTTCTTTTTAAAAACCTTACCCGAAAACAGTTTATCTTGATGGTGTTTTTGATTGCATTTATGGTAACCTTCACCGATCAGATTACCAACCTGTTTAAAATGAATTTCGAACGCTTGCGACCCTGCCATAACGAAAGTATAAACCAACTCATGAGAATTGTAAGACCCGGATGTGGCGGACGCTTCGGCTTTTTCTCTGGACATGCTTCAAACTCTATGGCTGTGGCTGTTTTTGCCGGCTTAATGCTTAAAAACAAATACCGGTATGCTATTTATTTACTCATGCTTTGGTCGTTTGGAATGGCCTACAGCCGGGTGTATATTGGGGTGCATTATCCTTTGGATATTCTGTGTGGGATGCTTTTCGGTGGATTTTCAGGGTATTTGTTTTACAAGCTCTTTATTTATTTGAAAGCACAATTAATTAGTAAGTACAAGTGGTAAGCAATGAGTAACCAGTGGAAGATAAACAAATACAGACGCAGGGTCATGCAAAAACTCACGGAAAATGTGGGAGCTAAACATCGCTTGACCAAAATGCAAATAAAAGAGAAAGCCGAAATCAAAAACATTTTGCTGATAAGACCCAACCACAGGTTAGGAAACCTCTTGATGCTTACACCGCTACTGCAGGAAATTGAAACGGTTTTTCCCGCAGCAAAAGTAAATGTATTTATCAAAGGAACTATAGGTCCGGTACTTTTTAAAGAATACACATCAGTTGACAAAATCGTACAGCTTCCCAGAAAACCGTTTAAACAACTGGGGCTTTATATAAAACAGTTGTTTTTCCTCAAAAAAGAAAAGTACGACCTGGTAATCAATGCCGATAAAAATTCTTCTTCAGGAAAGATTTTCACCCAGCTAACCCGGGCAACCTATAAAATTTTCGGCACAATAGAAGACGAAAAACTAAGTCTTGACAGCGCTTTTGTACATATGGCAACTTCACCGGTATTTTGCCTAAGACAATTGCTAAAACAATCGGGTATAGAAACTTCGGCTACTTTCCCTGCCTTGAACCTCAAATTAACACCAGATGAAATTGAACTGGGAAAAAAACAATGGGAAAGCGTAGCAGATACAAGCAAACTTACCTTGTGTATTTTTACTTTTGCCACCGGAACCAAATGTTACTCCAAAAGTTGGTGGGATGTTTTTTACCGCCGCTTATTACAGGAATTTCCGGCCTATCAAATCGTTGAGGTGCTGCCCGTGGAAAATGTATCTCAAATAGAGTTTAAAGCACCTTCATTCTACAGTAAAGACGTTCGGGAAATAGCGGCGTTTTTTTACCATACTGAAATTTTTATTGGTGCCGACAGCGGCATGATGCACTTGGCGGCAGCTTCGGGAATTCCTACGGTAGGATTGTTTTCAAAAACAAACAGCGCCAAATACAAGCCCTATGGAAACCGCAGCATGGCTATAGATACCAACACCACATCCCAGGATGACTGGATAACTAACATTAAACGCATTTTAGAATCATGAAAATACTGGTAACCGGAGCTGCAGGCTTTATTGCATCTCATGCTTGTGAACGTTTAAAGGCTTTGGGACACGATGTCATTGGAGTAGATAATTTTTCGCCTTACTACAGTTTAGAGCTCAAAAAATTAAATGAAAAAGCCCTGAACGACAAAGGGATAAACATTCTTAAAGCCGATTTACGAACCGATACCTTGGCTGAGGTTTTACCTAAAGAAATACAGTATATATTTCACTTTGCCGCTCAACCCGGCATATCTGCTACCTCTACTTTTGAGGAATACTTGTCAAACAATATTTTGGCAACCAAAAACCTAATCGATTACGCCTTGCAACTTCCGAATCTAAACATGTTTATTAACATTGCGACGTCTTCCATTTACGGACTGGAAGCTACTTATACAGAAGAAATGGCACCAAAACCGGCATCATTTTACGGAGTAACCAAACTGGCCGCGGAACAACTGGTGCTCCAAAAAGCAAGAGAAAAACAGCTAAAAGCGTGTTCACTAAGACTCTATTCCGTTTATGGACCCAGAGAACGTCCCGAAAAAATGTATACCAAATTGATTGCCTGCGGTTTCAACGATGAAGCGTTTCCGCTTTTTGAAGGCAGCGAAAAACACTTGCGGAGTTTTACTTACGTAGACGATATTATTGATGGGGTAGTAAATACCATTGGAAATGAAAAGGTGCTTCAGGGTGAAATACTCAATCTTGGTACCGAGGCCGAATATACTACACAACAGGGTATAGAAGCTGTTGAAAATGTACTGGGAAAAAAAATAAGCATCAAAAGAGTACCACCACGACCCGGCGACCAGTTGCGTACCAATGCAAATATTGACAAAGCGCGTAAACTGTTGAACTACAATCCCCAAACGACCTTACTGGAAGGTGTTAAAAAACAAGTAGCGTGGTATAAAGCTAATTTTTTATAAACCCAGCAGATACTCGGCGGCGGCAAAAGGGGTTGTTTTTCCCGTTTCCAGTAGTTTTAATTGTTCCTGCAGAGCGCGTTGTACGGTTTTTCGGTTGTAAAATTTGGATTTCAAACGATCGTCAATCGTTTGCATCAACCAGTGTTTGTTTTGCTCAAAGCGCTTTTTTTCAAAATACCCACTTTCTTTTGCCTGTGCTATATAGGAAGTAATGGTTTCGTGAATAGCCGGGATGCCTTCGTTGTTCAATGCGCTGCAAACCAATACCTTGGGCTTCCATCCAAATTCTTTTTCGCGATACAGGTGAAGCGCTCTTTTAAATTCCAGTTGCGCAGCCTTGGCAGCTTTTATGTTTTCACCATCGGCTTTATTGATTACAATGGTATCCGCCATTTCCATGATGCCGCGTTTAATACCTTGCAATTCGTCTCCGGCACCGGCAAGTTTCAATAGTAAAAAAAAGTCAACCATACTGTGTACCGCCGTCTCGCTTTGTCCAACACCTACAGTCTCTATCAGAATAATGGGATATCCCGCAGCTTCACATAGTAGTATGGCTTCCCGTGTTTTTCGGGCTACACCACCAAGCGATTCACCCGAGGCCGAGGGTCGGATAAATACCATAGGGTTTTTTACCAGCTCTTCCATACGGGTTTTATCACCTAAAATACTTCCTTTAGAAACGGAACTGCTGGGATCTACGGCCAAAACCGCTACCTTGTTTTGTTGTTGGGTTAAATAGTTTCCATAAGCCTCTATAAAGGTACTTTTCCCAACACCGGGTACACCGGTAATGCCTATGCGTATGGAAGTGTTGGCATAAGGTAAACAGGATTCTATAAGTTGTTTTGCTATTTTTCTATGTTTTTTCTGAGTGCTCTCTATTAAGGTTATGGCACGGCTTAGGGCAGCAATATGACCCTCTAACAGGGCTTTGGTTAAGGCAGGCACATCAATGGCTTCCTTCCGCCTTTCCTTGATTTTGGCAATGGAAGTAGCATGCGTAATTTCGGGAGAATCAACACCTTCTTTTTCAGTTAAGGCTTTATGGCTTTCTTTACGACTCACTTTGCTGCTATAGGTATCATTATTTTTACGGTATCCCAGGCCAGGGTTAAAAACAGGTTTCCGGTAGAATTGTCAAAACCTATGGTAAATTGTTCTACGGGAGGTGTTATAGACTGCACGGGCACGGTTACCGTTGCAGCATCAAAGGCAGCTTCACGCATAGGCTTCATGGTATCGTCTACGCCCCATGGATATTGCTTGGCGTTGAATATAACCTGCCATGTACTGTCACTGGGTATGCTCCACAAGGTGTATTTTCCTGCATTAAGGGTAGTTCCGTTTACCTGCAACGGAAGGTTGGTTTTAAAAGTGGTGGCTTCATTGGCTCCGGTACGCCATACCTGATGGTACGGAACCAAAGCTCCGAAAATGGCTCGATTGCGTTTGGAAGGGCGGTTGTAAAAAACCTCCAGCTCCAAGTCATTAAGCTTAAAAGTGACGGTATCTTTCGGACTTTGCCGAGGCGTAAAAACGGTTGTGCCAAAATACATATACGCAAAAACACCCAAAGCAATTACGAATAAAATACTTAAGATCCATCTTAAAATGTTGTTCATAGGTCAATCTAAAATTTGATTAAAGATACTGTAAATGTCTCGTATGTTAAACTGCATAAACATATATTTCTTATATTAAAATAAAAAAAATATTTTTTTGCAACATTCCTTTTTTTTTATCGTCTTTAGATTGAAGCTTTAAAAAAACCTAACCAAACCTTGAGTGAATTCACTGACTGTTGATATTATAGAAGCATGTAAAAAAAATAACCGCAAGGCACAGTTGCAGGTGTACAACCGCTACTGTAACGGCATGTATTCGGTGGCGATGCGTTTTGTGAATCATTCGGCGGAAGCCGAAGACATTGTACAAGAGGCATTTATAAAAGCGTTTACAAAATTACATCAGTTTAGTGGCGAGGTTTCTTTTGGCGCCTGGTTAAAACGGATTGTAATCAATACCTGTCTGGATGTGCTAAAAACCAAAAAAGAACAGCTGCAGGCCTTGGAAGAATCACATCTAAAAGTGGTAGACAACAGTTATGAAGAACCCTGGCTGGCTGACGATAGCGTTACCGCAGAAAAAGTCAAACAGACCATAAACCGGTTGCCGGATAAATACAAAGTGGTACTTATTCTGTATTTAATTGAAGGATACGACCACGAGGAAATAGCAGAAATACTGGGAATCTCTGAAGTTGCATCCAGAACCCAGCTGTCAAGAGGAAAAGCAAAATTGTTACACCTGTTAAAAAATGAAAAACATGGCACAGGATATTAGAGAATTACTAAAAAGGGATACAAAACCCGGCACAAGTACTATGCCCGACGGCCATCAGGCACGGTTTATAAAAAAACTGGACCATCAACTGCCTCAAAAAAACAAACCTTATTTTTTGTGGCTGCAAATAGCCGCTGTACTGCTGCTTTTTATGGCGCTTGGTTTTGGAGGATACCATTTTCTGAAGACACCACAACCTCAAAATGTGCCGGAACTGGTAAATACTACACCCGTGGCAAACCCTGAAAACAAATCCCTGGGCGATGTATCTCCGGAACTTAAAAAAGTGGAAGAATATTATCTGGCGAGCATAAATTTTGAATTGTCACGGGTTAGCTATACTACCGAAACCAAAGAAATCCTGGATGGCTATCTGGAACAAATCAATGAATTGACCCTGGAATACAAAAGACTGTCAGATGAATTAACTGCCTCCGGACCTAATGAACTGCTCGTGAACGCCTTGATAGACAACTTGAAATTCAGATTAAACCTGCTGTATAAACTCAGAGAACACTTAAACGAGTTACAAACAGCTGAAAATACAAATACATTTCATCAACAAACAACCTAACTTAAATCAAATCAAAAAATGAAACAGTTACCTTTTTTAACCCTAAGCTTTTTGATAGCCGTAATTTTTGTGCCGGCGGAAACGTTTGCGCAAAAACTATCAAAAACCTCACAGTCTGTTAAAGTGAACAGCGATGTTACCATAGACTTGAACACCAGTTTTTGCAATATCGAATTCGATTCGTGGAACAAAAATACGGTAGAAATTGAAGCCTATATTGAAGGCGAAAAACTTTCCCGGGAAGAGCTGGAAAGTGCACTTAAGAAATGGAAAGTAACCATTGATGCCACACCTCAGAAAGTGACCATCACCACACAGGAAAACCGAAATGCCAATTGGGTATTCGGGTATACTACCCATGACCGCGAAGCCGCACTTGCCGCCCTGGAAGAACTTAAGTTTGAACTGGCCGAAATGCCGAATTTTGAATTCCATTTTGAAGTCCCTGAAATTCCGGAAATTCCCGAAATCCCTCAGTTGCCCGAACTCCCCGAAGGAATCCATCAGTTTCATTTTGATTACGAAGCGTATAAAAAAGACGGTGAAACCTACATGGAGAAATGGAGTCAGAATTTTGGAGAAAACTTCGGTAAGGAATATGCCAAAAAAATGGAGGAATGGGGAAAAAAGTTTGGCGAAGAATTCAGCCAAAAGTTTGATAAAGAGTGGGCCGAAAAATTTGAAATGAAAATGCAAGCCTGGGCTGAACGCTATAAAGAACAAATGGAACATAGCGAAAAAATAAGAGAAGAACGTCTTAAAGAACGCCAAAAACACCTGGAAGAAAGACAAAAGCACCTGGAAGAAAGACAAAAGTATTTGGAGGAGGAAAGAGAAGCGCGCACGGTTGAACGTGAAGCACGTGCAGAGGAACGAAAACTACTGGCAGAAGAACGCAAAGCCAAAATTGAGCAATGGATAACTTCAGGAGAATCAAGTTCTTCTAAGGTAAAAAAAGTAATAAAAATTAAAATGCCTAAAAATGCCAAACTGAAAGTAAATGTTAAGCATGGGGAACTAAAATTTGCAAGCAATGTAAGCAATCTAAAAGCAGATTTGGTGCATACTAAATTTACGGCAAACAGCATTAATGGAAGCGCAACTTCCATTAATGCTTCCTATGCTCCCGTACAGGTTACGCACTGGGACTTGGGCGAACTGAATTTAAAATATGTGGAAGAAGCTAACTTAACCCATGTCAAACACCTGGTGTTGTCATCTCGTTCCTCAAGTGTAGTAATAGACAACCTTCTTTCCAATGCCATTATTAACGGTAGTTTTGACCGACTTAAAGTGTTACATGTCGCGCCCGATTTTTTAGGAATTAATGCCATACTTCAAAACAGCGACATGGTGCTCTTTTTGCCCGATACAGCATTCAACTTACAGTTTACCGGACAGCAATCTTTTCTGAAACATCCGGAAAATACCAAAAAAGAAATGCTGAAACACTATGCCCAAGGCAACCTGTCCGGCAATAAGAACATTGTGCTAAACACCAAATTTAGTGATGTAAAATTACAATAGTTTACTACCTTTGGTTGCTATGCGTGCAACCGTTTTCAATACTTTTCTCTATGCTTTACAACAGGAACCCGTACCTGTCTTAGATGCAGCCATTCCTTTTTCTGATTACGCTCCGGTAAATTTATCCTCAGCAAATAAGGCCTTTGCCACCATAGACTACAACAAGCCCGAGAGTGTAGAAAAGTTCCTGGAATCCCTCAGAAATACACAGGCCTGTAAAGTGCTTTATGGAGGCTATTTAGAAAAACGCAACATTTACAAAAGAAGTACTTATTTTAACGAAGCCGAAATACGTAACATCCATTTGGGAATAGATTTATGGGCGCCCGAAAATACGGAAGTACTGGCTGTACTGGACGGAGAAATACACAGCTTTAACAACAATACACATTTTGGCGATTACGGTCCGACACTCGTACTAAAACACAACTTTCAAAAGCTAACGTTTTATTCGCTGTACGGACATTTAAGTCTGGATTCCCTGCAAAACTACTATATCGGGAAAAAAATAAAGCAAGGCGAAAGTATAGGCCGGCTCGGTAACGCATCGGTTAACGGCAATTATGCACCGCATTTACATTTACAAATCATTCGCAATATGCAAAACTACCTGGGCGACTATCCCGGAGTTTGCAGTAAAACCATGTTGTCGTTTTTTAAAGCCAATTGCCCTAATCCAAACCTTCTGCTTAAATTACCTTAATGAATAACCACTTTAAAAGTTTTGGTTTGTGCGTACTGCGTTTTCAAAACCAAAAAGTACATCGATTTTGGAAAGGCCGAGCAATTTAATTCCGACAGCGTATTCGTAACCCTAAGCACAGGCAAGGCAATCTGTTTTCCGTCAACAGTATACATTTCTGCTTTTTCAATGTGTAAGCCTTCGGGAAGCTGCAGATAAAGCATTCCTTGCGTGGGATTGGGATAAACCCTTAGGGAATCAAGTAAATCAGATCCAGTAGCCAACGTGTTTTCTACCGTTACCGTTTGGAAACAGAAAGAAGAATTTCCGGCCATATCAGTCGCTGTCCAGGTAATAACCGTATCGCCCAAAGGATAAGAAGCTGT
Source organism: Flavobacteriaceae bacterium (assembly GCA_035654775.1). Classification (GTDB taxonomy): domain Bacteria; phylum Bacteroidota; class Bacteroidia; order Flavobacteriales; family Flavobacteriaceae; genus HKST-UBA85. The sequence goes on along the minus strand of DASRWB010000019.1, from coordinate 7,897 downwards.
GAGCTCCAGTCCGTCTGAACGACTGCCACTTATAGACGGCGAATCGGTACACGTATCGGTAGCAGTAGGCGCTTCAAGAGTAACTGCCGCCGAGTTTTGTCCTTCAGGAACAGTTTCCAGCAAGTCTTCAGGGCAAGTGAGTGCGGGTGGAGTCACATCTGAAACCACTTCCCAAATAAAAACTTCAGATACAGGCAAACTGCCGGGCTTAGAAACCGTTACCGTTACTTCGTGAATACCGTCGTTGTTTGGACCACCGGTAACTGCCGAAGAATCAATCGTGCCAAAGATTAACCCGTTGGTAGGCTCAATGGCAACTCCTGATGGCTGTCCTGAAATTTCGTAAGTGAAATTAGCTAACGGATTTCCGCCGGAAGCGGCTACCCCAAAATCGGCCGCATTGTATTCACAACTGCTTACGGTTGAAATGGGACTTACCTGAATAGAGGGATATTCCACACCTAATACTTCCAAGGCACTAATCAGTGGGTTTTCTAAATTGCGAAAGAAAGAAATTTCCAGTTCGCCATCAGTTATCGTGATGTTATTTTGAATCATTCCGCCAATACGGTGTCCAAATCTGGCGGACAAATCCAAATCTACAATGCGCCTTTCTCCTTCAATGTTAACGCTGTAAATACGCTCGTTGGGTTCTGAAGTACCGTTGTAAATATTTGCGCCGTAAAAGTTCACAATATATTCGCCATTCGGAAGATTGATGGCAAAAATCATCTGGTCAGTCGTAGCACTTTCACTGCGTTGCGAATGCATCAAATTGTAATAGGTAGTTTCATCCATGTAGGTAGGTATGGACGAGTCTCTAAGACTGTAATCCTGCAAATCCTCTACGGCAATCGTAAACGAAGACCCTGAAGTTATGGTGTAATTAGCGCCTACAATACTTCCGTTAAACATATTCTGTATCCAGTCCGGACCCCCATCTGAAGCGGCAACTTCCGGACCTCCGGTATTCATTCTAAACACCGGGGTAAAAATATCGGTGAGTTGACCGCTTACCGGTAAGGTCACCGGTTCAACAGCACCGGAATGGGTAATTTCTAAGGTTGCCGTTTTGGTGCCCAAGGTCATATCTGAAGCAAAGTTGATAGGAAGGTCAAGCGATAATCCCGGATTTAGAACCAACGGTAAGACCGTATTATTTGAAAACAGTCCGGCATCTGCTCCGGTAAAAACAATAGCGGTTATCGTAATGGGATCATCGGTTGGACCGCCTTCATTGGTTAGGCTCAGGTATTTTGTTCGGGTTGAATTGGCTACCGGGGTTAATCCAAAATCCAGCGGGTTCGGATGTAGCGAAAGCACCCCGTTTTGGTTTTCATACACTTCGATGTAATCCCAGGTGGCAGTAAACGGATTTGAACCCGACACGGCACGCGAAGTTGAGATTAAACCTACAGCCAGTCCTTTGCTGTCCATAGGGTCCAAAAAGCCGGAAGGTAAAACCACCGGACTCCCTAATAGATGTAAGGTGGCACCGCTGTCTATGGAGTAAAAAGGCTGAGCGGTTTGACTTGCCGGATCTATGGAAATAAAAAGTTGCAGGGCATTTGCACTTAAAATCCCCGGAACGTCAAAGGTGGCATTGTGAGTTACTATACCGTTATCTTCAAGGAGGATTTGTAGACCGTGTTCGGTATCTGCAGCTGAGGTACCATTCATCAGCACCACTTTTAAATAATTGTCCTGATCGCCGGTACCTATTTGAATCCCGTAGGACTGAAAATTTATAGGCTCCGTTTGCGAACCGTTTATCCCGAAAAAAGGCGATTCTATTTTAGCTTGTATGGTGAATGGATTGGAGTTTGTATCTACAGCTATACCAAACTGAAAGGCATTGTCTTGATTGTTAAAGCCTTCAAGGGCATCGCCTGCGGTTACTTCATCCAGTGTAGCTTTTCCTGCGGCACCTCCAAAGGATAAATCGTCTTCATCAAACTGGGTCAAATAGTCCGTACTTCCGGAAGGATCCAGCATGAGTCCGGTAAACCCTAAGCCAAACATTCCGGTGCCGGGATCGTTGTTCCAGAAAGGATATGATACAGGCAATGAGGTGTTGAGCCCGTTTGAGGCATCAATGGCAAAAGCGTCATTCACATCAGGAATACCGTCGTTGTCATCATCTGCATCGTTTAGGTCGGAGATAAAATCACCGTCATTATCCGTAGGTTTGCTGCTTTGTGAACAAATGTTGGTACCGTTGTCTAGCTCATCCTGATTGGTAAACCCGTCACCATCATAGTCTGCCAGAGGATCGTAACCTTCATCGCCGGGCAACAAACAAACCAAATCTGTAGGTTCAAATACCGTGATGGCATTCGAGCCGTAAGTGGCTGCCCAAACGGTGCCCGGGAAAATAGTATCATCCCCCAAAGCAATAACGTCTAGCGGAATGCTTCCAAATCCGCTAAAGGTCACTTCGTGGGCTACAATACCATCACCGGTTTCATTGAGTACATACCGGTTGATGTCGCCATTGAATGAGGCCGTTAATATATTGCCTTGCATGGCACCTTCAAAGTTGGAAGCGGTATACTCTACAATACCGTTGGTTGACGAATTTCTGATATCCAGAATATTTACCTTTGTGCTGCCTACAGGTTCGTCAAGTAAGTATTCCCCAAACCTGGGATTATCAGGGAAGTCCGTAATATCAAAACCGGCATTGAAATACCCACTTACATTGGTGAGCAGGTTTTCCAGCAACTGATCTGCAGGATCACTGTTTACTATGTCCCAGCTCGAACCGTTGTAGGTGTAAGCTAACACTTTAGCGCGTGAGGGAAAGGCAAGTATCGGAATGGGGTGCCCGCCGTAGTACGTTAGGTTGGCATCAGCTGTAGTTCCTACGTAGTGAAACGGATCGCCGTGCAGGGAACTCCCACTTTCGTTAAATTCGTTGGTGATATAGTGATTAAGCGGATCATAGGTTACGGTACTTTGGTCACCTAAATACGTATCGGTAGCTGCGTCATATATTCTCGGAAGTCCGCCCCATAAACTGTTAGGACCATTGTCGGAAAGAAAGATTTTACCCGCTTGGGTAACGACCACATCATAAGTGTTTCTAAAACCCGGTGCAAAAGTTTGAATTGGACCACCGGGTTCAGGAAAAGCCTGATTTAAACTGTTGTTGCCACCAAAAGGATCACCAATATCAATGGTAGCCGTATACATCGGATGTCCTGCCGGATAGGGAAAATCGGGATGTGTGTTGTCTATGTCTATGCGGGTGGGGTCGTTTAACGTGGGCAAGTCGTACACGTATTCGGTTTGGGTTCTCGGGTCTGTATATACCGGCATACTTTCCAGCTGGGTAAGGTTAACAATCAACACCGAACCCGACAGCATGTACTCCGAAGTCCCGGCAAAGTTGTTGCTTGGGGCTCCTTTGTTTGTGTTGCCGCCTATGGTAAGTAAAAGATAGGTGTTTCCGTTTCTTTCAAACTTTTCAATACCTTCCGGGGCGTGGTTTTCTTCACAACGCGGTAAACCGCGAATTAAATCTACTTTGTGCCAGGCGCTGCCCGTCCATTCCAGACGGGATAAAATTCCGGAATTGGTATCCAGATTACTGTCGTTCCCACTGGCACCACCACCCAAAAGGTAATCGGAGGAATTTACATATACTATGGGGTTTTCCGGGGTTCCGGCTGTAAGAATACCGGTAACCAGCCGTTGTTGTGTAGGGTTGTAGCCTCCGCTATCGGTATGGTTGGGTATACCCAGCTGTATCAGGTTTATTTCTTCAACATCCGTTACCGTATAAGTGCCGTTTCCTGCCGGTGCGGCATCTCTTTCTATGGTATAGGCAACAATAAGCCCGTTTTGCTGCGACACATAAAGCCTGTCGTCAGGACCAAAATCCAGTGAGGTGGGATTTAAAACAGACTCGCCTACCAACCCTGTTGAACCAAAACTAATGTTCTGACCTTGTACTGGGGCTGAATGTAATAGGATAAATAGAATAAAGAATACGGAATAGAATAGATACTTCATAAATAGATGAATACGTTACGTTTTTTTTAAAAGATACTGCTATTACTTATCGTCTTGGGAATGCTATTGTACAGGTAAAGATATAAATTACCTAAATATTTTCTAGCTTCACAGTAACATTATTCGTTGAATGTAGGAAATATTAGGTGTAATAAAAAAGCTGCCCGAAAGCAGCTTTTTTGCTAATCTTCAACCAGTACCCAATTGCCGTTGCTGATTAAAGGTTCGGCTTGCTTGTACTTTAGCGTTTTGCTTTCTCCGCTCATTACATTTTTTATGGTAACCTTGTCGTTTCTGCCTATTTTAGGCTTATCCCGTACAATGGTTTCTACCACCTGAGGTTGTCTTTGTGTGTTTCCGGCAGCACGTGCTTGCGCTGCCCGTTCATCCATGTTTAAAACCTCTTCTTTTTTGGTTTCCAGTTTTTCTTTACGCTTGGGCTGTCTTGCTTCTGAAATGGCATTGGCATCCTCAGTTGGCAATTCTCCCTTAAACAAGAAAGAAATAACATCTTTATTGACTTGCGCTATCATTGTTTTGAAGAGTTCAAAAGCTTCAAACTTGTAAATTAACAAGGGGTCTTTTTGTTCGTGTACGGCAAGTTGAACCGATTGCTTTAACTCATCCATCTTGCGGAGGTGCGTCTTCCAGGCCTCGTCTATGATGGCTAGCGTAATGTTTTTTTCAAAATCGGTAATCAGTTGTTTTCCTCCGGAAGTATAAGCCTTTTCAAGGTCGGTAACGACTTGCAGGGTTTTAATGCCATCGGTAAACGGTACCACAATACGCTTAAACCGGTCTTTTTGGTTTTCATACACATTTTTAATCACCGGAAAGGCCAGTGCGGCATTGCGTTCCATTTTATCTTTGTAATGCGCAAATGCCGCCCGGTATACTTTTGAAGTGATTTCTTGTGCAGACAGTTTGGCAAACTCGGCTTCAGTAACCGGCGCACTCATGGAGAAGTAGCGAATGAGCTCAAACTCAAAATTTTTAAAATCACCGGCCAGCTTGTTGCTTTCCGAAAGACTTTCGGCAGTATCAAAAATCATATTGGCCAAATCTACCCGTAAACGCTCGCCAAACAAAGCGTGGTATCTTCGCTTGTATACCACTTCGCGCTGTGCATTCATGACGTCGTCATACTCCAGCAGTCGCTTACGAATCCCAAAGTTGTTTTCTTCTACCTTTTTCTGTGCCCGTTCTATGGATTTGGAAATCATGGAATGTTGAATCACTTCGCCTTCCTTAAGCCCCAACCGGTCCATAATTTTAGCTACCCGGTCACTTTGAAACAAACGCATCAGGTTGTCTTCCAACGATACGTAAAATTGAGATGAACCTACATCACCTTGTCTTCCCGCACGACCGCGAAGCTGTCGGTCTACCCGACGGGAATCGTGGCGCTCGGTACCTATAATGGCCAATCCGCCGGCTTTTAATACTTCGGGACTAAGTTTAATGTCTGTACCTCGACCCGCCATGTTTGTCGCAATGGTAACTATTCCGGGTTGCCCGGCTTCGGCTACAATATCGGCTTCTTTTTTGTGTAGTTTGGCGTTTAATACGTTGTGCTGTATTTTTCGCATGGTGAGCATCCGGCTCAGCAATTCAGATATTTCTACGGAAGTGGTACCTACCAGTACGGGTCTGCCTTCGTTAACCAAGGTGGCTATTTCGTCAATTACCGCATTGTATTTTTCCCGTGCGGTTTTGTATACTTTGTCTTCGCGATCGTCTCGTGCGATGGGTTTGTTGGTCGGTATTTCTACCACATCCAGTTTGTAGATTTCCCAGAATTCCCCGGCTTCGGTTACGGCGGTTCCCGTCATACCGGACAGTTTTCGGTACATTCGGAAATAGTTTTGCAACGTAACGGTGGCAAAGGTTTGGGTGGCGGCTTCAATTTTTACGTTTTCTTTGGCCTCAATAGCCTGATGCAAACCGTCACTATACCTGCGTCCATCCATAATACGTCCGGTTTGTTCGTCGACAATCATCACCTTGTTGTCCATCACCACATACTGTATGTCTTTTTCAAACAAAGCGTAGGCTTTTAGCAATTGGTTTAGGGTGTGAATGCGTTCCGATTTTACACCAAAATCTTTGAAAAGTTCTTCCTTTAACTTGGCTTCTTCTTCAACGGGCAGGTTTTGACTTTCTATTTTAGCAATTTCGATGCCTATTTCGGGCATCACAAAAAAATCAGGGTCGTCTTTACCTGAAAGGTATTCCACGCCTTTGTCGCTCAGTTCTATCTGGTTGTTTTTTTCGTCTATCACATAGTACAACTCGGCATCTACTTTAGGCATTTCGCGGTTGTTGTCCTGCATATAGAAGTTTTCGGTTTTCTGCAACAGTTGTTTGATGCCTTCTTCACTCAGGTATTTAATAAGGGCTTTGTTTTTTGGAATTCCTCGGAATACCCGTAAAAGTTTAAAACCGCCTTCTTTGGTGTTGCCTTCGGCAATAAGCTTTTTGGCTTCGGCCAATACGCCGGTTAAGTACTTGCGCTGTACGCTTACAATGTCTTCAACCTTGGGTTTGAGTTCATTGAATTCGTGCCTGTCGCCCTGCGGAATGGGTCCGGAGATAATTAAAGGAGTCCGGGCATCGTCAATCAGTACCGAGTCTACCTCATCTACGATAGCGTAGTGATGCGGACGCTGTACCAAATCGGTAGGCGCATGGGCCATATTGTCCCTCAGGTAATCAAAGCCAAACTCGTTGTTGGTACCATAGGTAATATCGGCATTGTAGGCTTTTCTTCTTTCGGCTGAATTGGGTTGATGGTAGTCAATACAGTCTACACTCAGTCCGTGGAACTCAAAAATAGGGGCCATCCAGGCACTGTCTCGCTTGGCAAGGTAATCGTTAACGGTAACCAGATGCACGCCTTTTCCGGTAAGCGCATTGAGGTACACGGGTAGGGTAGCTACCAGTGTTTTTCCTTCACCTGTTTGCATTTCTGCAATTTTTCCCTGGTGCAGGGCAATACCGCCTATGAGCTGTACATCGTAGTGTACCATATCCCAGGTTATGGGTTTTCCGGCAGCATCCCATGAGTTGGCCCAAATGGCTTTGTCGTTGTCCAGGGTTACATACGATTTGTTTCCGGAAAGTTCTCGGTCAAAAGCCGAAGCCGTAACGGTTAACGAAGAGTTCTCTTTAAAGCGTTTGGCCGTTTCTCTTACTACGGCAAAGGCTTCCGGTAATATATCGTTGAGTACCGTTTCCGATACCTGATACACCTCGTCTTTCAACTTGTCTATCTCTTGGTAAATGTCTTCTTTGCGGTCTATGTCTTCACTGGCATCGGCTTCGGCTTGCAAATCGGCTATCTGGGCTTCCAGGTCTTTTACCGCTTCTGCAAGGGTTTGCTTAAACGCCTGTGTTTTGGCGCGCAGCTGGTCGTGAGTGAGGTCTTGCAGGGTTTTTTCAGCGTCTTTGATTTGAGCGACCAGCGGCGAAAGGGCTTTTACGTCTTGCTGGGATTTGTCTCCTACAAAAAGCTTTAATACAGTATTTAAAAAACTCATCTGTGTTTTATTTAGATTATAACGTGCAATACGTTATTCGATTAGCTGTCTCTTTTAAGAAAAAAAAGACAGGTATAAAGATACTTTATAATACGTTAAGGTTGCGTTAATGCATAAAAAAAGTCTCAACTAGTTTTTGAGACTTTTCTTTAATTTTTTTATTAATATTCGTCCTCGTTCCAGAGGTAATCTTCATCCGTTGGATAATCAGACCATATTTCTTCTATGGAGTCATACGAGTCTCCTTCGTCTTCAATAGCCTGTAAATTTTCAACAACTTCTAGCGGTGCACCGGTTCTGATGGCGTAATCGATCAACTCGTCTTTGGTTGCCGGCCAGGG
>DASRWB010000018.1:0-6679 GCA_035654775.1 Flavobacteriaceae bacterium | reverse complement strand
TCAGCTGAAACTACATTACCTGATACTGTTTTCTCTTGAGCAAAAGAAAACTGCACAACAAACGCTAAAAGTAGCGTTAACCACGTTAGTTTTAATTTCATAAATAATTTTTTTGAATTAGTCTAGCACAAACATCTTAATAAAATCTTAAATACACAAAGATTTCTGACAAAAACTATGTTAAAATGACTTTTATTTCCATAATTTCGAGCTAAGTTTTTGCTTTTTAATAATTTCATATGGGTAACTCCTCCATTTTTACTCGCGTATGTTAAAGCCTAATTACTCCAACCTCAAGTACGAATGCGGAACCGATGAAGCCGGTAGAGGCTGCCTCGCCGGACCTGTTACCGCCGCCGCTGTAATTTTGCCCGAAGAGTTTACCAATGAAATGTTAACAGACTCTAAACTGCTTTCTGAAAAAAAACGAAACTTGTTGAAGCCGATTATTGAAGCGCATTCGTATTCCTATGCCGTAGCTCATGTTTCTCCCGAAGAAATTGACCGGGTGAATATTTTGAATGCATCCATTAACGCCATGCATCTTGCCATTGAAAATTTAATCACAGAACCTTTATATATTATTGTAGACGGAAACAAATTCAAACCTTTTAAAAACATACCACACCAAACCCTGATTAAAGGCGACCGCAAATACGCTTCTATTGCTGCGGCTTCTGTACTTGCCAAAACCTACAGAGACGCTTACATGAATACCATTCACGAAGAATACCCTATGTACAACTGGAAACAAAACAAAGGCTATCCTACCCGCGAACACCGCGAGGCCATCGAAAAATACGGCATCACCAAATACCATCGAAATTCCTTTAAACTGCTTTCCAAACAACTTAAATTAGAGGTCTGAGTTAACTTGAGTATATTTGCAAAAAACTTACGTTTTATGAAAAATTATGGCTTGCTCCTTTGCATTATTTTACTTTATTCCTGTACTGAAACATCAAAACAAGCCGACAGTACCACGTATATTCCCGAAAAGGCAAGCTTGACACTTAAAAGCAACAACCTTAACGGAATTCAGCGAAACCTGAAAAACAACGATTTTATTTCTAAAATAGCTTCTACCTCACTGGCAAATACCCTATCACGCAAACTTATCCCGCTGGAAAACATACACACCGAAAATGAAGTAGTGTTGTCGCTTGTAATCGAAACTAAAGACAGCCTGGAATTTTCGCTGGCCACACCCTATAACGATAGTATTCTTTCCTTTAAAAACAGTAAAAACATCACCCGCGAAACCCTAACCTATGCCGACAAAAAAATAGACAAAATACAACTCGAAAATCAGGTGTTCTTCACCGCCATAAAAGACAGTATTTTTATAGTGTCATCTAGTGAAGACATCCTTAAAAACCTGCTCGACAAAAAGCCCGAAACCAATGAAGTGAATACGCTCTTAAAAACAAGTGACGAACAGGCATCATTTTCGCTTTTGATAAACAGTAAAAATCAGCCTTTCCCCCATGTTAAGCTAATGGACTCGGTTGCGCTGGCCACATTTACGCACCTCAGCATGCTCGACGTAGAGGTTTCCCAAGACCGACTGCTGCTCAACGGAATTACCAAAGCTGCCGACTCCACAAAGAGCCTAATCAATGTGTTCAAAAACACCCTTCCGCAACAAAACAAACTACCAAATATTACCCCGGAAAATGCCGATGGCTTTTTGAGTTTAACCTTCAATCAATATAAAGTGTTTTCCGATAACCTTACAAAATTCAGAAAAGCCAATGCCATCGAAACCGATTCGGTTAGAACAAACACAACCCTGTTTGATACGGCTACCGAAATTGGCATCATCTATGCCGGCGAAAATCAGGCTTTTGTTTTAAATTCCTTGGATGCTACGACGGCAAGTGAATTCTTAAGCGGAAAGCAAACCGAGACCGAAACCTATAGAGATGTACCCGTGTACACCTTTGACGACGCTTCTCTGTTTATAGATTTGTTTTATCCGTTTGTCACTTCAAGCAATTTTTCCACCTATGCTATCCTTGACGATTTTATCGTGTTTTCAACCAGTGTCGCTTTTCTGCAAAACTGCATTGCCGCCTATCAAAACAACACTACCTATGCTAACGGGTATGCCTATCAGGACATAGCAGCACAATTAAGCAATACCTCTTCATTGCTGTATGTTATAAATAATGAGAAACTCAACCAGCTGATTGACACCGAAAAACCCTTAGCACTGAATAGCTATAAAAGCACAGCGTTTCAATGTACTTACGACACGAATTTTGCACATCTCTCGGTGGCGCTTAAAAAATCGAAAGCCAAATTCAACACCTATGCTGTTACCGAAGATTTTAATATAAAACTCGACGCCGATTTACTCAACACGCCACATTTTGTTACCAACCACTTAAACCGTGAGCAAGACATCGTGGTTCAGGATATAGAAAACAACTTGTACCTTATTTCTAACGAAGGTGAAATTTTCTGGAAAAAGAAATTGGACGGTGCAATTATAGGAAATGTTTCCCAGGTAGACATGTACAAAAACGGAAGACTGCAGCTGGCTTTTGCCACGACTAACAAGGTATATGTTTTGGACCGAAACGGCAAAGAAGTTGCGCCTTTCCCCTTAACATTTAAAGAGACCATTACCCAACCGCTGGCTGTTTTTGATTACGACAACAACCGAAACTACCGATTGATGATTACCCAGGGAAGCAAGGTCTTACTCTACAACCTGAAAGGGAAAATAGTACCGGGATTTAACTTCGCATCAGCAGGTACTGAAATCACAACACAACCACAACATTTTAAAATTGGAACCAAAGACTACATTGTACTTAAAACCAAAGAAAAACTCTTTATTCTGGACAGACGAGGCTATACCCGAGTGCAACCTAAAAAGCAATTTAACTACACGTCACAACCCGTTTATATCCACAACAACAAGTTTACAACCACAAGCCTAGAAGGCGATTTAATTGCGGTAGACAGTCAGGGCAATGTAACCACCCAAAAACACAACCTAAACGAACAACACCGCATGGTGGCAACCGCCAAAACCCTGGTGACACTAACCGATAACCTGTTGCGCATTAAAGATAAAACCGTGGAACTGGATTTTGGCATCTATACAGCTCCTGAAATTTTCTATATCAACGATAAGATTTACGTCACCGTTACAGACCTCCAAACACATAAAGTGTACCTCTTTGACAGTCAGGCTAAACCTATTCCTAACTTTCCGGTGTACGGAAACTCAAAAATAGACATGCTTAACGCCGACAAAGACAAAGCGCTGGAATTTGTTACCAAAAGCACCAACAACGAAGTATTGCTCTACGAAATCAATTAATGCAAATTCTTTAAATTCAAAAGCAAGCTTGCTTGAACGCTTTTAAGTCGTAAGAAGTGTGGCTTGGAAAAGTGCTGCAAAATGCTTCAGTAGCTTTTGTTTTACTTCTGCAACAGGCACTTCCTGCACGCCAAGCTCTACATTCAATGAGGTTACCGCTTTTCCCCGGATACCACACGGAATAATATGATCAAAATACCCTAAATCGGCATTCACGTTTAAAGCAAAACCATGCATGGTCACCCATCGGCTGGCGCGAACGCCCATGGCGCAAATTTTTCGGGCAAAGGGTGTGCCGGTATCCAGCCACACGCCGGTTTCGCCTTCACTTCGGGTCGCCTGAAGTCCGTATTCGGCCAGCGTTAGGATAATCGTCTCTTCCAGCAAGCGCAAGTATTTGTGAATGTCGGTGAAAAAATTATCCAAATCTAGTATGGGATAACCCACCACTTGCCCCGGACCGTGATAGGTAATATCACCGCCACGATTAATCTTATAAAACTCGGCGCCTTTTTCTTTCAGCTGAGACTCACTGAGCAACAGGTTGGATAGGTCACCGCTTTTTCCTAACGTGTAAACATGCGGATGCTCTACAAACAAAAAATAGTTTGACGTGGGCTCCGTTGTGCCTTCTCGCCTGTTTTTTATCTTGATATCTAGCGTATGTTTAAAAAGTGCTTCCTGATAATCCCAGGTTTCTTTGTAAGCTTTTAAACCTAAATCCTCAACGTGTACTGCCTTATTCATAAGCAGCAAAAATACATAAAATAAACGGTTACGCTTTAGGATTGTTTAAAATTACCAGCGCGGCAATTACGCCCGGAACCCAGCCGCAAAGCCACAATAAAAAGACAATTAATATAGAACCACAACCTCGGTCTATAACGGCCAAAGGCGGACAAATTATGGAAAGCAGAACACGCCAAAAACTCATAGTTGTTTTTTTTTGAAGGTATACCTGTAAGTAGCTCTTTTTTTAAAGATGTTACACCTGTTAAGTTAGGAATTTATTTTTTTAACACAAAAAATCATCTTTCAAAAGAGGTTTTATGGGCCACCAAAAAGTACAGGATTTTGCTGCGCCAACTTATCTTTAACAACTTGCAGGTTTTCTTACTAAAAAATGTAATTTTGCAATTCAAAATTTACAAGCATGCAACTTTCAGAGCAAGAAGTCGTTCGAAGAGACAAACTCGACAAACTACGCGAATTGGGCATAAATCCTTATCCCGCTGATGTTTTTCCGATAACCCATACCTCAAAACAACTAAAAGATTCCTTTAAGGAAGGCAAAACCGTAAGTATAGCCGGCCGATTGATGTCGCGCCGCATTCAAGGCAACGCAAGCTTTGCCGAACTACAGGATAGCGAAGGCCGGATTCAAGTGTATTTTAACCGTGATGAAATTTGCCCTACTGAAGACAAAACCAAATACAATACCGTATATAAAAAACTGCTGGACATCGGAGACTTTATCGGCATAGAAGGCAAACTCTTTACTACCAAAGTAGGCGAAAAAACCGTACTGGTTAATGACTTTACCCTGCTGAGCAAAGCCCTAAAACCCTTACCGCTTCCTAAAGTAGATGCCGAGGGAAATATCCACGACAAATTTGACGACCCCGAACAACGCTACAGACAGCGTTACGCCGATTTAGTGGTAAATCCGCATGTAAAAGAAGTGTTTATAAAACGCACCAAACTCTTTAATGCCATGCGTGCCTTTTTTAATCGGGCCGGATATTTTGAAGTCGAAACTCCGGTATTGCAACCCATTCCCGGCGGAGCAGCAGCCCGACCTTTTGTTACCCACCACAACACCCTGGACATTCCGCTTTACATGCGTATTGCTAACGAACTGTACCTGAAAAGACTTATTGTCGGCGGGTTTGACGGCGTTTACGAATTTTCAAAAAACTTCAGAAACGAAGGTATGGACCGCACCCATAACCCGGAGTTCACCGCCATGGAAATCTATGTGGCTTACAAAGACTACCACTGGATGATGGACTTTTGCGAAAAACTCCTGGAATACTGCGCCATGGAAGTAAACGGAACCACAAAAGTCACCTTTGGAAAACACGAAATAGACTTTAAAGCCCCGTACAAACGAATCACCATGACCGACGCCATCAAAGAATTTACCGGCTTTGACATTACCGGAAAAACCGAAGAGGAAATCCGAAAAGCAGCCATTGCCTTGGATGTTGAAGTAGATGACACCATGGGGAAAGGCAAACTGATTGATGAAATCTTTGGCGAAAAATGCGAAAGCCATTTCATTCAGCCTACCTTTATTACCGACTACCCCAAAGAAATGAGCCCGCTGTGCAAAGAACACCGCAACAACCCCGAACTCACCGAGCGTTTTGAACTTATGGTCTGCGGAAAAGAAGTAGCCAATGCCTACAGCGAACTTAACGACCCTATCGACCAGCGTGAGCGCTTTGAACACCAAAAAGAACTGGCTAAAAAAGGCGATGACGAAGCCACAGGCACCATCGACCACGATTTTTTAAGAGCCCTCGAATACGGCATGCCGCCAACCGCAGGAATGGGAATCGGTATGGACCGCCTCATTATGTTTTTAACCAACAACCCTTCTATCCAGGAAGTGCTCTTTTTCCCCCAAATGAAACCGGAGAAAAAACCCTTAGACATCAGTGACGAAGCCAAAGCCGTTTGGCAAATTTTAAAGAAAACAAAGAAAATGGATTTAAACCATCTAAAAGCACAGGCCGGTTTAAGCAACAAAAAATGGGACAAAGCCATTAAAGACCTCACCAAAAACAAAGTAGCCAAAGTAGAAAAAATCGGAGAAAACCTGGTTGTGGAAGTTGTGCAATAAATATCAAAACTAATAAAGGGTAGAGATAGAAAAAAGAAGTCTAGGTTTTACTTTAAAGTGACTGGCTAGTGCTTTTTATAGGATGTTTATTGCCAACTGGTTTTCTACCTTTTCAGTGTGAAATGTCAAGAAAAAGATTGTCCATTACCAAGGTCTGTTTTAAACCAATAATCATTTGACATCATTTGTTTACCACTATAAAGCCAATTCACCATTCACCATTCACCATTCACCACTCACGATTCACCATTCACGACTAACAACTAAATACTAACGACTAACGACTAACAACTCACAAAAAAAACCACCCTATTTCCGGTGGCTTTTAATGATTTTGCTTGTATGAACCCTGTTTTATTCCAATCCTAAAACCTTCACACCTTGCTCAAATATCACATCTACCGGAATATTTGAGGCGCGTAATCGATCTAAATCAGCTTGCAATTCTTCTGAAATCAGGCCTTTTTCGGCTACCAGTTTGGCAACTCCTTCAT